>JBBTCW010000062.1:0-36164 GCA_038043025.1 Pseudomonadota bacterium | reverse complement strand
AGCAGGTGACATTTCTAAATTGCTGGGCAGGTGACATTTCTAAATTGCTTTGACATATCAGAAAAATCAGCCGTCCCTTTGTCCGCCGCAACAACTAAATAAGAATCGTCATCATCATAACGCACCACAGAATCAGGCATAACAATTTGCTGCCCCTTTAAGTTATCGGTGATATCCAATAAGCCGCGAATAAAATCTTTATAACAAGCAATGCCTTTATCTCGACGCACCTGTCGCTCATCGGTCGGCAATAGGCATTTAACAACGAACCCCCCTTTAGCCCCTTGCGGAATAATTAAAGAGTTTTTCACTTGCTGCGCTTTCATCAGCCCCAACACTTCTGTTCGAAAATCCTCCCGACGATCTGACCATCGCAATCCCCCGCGCGCGACTTTAGCCGCGCGCAAATGTATTCCTTCAAACTCAGGCGAATACACAAATACCTCATACGTCGGCCAAGGCTCTGGCAATTCTGCGATTTTATGCGAATCAAATTTGAATGAAAAATATTTTTTCGCCGCGCTTGTTTCTGTTTGTTGATAAAAATTAGTGCGCAGCGTTGCGCTCAATACATTCAAATATCGTCTGATGATTTTATCCTGATCTAAACTCGCCACATCATTTAATGCCTGTATAATCTGATTTTCAATGCGCTGCGTCTCGTTGACATCTCGCACCACCGTTGGATCAAAACACAGATGAAACAGCACAACTAATTGTTTTGTAATGGCGGCATTGGCAATAAGCGTTTCAGCAATATACGTTTGACTGTAAGCGATTCCAATCTGTTTTAAATATCTGGCATACGTACGCAACATCATCACTTCGCGCCAAGCAATACCCGCCACCAATATCAACTGATTAAATCGATCGCTTTCAGTTCGCCCATCCCAGATGGCTTTAAATACCTCTTTAACGTTGTTTTCATTCAATGCAATATCAACATTCTGCACAATACCGCCGGTCACTTCAAAATCATTAATCCAAACGATGTCCCCATTCGGAAAAGTAATTTTATGCGGACATTCATCCAGCACACGCAATCCCAAGTTTTCAAACATCGGCAACACATCTGATAATGGAAGATGATGATTGCAACGAAATAATTTAAAGTGAAATATTTTTTTATCTTGATAAATATTAATTTCTACGGGATTGTCAATCGTCAAATTTTCCATATAATGGATATCAAATACGGCTGAGCGCGCGCTGAATTGTTCTTTATATCCCGCCGGGAATGCCCGGCGATAACGCGCCGCATAATGAAACGCTTTATCTTCACCGTAATAAGCGATGAGCGCACTCAAAAAATCATCATGCCACGACCGAGCCGCAATGATTAAGCATTTTTCAATCGCGCCAAAATCAGGTTGTCGTAATTCTTCTGGATCAACCGACACCATAAAATGAATCCGCGCCAAAACCGATTTAGAAAAATTCGTCTCAAAGGTAATCGATATGCCCTTTAATTCTTCTTTTAAAATTTGCCCGATTTTTTGGCGCAGCTCCGTATTAAAATGATCACGCGGCACATAGACCAAACAAGAATAAAAGCGTCTAAATACATCTTCCCGCACGAACAAACGCACACGCTGACGTTCTTGTAAATGCAAAATGCCCTTGGATAATTCGAGCAACTCTGACCGCGCACCTTGCAATAAATCATCACGCGGCAAGTCTTCTAATATATTTCGCATCGCTCGCCACGCGTAACTACTCCGACTCGGCAATTGCGAACGTTCTAAAATTTGCTGAATTTTAAAACGCAAAATAGGCACCTGCGCCGGATTGGTGCGGTAGGTCACCGATGTATATAAGCCAACAAAATGTCGTTCGCTGATCACCCGGCCCTCCGCATCCCATTTTTTAATGATCACACAATCCATATAATCGTGGCGGCGCACGTGAGATTGAATATCTGTTTTTACCAGCACAATAGGACGCGGCGAAATGGCCAATTGAAATGCTTTCGAAGCAGGATCCAAAAAATAACAAGGTAATTCACACCGATCAGTGTTGCTCAAAACCCCCAGACCAGAATCTTTAACCGGAACCAATTCGTATTTGCAGTTATTTTGCAAAATACAATAGTCTCGAACACCTAAAAAAATAAAATTTTCAGCCAGCATCCACTCTAAAAAATCACGCGCCTCATTTATTTCTTGCTGAAATTTTCCATCTGCGCGCGGCATTAGCCACTGTTTAGCCAACTGAACTTGTTTTTGCATCAGCAACCAATCGTTAACGGCTTTACTATTATCTTGCAAAGATTTTTCTAACGCTGTCTGTAATTTTTCAATTTTATCCACATCGAGTTTTCGATCTAATTCAACATAAATCGGCGCCTCTGTACTACCCTTCGCTATCAACGACTCATAAGATAAAATATCAATAATTTTAAATGATTTATCGCGCCTGACTTGCATCCCACCCGTATACATCATCAGATTAATCAAGATGCCCTGATCATTAATCGTTGAACGCACAGAGTCCACCAAAAAAGGTATATCATCATTAGATATTTCAACAACGGTATGTGTTGACGGCCAACCATCAACTTCATGTTCTGGATTATAGACTCGCACTTTTAGTTGACCTGGCAAGCGGGCTTGAATGTGATGCCATAAAGAAAGCAATGCATGCAACAAATGGTCAACACTATGCGTTCTTAAATCTTCTAACGCAACCGACGCACAACAACGTCGAATAAACAGCATAATAATTTCGGACTCATGCGGGGAATATTTCGCGCACAGATGATCCGACAAGGTCTGCAATAAATCACTTTGTATTGTATCGAGTATGGTTAGCATCGTTTTTTATGATACAACGTCATCGCGTAGATATATCGGTAATACATGACACGCTGATATTCCTTTTCCTTTTTGCAATTGATCTGCCGCAAACGCCAAAATGCTTCTCGCTTGCGGATAAAATTCTTGATGCACGGCGATCAGGCGATGATTACACGCCGCTTTTAAACCATAAGATTGCCAACCATCGCCAACACCGATCCATTCCCCAGTGCTCGGCATCACCATCTGCTCAGGATCGGCAAGAGAATCAACTCTAATCGCTTCAACGGTTTTTTCATCAACCAGATGATACGCTGCCCAATAAATTTGTCCCATTTTTGCATCCAGTGCCGGCAATACGCGTGACACGCCAAATTTTCGATACGCACCCAACGCCATCGCTGCCAATGTTGATACTGGAATCACCGGTAAATCTGCGCCATACGCCAATCCCTGCACCAGACTTGCCGCCAATCGAATGCCGGTAAATGAACCCGGTCCTTGACAAAAAGCGATAGCATCAAGATCTGACAGAAATAACTCAGCATCATGCAATAATTTATCAACGGCGGGCAAAATCAATTTAGCATGCTGTCGGGGTGCAATTGAACAATGAGCACTGATCTGATCATCGATCATCAAGGCCACGGAACAAGCAGATGTCGAGGTATCGAGTGAAAGAATTTTCATGATCGCGAGTATACAGTGCTGAGCTCTGTAACACCAGGCGCAGCCTGCCTTAGAGCAGCTCAGAGCAACTTTGTCAGTAATCGCTTACAAAATTTTAATCCGTGCAGCTCTGAGCTGCGGATAGTGAGTCACAGCAAGGCTTCTAGGTAGGGTAATTTCAGCAGCTCTGAGCTGCAGCAGGGTGGTCTAAAATAAACGTTAATGTCCCCTGTGTCGGCGCAACATGTGATGCCGGCAATGATTGATCTGAATCATCGATAATGCGATGCATAATTTCTTTTTTTGCTGCACCACTCACATAAAAAATCACATGACGCGCATAATTAATCACTGGCAATGTGATTGTAATGCGCTGATAATTCGCATGCGACGTTTCAACGGCAACAACACGATGCGTTTCTTCTAATAACTCAGCACTATCGGGAAACAACGATGCCGTATGACCATCCAACCCTACGCCTAACATAATTAAATCAAATTGCGGCCATTGTTTACCTGACATTGCAAAAAAATCGTCAACTTGTTTTTCATATTGACGCGCAGACTTAACAACTGAATCAGTGATCGGCACATAATGACTATTTTTTTCGGACAATTTAATACGATCTAATAAATTAACGCGTAACAGATGATAATTATTATCATCGTGATCCAGTGCAACAAAACGTTCATCAACTAAAAAAACATGCACTTTATGCCAATCAATTTTGTCACAGGTTGCCAGCATCTGATAAAATTTAACGGGCGCATTGCCGCCAGATAACGCAACAACAAATTGATTCCGCGCAGATAATGCCTCTTCATACAGCTCAACAAAACGCTGAACCATAAATTCAGCCATCACATCAACATCATCTAAAACTATGACATTATTTCTCATAACAACGCCATTCATTTCCGTCTTCTTGCATCAATCGATCCGCTGCTTCAGGTCCCCATGTGCCCGCTTCATAAATCGGCAGATGTTTATCCCCTTTTTCCTCCCAATAACGAATAATCGGATCGACAATCGACCACATGCACTCAATTTCTTCCGCGCCCGGAAATAACGTTTGATCGCCCTTCATGCAATCAATCAATAACCGTTCGTAAGGCGAATAATCTCGACCAAAGGTTTCTTGATAATCAAATGACATTTTGACCGGATAGGCGCGATCCACCATGCCCGGCAGCTTAACACTAAAACAAATATTAATTGATTCATGCGGCGTAATACTCATCACCACCGCATTGGGCGGCATTTCTTCATGTCCACATCCCAATAATTTCAACGGCGGATGTTTAAAATAAACCACCAATTCAGTGACGCGCTTTTTTAACCGCTTACCCGTACGCACATAAATGGGCACGCCCGCTAAACGCCAGTTATCCACAAAAAATCGACCTGCAAAAAACGTAGGCGTCACCGATTTTGAATTAACTTTCGCTTCTTTTCGATAGGCAACTGCTGTCTTTTCATCAACAGTACCTGCACCATATTGCCCAATCACGGTATTTTCTGCAATTTCTTCCGGTGTAAATTGTCGTATAGAGCGATATACCTTTAATTTTTCATCACGAATTAAATTGGCTTCAAAACCCACCGGCGGCTCCATCGCCACTAAGGAAACCAATTGCAACAAATGATTTTGCACGACATCACGAATGATGCCAGACTCTTCGTAAAAATCTCCTCGCGTCCCAACTCCTTCGCTTTCCGTCACTGAAATTTCAACGTGGTCAATATAATTACGTTTCCAAATCGGCTCGAAAATACTATTGGCAAAACGAAAAAACAAAATATTTTGTACTGTTTCTTTCCCGAGATAATGATCAATACGATAAATCTGTGATTCTTCAAAAACCTCCAGCACCTTTGTGTTTAATGCTTTTGCTGAATCACGATCTTTGCCAAATGGTTTTTCAATAATTACTTTTGACTGTTTTTGCTTTAACCAACTTCTTTGCTGCGCCATCTGATCAATAATCACGGATACAACACCGATCGGCACAGATAAATAATACAAGAGGTTATTCATGCCTATTTTTTTCATGAGGCTATCGGTCTGCGTGCGTAACGCTACATAGAGTTTCGCATCGCTCACATCGCCCGAGATATAACGCAAATGGCTGGCAAATGACTCCCACTTGGCTTTATCAAAAAGATCGCCCGAATACCGAGATACATACTCGCCCATTTCAACGCGATACTCTTCGTCTGAACGTTCTGTACGCCCCACCCCCAAAATAATAAAATCCACAATCTGTTTATCACAATATAAATGATATAATGCCGGCAATAATTTGCGGCGACTTAAATCGCCTGCCCCACCAAATACAATCATTAAAAATGGCTGCGGCTTAAATGAATCATTCATTTGGCAAACCGATAAAAATTGACTTTTAATGACCTTGGACGTTTGTCTTGACATAACTTATCCTTACTTTTTCTTGACCGCATGGCCACCAAATTGGTTGCGCAACGCGGCAATAAACTTTGCACTAAATGACTCGGACTTGCGAGAACGAAATCGCTGCAACAATGACAACACAATCGTTGGCGCATCAACGTCTTGATCTATGGCTTCTTGCACCGTCCAACGACCTTCACCCGAATCCTCAACATAGCCTTGAATTAAATCTAATGTGGGATCATTCGATAAGGCATTTTCGGCCAACTCCAACAACCAAGAACGCACAACACTTCCCTGATTCCATAAATGTGAAATTTTATGCAAATCTAAATTAAATTCTTTTTTTGCTTTTAAAATTTCAAACCCTTCGCCGTAAGCTTGCAACAAAGCATACTCGATACCATTATGAATCATTTTAACATAATGGCCCGAACCATGATCACCCATATAGGCATACCCATCGGGTGGCGCCAATGTTTTTAAGAGTGGCTCGACATAATCGAAAATCTTTTTATCGCCACCGGCCATCATACAATATCCAATTTTTAATCCCCACACACCACCACTCACACCAATGTCTAAAAAATGAAGATTATGTTTTTTGCATAGCCGCGCACGCACCATGGAATCTTTATAATTTGAATTGCCCCCGTCAACCACAATATCGTTAGGCGATAATAATGGAAACAATTGTTCCAACATATTGGTCGTTGTTTGACCTGCTGGCACCATCATCCACACCACGCGCGGCGTAGGCAATGCTTTAACTAATTCTTCTAAGGTTTTTGCGCCTTTTGCCCCTTTTGAGACTGCAACATCTGTTTTTTCAGGGCTACGGTTATACGCTACGACACGGTGCCGCCCTTCTAACAGACGAAAGACCATGTTCATACCCATTCGACCCAAGCCAATCACGCCTATATCCATCATTGTATCTCCTACATTAAAATATTAGAATATAGTTCCTGGCTCCAGCGGTCAAGTATCAGAGTTTTCCAATATGAAATGAGTCTGAAGGAGGGTTGTATTTCGCTCAGAATATGATTCAATATTGATATGTAATATGTGCAAATTAACACTTGATGGAGATCCACAATGACTCTCACACTGGCCATACCCAAAGAGACATATCCGGGCGAGAAACGTACCGCACTCGTTCCTTCTTTAATAAAAAAATTCAGCGCACTCGGACTCAACATCGCTATCGAATCGAGCATGGGTGAGCATATCTTCCAGAAAGATACCGACTACACCAACACACAAATCGAGAAAAATATTTACGCAAAAGCGGATATTTTGATCAAAGTGCAGCCGCCGAATCTCGATGAAATTGGTCAAATGAAATCCGGCGCCATTTTAATTTCATTTTTGAATCCTTATCAACAAATCGATTTAGTAAAAAAACTCGTTGCAAAAAAGATCACGAGTTTTGGAATGGAAATGATTCCGCGTATTTCACGCGCACAAAATATGGATGCGTTATCTTCACAAGCCTCCATCGCTGGATACAAAGGCGCTCTCATTGCTGCAAACACCTTATCTAAACTATTGCCCATGTTAACAACTGCGGCTGGCACGATTCGTCCTTCAAAAATATTAATTATCGGTGTTGGCGTCGCCGGCTTGCAGGCCATTGCCACCGCGCATCGTTTAGGCGCCATTGTCGAAGCGTATGATGTCCGCCCCGAAACCAAAGAGCAAGCGGAATCCCTCGGCGCACGTTTTATTCAAATCGATGTGGCGGCAACTGGCACCGGCGGTTATGCCCGCGAATTAACAGACGATGAAAAACGTAAACAAAAAGCTGCTCTGACTAAACATTTTGTATCCGCTGACGCCATCATCTGTACGGCCGGTGTGCCTGGCAAAAAAGCGCCCATCATTATTACAAAAGAAATTCTCGATCAAATGCGTCCAGGCAGCGTCATTGTTGATTTAGTCGCCGAATTAGGTGGCAACTGCGAATTAACTGAACCCAACAAAACGATTGATTACCACGGCATCACCATTTGCGGGCCCACCAACGTGCCCAGTTCGTTAGCCATCCATGCCAGCGAAATGTATAGTAAAAATATTTTTAATTTATTACAACTGATCATTAAAGAGGGACAGGTGCAACTAAATTGGGATGATGAAATCATTGCGCAAACAGCAGTGACACATGACGGAAAAATTGTGAATGAAAAAATTCGCCAAATCGTAGAAGGAGAAACCAAATGATTAGCTTCGAAGGTTATATTGCAATATATATTGTTGTCTTGGCTGCATTCACCGGTTACGAAATTATTTCGCGCGTACCCGTTATTTTACATACGCCACTGATGTCTGGCTCGAACTTCGTTCACGGCATTGTGCTCGTCGGCGCGATGGTCGCGCTGTCTGAAGCCAATTCCTTAACCACTGAAATCATCGGATTTATTTCTGTCATGCTGGCCGCTGGCAATGTCGTCGGCGGTTATGTGGTGACCGAACGCATGCTCGCCATGTTTAAAAAGAAGGGAGATAAATAATGAGCGCATTCATTACAAATTTGATGCCGAACATCATTACGGTCTCTTATTTCATCGCAATCATATTGTTTATTTTCGGTTTAAAGGGCATGAGCTCGCCGGTGACCGCAAAACGCGGCATTATTTGGGCGGGTCTCGGGATGTTTCTCGCAACGGTTGCCACCTTGGCCGATCCAGAGATAGCGCATATCCCTTTAATGTTGATTGCGATCTTAATCGGCGGGGGCCTGGCGCTTTATGCGGGTAAAAAAGTTAAAATAACCGACATGCCACAAATGATTGCATTATTTAACGGATTAGGCGGCGGTTCAGCCGCCACGATTTCGGCGATTGAATTACTGCGCGCAACCACAACGAATTCCGATACCTTGATGATCATCACCATCGTCGGCGCGTTGATTGGCAGCATTTCATTTAGCGGCAGTTTAATTGCATTTTTAAAATTACAAGGTTGGATGAAAAAAGCCTGGCGTTTCTATCAACAAAAATTAGTGAATGCGCTCATTTTCATCGGCATGATCACGCTCGCCGTGTATGTTGTCCTCGTGCCTAATAATTTATGGCTCTTATCCTCGTTATTTGCCATCAGTTTATTACTCGGCGTCGCCATAACGGTGCCCATTGGAGGCGCAGATATGCCCGTCATTATTTCACTGTACAATGCATTAACCGGTTTAGCGGTTGCCGCAGAAGGATTTGCGTTGCAAAATCCCGCCATGATTATTGCCGGCACCATTGTGGGTTCAGCCGGCACCTTGCTCACACAACTCATGGCTCGCGCAATGAATCGTTCGATGGCCAATATTTTATTTAGTAATTTTGGTGAAACTGCATCGGGCAGCGGTGAAACAACCGGTGAAATGAAACCCATGGAAATTAACGATGCTGCATCAATGCTCGCTTACGCCTCCAAAATCGTTATTGTCCCCGGTTACGGAATGGCCGTTGCGCAAGCACAACATAAAGTGTGGGAACTTGCCAAATTATTATTAGAAAAAAATATCACTGTGAAATTTGCCATTCACCCCGTTGCTGGACGCATGCCAGGCCATATGAATGTGTTGTTA
Source organism: Pseudomonadota bacterium (assembly GCA_038043025.1). Lineage (GTDB taxonomy): Bacteria > Pseudomonadota > Gammaproteobacteria > UBA12402 > UBA12402 > O2-02-FULL-42-9. The sequence continues at coordinate 26,709 of JBBTCW010000062.1, read as the reverse complement.
GCCGAAGCGGGCGTACCATACGATTTGATTTTTGATTTAGAAGAAATCAATGATGAATTCGCCACAACCGATGTCGCGATTGTCATCGGCGCAAATGATGTTGTCAATCCCGATGCGCGCAATAAAAAAGACAGCCCGATTTATGGCATGCCCATTTTAAATGTTGATAAAGCGAAAGATATTTTTGCGGTCAAACGTGGCGAAGGCACCGGGTTTTCGGGCGTACAAAACCCGTTGTTTTTCTTAGACAACACACATATGTTATTTGGTGACGCGCAAGGCGTGGTCAGTAAATTAATTCAAACCGTAAAACAATTTTAATTTCACGAAGACTACATGAAAAAATTATTACTTTTGTCGTTTACATTTTTACTCGCGGGGTGCGTACATCATCTGATGCCACAAGAATGTCAAACGATGAATTGGTATGGTGAAGGCGTAATGGATGGCGCCGCCGGCAAAAACCCGCGCGACTTATCGCAAAGTGAACAAGATTGTTTAAAATTCAAAATGAATATTAACACCGAACTGTATAGCAATGGTTGGAATGCAGGGGTTAAGCAATATTGCACGCCAACGAAAGACGAAGGCGTTACCGATGGACGCAATGGCGCTTCTAAAGATAAAATCAAAACCATTCGCGGCGATTTTTGTCCGGCAGCCGGCAGTCCGCTTGAGTTAAACAGCTATTTAGATGGCTATAACTACGGCATTCAAACTTATTGTACCTATCAACACGGATATGAAATGGGTGTCGGGGGTTTAGAACCCGGTGATGTGTGTCCTTCTAACTTACGCGAAAAATTTATGGCAGGTTGGAATGCCGGCAGACAAATTAAATCGAAGTAATTGCGTCCTCTGAGCTGAGACCAGTCTGTTCGCATGAGTCATAACAGTGAAGCGTCCTCTGAACTGAGACATATTTTTTATGAACACATCAAACAAAAACATATTCATCATCGTCGGCATGTCCGGCGGCGTCGATTCGTCGGTGGCTGCTCTGCTCTTAAAACAGCAGGGTTATCGCGTCGAAGGCCTTTTTATGCAAAATTGGGAAGAAGATGAAGAAGAAATCCCCATCGGTATATGTTCCGCGGCCGAAGATTTTACAGATGCCAAAAATGTCTGCAAACACATGGGTATTCGATTGCACGCCGTTAATTTTGCGACTGAATATTGGGATAATGTTTTTACCTATTTTTTAGATGAATATAAAGCCGGTCGCACACCGAATCCCGATGTATTATGTAATAAAGAGATTAAGTTTAAAGCGTTTTTAAATTACGCTATAAAACTCGGTGCCGATTGCATTGCAACCGGACATTTCGTTCGAAAAGACAAAGTGAATAATAAATATCGATTATTAAAAGGCTTCGATCCCAACAAAGATCAAAGTTATTTTTTACATCTCATCAACCAACAACAATTAGAAAAATCATTTTTCCCCGTAGGCGAATTACAAAAATCAGAAATACGCACATTAGCTAAAGCAGCGGGCTTCAGAAATTTCGACAAAAAAGACAGCACCGGCATTTGTTTTATTGGTGAACGCAACTTTAAAAAATTCTTAAGCCAGTATTTGCCCGCAAAACCGGGAGACATCGAAACGCCTGACGGCAAAATCATCGGCAAACACGATGGACTCATGTATTACACCATCGGCCAACGCCAAGGCATCGGCATCGGCGGCGTTAAAAATGCACCCGAATCACCCTGGTATGTCGTTAAAAAAGATTTGAAACGCAATGTGTTAATCGTCGATCAAGGCGTCGATAATTCCTTATTATTTGCAAACGCACTCACTGCGACACAACTGCATTGGATTTCTGAAGAAGCGCCGGCGCTGCCATTCAACTGCACAGCCAAAATCCGCTATCGTCAAACCGACCAACATTGCATGGTAGAAAAAATCGAAAACGGCATCGCTCACATCACCTTCCCCGAACCCCAGCGTGCCATCACGCCAGGACAATCGATTGTATTTTATCAGGATGACGTTTGTTTGGGCGGGGGTGTGATTTTGTAATTTTCACACCCCCGTCATTCCGGAATTGTTCCGCCAGCATCTCGTCATTCCGGAATTGTTGCGCCGTTGCGCAACAATGTCCGGAATCCAGGAGAATCAATGTGCGGGACTAAAGAATTCCCTGGATCCCGCGATCAAGTCGCGGGATGACAGCTTTGCTCTTTTGTCATGCCGCGGTTTAACCGCAGTATCCAGACATTCGTCATACCGGCGAAAGCCGGTATCCAGTGATTATATACAATAACGGTACTCCGTTATTGTAATCTTTAATATAATTTCTGGATCCCGCGATCAAGTCGCGGGATGACAAAGACTGGATCCCGGATAAATCTGCTACGCAGATTTTCCGGGATGACGGAAAACAAAGTCTCGTCATTCCGGAATTGTTGCGCCGTTGCGCAACAATGTCCGGAATCCAGTAGTAGAAAATCATTTTATTTTTATTGTCTAATGCTCAGAGCCTATATCATCATGCCCCTGCTCGAACTCCCATTGAATGCCATATTTATCAATAAAATAAAAATACCGAATATTACCAATAATATCACAAACTTTTTGCTTTTCTTCTGTATTATTTTCGAGTGATTCATCATAAAAATAAAACTCAGACGGTTTAATTTCATCAATTTTAAAAGCCTTATATTCAGGCGATTGATTAATGAAAGTCACTTCTTTGCCTTTTAGGGAATCAAAAGCTTTGTCAATATCAGCAACACGCAAACAAATATGCCGCGGACCACCCAGGTCATTGGTTTTGTAATGTTTGATCTCCTGCAAGCCAAGCGGACTATGATAGCAACACAGCTCTAAATTAACGGGCGTACCCGGAATCTCTAAAAAAACAATAGAAACATTAACCACTTCGGGTTTATTTAAAAAACCTGCCGATTTTGCGCAACCTAAATTTTTAAAGTGCGGAAATTTTTGTAATTTTTTAGCTCCAAACAAATCGCAATAATACTCTGCAGCAACATCAACATCTTCGACATTTAAACTGATATGCCCTAACCCTTGAAACTTTATCATAACTCATTTCCTCTGTCCGAATGATCCAATATGGCCTCATTGTCTCAAAAAAAATATACGCAAACAAGTTTCTTTTATAATGTTGTTTAATAGGTTTGGCTTGTCCGTTATCTAAATTACCGCTCACACACCAACTCACAGTGCTCTATATCACCGTTACACTCGGAGCGATCACCATGAATAAAATAACAACCCTTCGGAAATTCCGGACGCACATCGCCGTACACTAATGGAAACGCGCTGCGTGCGGTGTCTGTTTTGCCAAAGTAATTACAGATAAATGTACCATCATGAATATAAGATGCACCATACATTTCCGTCGGTGGTAAATTACTATCAAGCAACGTTGTCATTGCAAAATTAGGCGCATCGCTATTGACAATTTTTGGAAACGCAACCGCCTCGTATTTACTCCAACCACTGACTGGATGGTAAAGATTAAATCGAATGTCCCTCATCTGTGGACAAAAGATATGAACTTGCTCAGCATGCAAGACGCTCATAAAACTCATGCCTAATAAAATACCCGCTACCATTTTCATAAGATACTCCTAAAAAAAATTGGCGCTTACTTAAAACCTCCCTGTTTAACCATATCCGAGAACCACTCGGATCACAGAGGGACCAACGCAAAATAAGCGCCAAAAACGTTAATAATTAAATGTGGAAGTAAAGAAGTACGCAGTATAAAATAAAAATATCACTTACGAATCCGTACAAAATACTGAATTTTTACTGTATTGGATGAATGCTAATTTTACCCAACACATTATTCTGGATGGATGTAGGATTACCATCATATTGAATAGATCCACTCCCCAATCCATTTATTTCCAGAGATTTGTTTGCATGCACACGGATATCTCCTGTGCCGGCAAAATTAATAGCGACCCTATTTGCAATTAAATTTTCAGCATTAATATGACCTAAACCTCCCAGATTAACTTCAAAATAGTCTGTTTTTCCAGATAAGACACAATCACTTTTTCCACCGATATTAAGTGTAAATTGCTGACTCTCAATATCTGAAACTTTCAACGAAACAGAGCCGCCCAGCGACATGTCATGAAGATCAGGAGCAACAATCAATACTTTAATGGGTTGATTTCCCTCGAGTGATACGCCCTCTTTCGTTTTAATGTTCAACTCAGTCCCTGAAACATAAACACGTAAAACAGGAAAAACATTAAGGTCTGTCGTGACCACCACCTTTTGCTGATTGCCGCGCTTAATTACAACATCATATTTTCCCCCTATGTTCATACTTTTAAACGGCCGCAATGGATATGTTCTTTGCACATTCTCACCAGCATTCGTGACGACAAGCGTTTTTGAATACTCTCCAAAATCACCCGATATAATAGATAACCTCTCTGCGTTCATACGAAACACAAAAGCCAATATAATAACTAATGCCAAAACACCCCCGAGTGAAAATATCAAAATTTTGTTACTTGTTTTCATCTTGCCCCCCTTTATGATAACTCATATATAATGTTTGTAACTCTTGTAACTCAACGTTCAGAAGAGACATCGTCTTAAAAACCTCGGGAAGCTCTTGCTTTAAAAAATAATCTTTTTTTAACTTTACCGTCCGATGATAAGCTCCCTCCGCAATAAAATAGCCAACTCCTCTCTGTTTCACGATAATCTGATGCTCTTCAAGATACGCATAACTACGAACCACGGTGTTCGGATTCACTTCAATACTCACCGCCAATTCGCGAATAGACGCAATCCGATCACCCTCCTGTTTTTCTTTTTTCAAAATTTGCTCACAAATATAATCTACAATTTGCAAGTAAATCGCTTTTTGCCCTATAAATTCCATTAGCAGATCTCAACTTCTTTAAATCTAAAATATCCAATCACCCAACAAACCGGCGCCAATACGACCCAAAATAAAAATTTAACGATATGATAAAACAATGATGTTGATGTGCTTAATTCAGGAATCCAAAAATTTCCATGTATAAATAAACTATGAAAAAACACGGCTGATACCATCAACACAAACAAACTCAATAAAATTCCTAACACACTCAACACGAGAACTGTTTTAATCACCGAATGATGTCTGAAGTAAATACTACCCAGAAAAAATAAGGATTGCAGAATAATATAAATGCCAATGATGTCCCACGTCGCCGATAATAATGGCGTAGAAACCAGATACACATGATGAACCCAAATCGAATAAATGCCACCCATAATCCAGTAAAAAAACGTATAAAAAACTAAAACTGCGACGGCATAACCCATCGATGTGATGAACAATTTAGATAAAAACTTTTCCAACGTTGAACAGGGCAACATCAAATAAGAAGCGCTCATTTCCCCCTCATGTAAATTCTTTGATGACAAACTGGTAACCCAAAGACCGCCTAAAAATAAAAACCATAAAAACGCCACCGGATGTGTGTCCACTTGCATGATACTCAGTGGATTAATTAAATTATAAAGCAGCAAAACTCCAGCCGCAGCCGCTATAACAATCATGATTATCGAACGATTAATTATAATATCATTTTTTATCAATAACGATAAACGTCTTAAACTAAAGCATTGCTGAACTCTCATTTCCTACCCCCTTCAAATAATTTGTTGATGCCTTTCGCATCTGAAATAATCGCATTAAACAACATCTCTAAATCCACTTGAGACTCATCCCCTACCCGATTAGTTTTAACCACCCGATAACCATTTAATGTTTTTTCTGAAAAAAACACATCCGATGGCTGTGGTGGCGATGATTGTGCCTCAAAGGATAAATGCTGAGCCACGCCACTAATAGAGTGATCAAATATAATTTTTCCTTGGTCTAAAACAACCACTGAATCAATCAAATTCTCAACATCGCGCACTTGGTGTGTCGATATAATAAACGTTTTATCGTCTGTAATAGCGGCTGCCAATAACTTTCGAAACTGACTTTTGCTCGGAATATCCAGCCCATTCGTTGGCTCATCTAAAACCAACAAATCACAATGCGTCGCCATTCCAAACGCAATCAAAAACTTCTTCTTTTGACCATACGATAAAGTCGACAGTCGTTTGGCTTGAGGCAATTCGAATTCTTTAAGACAATGCTGAAAAAACTCTCGATCAAATTTTCGATAAAATGGCGCATATAATTTCACATATTCACTCGGCGTTAACGCCGGCGTATAAAATTCTTCTGGAATAAAATAAACTCTTGAAAGAAACGCTGTACATCGATCCTGCGGTCGATATCCAAAAATTTCACATCGACCCTCATGCGGAAATAACAATCCACAGACAAGTCTCAACAATGTCGTCTTCCCCGTTCCATTTTTGCCGAGCAACCCATAAATATTTCCAGCCGAAAGATCCAGACTAAGATCAGAAAACAACCCTTCCTGCTTGGCATAACTAAAATTCAAATTTTTTATCGTCAGCATATCAACCTCTCTGTATTGGTGTACTATGTATGTGATACAGACTATAACCCACAATATTAGCTATTGCAAATCTTTTTTTATTATAAAAAATCTAATCTCTTTCTTGATTCCAGTTTAAATTTATACTATTTTAACAAGTATGACTGGTTTAAACAGACATAAATTAAACTCTTTGCTAAAAAAATGGCCGTCAGGCACAGCTATGTCCCTCCATGAACTCAAAAAGAGAGGCATATATCAGCAATTAGCCTCTTACTACGTGCGATCTGGATGGCTTGAAACAATAGGCTCTGGTGTGTTCAAACAAGCTGGTGATACTGTTGATTGGACTGGCGCTTTAGCTCTATTGCAAACGCAACTAAATTTATCCATTCACGTTGCAGGGAAAACAGCTTTAGAACTTTCTGGTGTACAGCATTTTTTTCACTTAGGCGGCGGTGGAGTGATATGGCTATTTGGAAAACAAGGAGAAAAATTGCCAAAATGGTTTATCGGTGGAGATACTGGGGATAAGTGGAATAGAAAAGTAAAATATATAGCTTTCAAGTTGTTTGATGATGAAAATTTAGGACTAACGAATCAACCGATAGGACAACATATCAGTACAGGTAGTGTAATACAAAAGCATCCTTCAGAGTATAAAATAGTTATCTCTTCTATAGAGCGAGCAGTTTTAGAAATGTTATATCTAATCCCAAAAGAACAAACTTTAATCGAGGCAAAATATTTAATGGAAGGCTTAATGACCTTGCGTCCTAATTTAATAAGAGCTTTGCTTGAACAATGTAGATCAATCAAAGTAAAACGGTTATTTTTATTTTTGGCTGATTTTTGTAATCTTCCCTGTTTAAAACACATGGATCTATCCTCAATAAATTTAGGTAAAGGGAAAAGAGTTATCGGTAGTGGCGGGCATTATATACCAAAATATCAAATCTCAATACCAAAAAATTTTGTAAATACATTTAAAGATGAATTTGAAAATAATGAATAGCTATTATCAACAAACAAAATTAATGCTGCAGCTTCTACCTGTTGTTGCAGAAGAATCATGTTTTGCACTAAAAGGCGGAACAGCAATCAATTTCTTTATTAGGGATTTACCCCGATATTCGATCGATATTGATTTAACCTATATTAAATTTGATGCGAGAAATTTAGCATTAGAGCAATTAGCTCTGGCAACGGAAAGAATTGCTCAAAATATAGAAAAAAGATTCCCCTATTTAAAAGTAACGCGCCAATATACCAAACAAACAAAAAGATTGGTAAAACTGCTTGTTAATCAGCAAAACATTCAAGTCAAAATTGAACCCAATGAATTAATTCGAGGCTCGGTTTATCCAGCACAAGAACAAACGCTTGTAAAAAAAGCAGAGAATGAATTTGATACTTTTGTTTCTATGCGAGTATTATCTATCGCTGATTTGTATGGTGGAAAAATTTGTGCTGCTTTAGACAGACAACATCCTCGCGATTTATTTGATATAAAATTATTGTTAGAAAATGAAGGTATAACAAAAGAAATACGCAAAGCATTTGTGGCTTACTTGGCCAGCCACAGTCGCCCCATGAGCGAGCTGCTATCTCCTGCTTTTATAGATATTCGCACATCTTATCAAAGTAATTTTGAAGGAATCACCAACCTGAATGTAAGCTGCAATGAACTAATAGCAATCCGCAAGCAATTGGTAACGCTCATCAATAAAATTCTCACAGACAATGAGCGAAATTTTCTACTCTCTCTTAAACAAGGCGAACCCAATTGGCAACTAATGGAGATTGAAAACTTAAATCAATTTCCTGCAATTCAATGGAAACTATTAAATATTAGAAAAATGGATAAAAATAAACACAGGTTAGCACTAGAAAAATTAAAAACAGTATTAGAATTTTAAGATTGGATTACTGGAAACAACTCTGAGGAACCCGAATGAAAATCGATCAAATAATGGCCGTTTCACCAATTGATGGGCGATATGCGGAGAAAGTCACGGAACTGCAGCCAATCTGGAGCGAATACGGATTACACCATCATAGGCTGCTGGTCGAGGTTCGCTGGTTGCAATGTTTAGCCCAACAAAAATTAATGACGCTATCCTCGTCAGATAATGCATTTTTAAATCACACACTCGATACTTTCTCTGAAAAAAATGCACTCGCCATCCAACAAATTGAAAAACAAACCAAACACGATGTTAAAGCCGTTGAATATTTTTTAAAACAAAAATGTAAACAAAAAAAATCATTATTGTCCTTGTTAGAATTCATTCACTTTGGTTGCACCTCCGATGATATCAATAACCTCGCCTACGCATTGATGATCAAACAGACGCGCAATAACCATTTATTGCCGCAACTCAAAATTATTATTTCACAATTACAAACCGCTGCGCATCGCTATGCGGATTTACCGATGTTATCGCGTACCCACGGTCAACCGGCCACGCCCACGACACTGGGCAAAGAGTTTGCAAACTTTGCCGCACGCTTAAAAACGCAATATGAACAGTTAAAATTTATTAAAATTCAAGGCAAATTCAATGGCGCAACCGGCAATTACAGCGCGGCTGCCTTTGCTTATCCCGATATGAATTGGGAAAAAATCAATAAACACTTCGTTGAAAAATTGGGTCTCGCCTGGAACGCTTACACAACTCAAATCGAGCCACATGATTATATTGCTGAGCTTTCACACTGTTTAATCCGTATTAATAACATATTCACGGATTTTGCGCGCAACATGTGGGGATATATTTCGTTGGGTTATTTCAAACAAACAGTACACGTTAACCAAATTGGCTCTTCCACTATGCCACACAAAGTCAATCCGATTGATTTTGAAAACGCAGAAGGTAACTTTGGCGTAGCGAATGCTTTATTTGAATTTTTCGCCAACAAATTGCCTCTGTCACGCTTTCAACGCGATTTAAGTGACTCGACGGTCATGCGCAACTTGGGCGTTGCATTCGCGCACACGCTCATCGCCGATCAATCATTATTAAAAGGCCTAAAAACACTGCAGCCCAACAAAAAATACTTGCAAGACGAATTAGAAAATCACTGGGAATTATTAGCGGAAGCATTGCAAACACTCATGCGCCGACACGGTATTAAAAATGCGTATGAAAAATTAAAAAAACTCACGCACGGAAAATCGATAACTAAAACAGCATTACACCAGTGGGTCGATTCGCTCAAATTGCCACTGGAAGAAAAACAACGATTTAAACAATTAACGCCGGCGCAATATATCGGTCAAGCAAAAACACTCGCCAAAAAGATATAACATGCCAAAACCAAATGACAAACACTCAATTTTCAAATTAATTCTCACACTTTCCTGCATGCTCTTACTGCTCGCTGGCTGCGCCGGCATGCGCCCTGATATCGAAATTCCAGCCGCGCCACCACCTCCTTTAAAACTAAACTATCAGCCGCAGGTTGCCGTCGTATTAGGTGGCGGCGGCGCACGCGGTTATGCACATATCGGCGTTTTAAAAGTCCTACATGACGCTGGCGTTCCCATTAATTTAATTGCAGGCACAAGCGCCGGCAGCTTAATCGGCGCACTGTATGCCGACACTGCCAGTCCAACAGATACCTACAATCGAATTTTTTATACGCATTTTTGGAAACTGGCTGACATTGGCAACCTCAATTTAAAAGGTATTATGACCGGTTATCATTTACAACGTTTTCTCTTAACAAATTTAAAGGCGCATGACTTTAATCAATTAAAAATTCCACTGATCGTTGCAACGACCGATTTAACCACCGGTAAGACCTATGTGATTTCAAATGGTCCCATTGCGCCAGCGGTACAAGCGTCTTCGGCCATTCCCGGTGTGTTTTTACCTGTACATTTATATGGACACGTATTGGTTGACGGCGGCGTCAGCGATTCGATTCCAGTCAATCTCGTCAAACCCTATCGTCCTAGCGTCATTATTGCAGTCGATATTTCACCGCAATTATCCCAAAAAATGCCCGCAACCGCGACCGGTATTTTAGAACGCTCATTACTAATTTTAAGAGAAAAAGCCTCCGCACAAAATCTCCAAGAAGCGAACATTACCATTCGACCTCACGTGGGACAAGCCGGTGCGTTTGATGTAAAAGACAAACACCAACTGTATGATGCCGGCGTTCAAGCTGCGCAACAACAACTGCCCGCCATTTTAAAATTATTAAAAGAAAAAAATATCACATTATCCTCAGCTCAGCACGTAGGTTGGGCTGTCAAGCCCAACAACATATTAACCGTTAGGCGTCGTTTCACTCAGCTTAACAAATATTTCTTCCGCTTCACCTCCGGAAACCGCTCAACCGCATAACGCAACATCGTGCGTGGCATTTTTTTATAATGCAATTTTAAAAAATTTTCTTCTACATTGAGATCCCGTTTCCCAATTTCACGCAACATCCAACCCACGGCCTTATGAATTAAATCATGTTCGTCGTGCAATAAAATTTTTGAAATCTTTAACGCCTCTTGAAATCGAAATCGCTTAATATAATAAAACGTCGACAACATTGCGATGCGTCGTTTCCACAAATCATTGGAAACCGCCAAATCATATAACGGTTTCTTTGCACGCGAAAATAAATATGCGCCCACAATATGATGTGCTGACAAATCCACTAAATCCCAATTATTAATATAACGTGTGTTTTTTAAATATAATTGATAGATGCGCTCTTGCATTTTTTCATCGGCCGTCGTAAAACGATTCACCAAAAGAATAATCGCCAATAATCGTTCTTCGTGATTCGGCGAATGAAATAACTTTTGAACGTCAGTCAATTTGAGATCTTTAAATTCTTGCGCCACTTTGCGCAACTGCGGCACTTTGATACCTAAAAACTTATCGCCTTCGCCATATTCCCCAAAACCCGTTTTAAAAAAACGCTGCAAAATAGCAGCAGTGTTAGGATCTGCCAACAATCGCAATCTTGTTCTCACATGAACATAAGACATCATCACTAGCTGGTCACTACACCCGTTAAATCAACCGATAAAAAGTTTTGTTTTGAAAAACCCGGACCATCTGGCACTTCGGCTTTACATTTCGGATAAAAAGTTTCTTCACTATAGTAAGGATAAGCGGGGGAAGGTTGTCGCTGGTGATACTCCCCTAACGCATGTGACGTAATATAATAACTATACCCATCCGAGGTAAACAAAAACACACAGCCGGCATTGTTTGGATCATATACATCAAATGCCCCGGTCATAATATAGATTTTTTTAAAAGATAAATCGGTCGTGTATTTATTGTGATCCAGATATTGCTGCGCGGATTGCGCAGAATATATAAACGGCGTCACCTCATACATGGCTAGTTGTGTATACATTTTAGCCGTACCATTATTAATGACATAGCCGGTAATTTCATCACTCATCGATGCCTGCGCCAACAAACCGAAAACAAATACACTCGCCAAAATGCTCAGCACGATTCCATAAAATAAAATTGTTTTTTTTCGCCATGACATAAGACACCTCCATTTTATTCCACAAAGTTTATCGTGTATTATTTTTTTGTCTACCATTTTATAATTTACTTAGTTTCTTTATTGCTATATAATTCTTACAATAATCGCGTAAATTTTTTTACCCATAATCCTAAAAAGGTTTTCTTATGCCGCGTAGACCTAGGCGAAAATTATTATATGTACTCCTTATCGTCGGAATTTGTCTTTTTGTAATCCTAACGCTCGGATTGGGCGGCGTGCCGATTGTTTTCAGAAATGAACAAAGGCGTGACGATGGCGAGGAGCCAACGATCGAAGGATCCACGCGTCGCGCATTACTTTCCCTCGATCCCCCCACCGATGACCCCGCCATGGCAAGAGTGACGGTGACACCACCGCTGGCCGACGCACTGATTCCTATGACAGCTGTCCATCCGACCGATCCCGAGATACCTTTTGTTGGCGCGCTCAATGCTCACCTCTTAGATACAACTCAACTCGTCACATTAGATCCTAATGCTGAAAATCGAATGATCGGTCGTTCTAATTTACTAACGCTGCCTTCACAATATGCACAAATTTATACGCGCTTGGGCGAACCTAACTTACAAGTGGTTACCTTTAATGCTCAATTAGGCGCTATTACAACACGCAGCATCGGCATTGGGGTTGATTTAACGAGCGAAACCAATGTTAAAGCGGTTGCCTCTGCATCCGGCGATCATATCGCCGTTGTCACTAACGATTATGTGGTCATCATTCGCACCAGCAATTGGTCTCCCTTTTCCCCCGTTGCACGACCGAAATATGAAAACCCTTCCGTCGCCGTATTTACTGACGGCGGCTTTGGCATACAAACGTCTTCACGCACAATGATTTTTCGCAGCGCGAATGGCGAGGTTCGCGGCACGTTAGATTTAGCGCCCACACCTGATGTCGAAGGTCGTCCCGTTATTATTCCGGGCGCAACTACGGCACAAATTATTTTTAACTCGCCCGCCGGCTCTTATATACGGGAAGTCAGTGAATTTGGCACACCACTGGGATCAAGTAACCCTTTAGGAAGATTATCCGCAATTGGCGATCCATTTAACGTGATACGTGCAGCACAAACCGATAATTTAATTTATGTGAGTCCCGATATGGTTTCCTATTTTGATACAGATTATAATTCATTATTCTCACAACCCTTGTCCGACATATCCGGCATGCCCACTCCATCAACCATGCAAACGGTTGTCACAAGTGATGGCGTTGTACATGTCGTCGGCCAAGATTCTTATGGCGCACTTGCGCATGCGCGCGCCTGTCCTGCAATTGTTTCTAACGCTAACCCAACTGTTTATGGCGATGGCATCACTCCAAACCCGTTAGGCACACTAGAGATCACGCATTTCACTCTTGTACAAACCCCTGATACCACACAAGTTGAAGCCATTGATCTGACCAACGCTGATGCACAACCACGTATATTTATGTTCGGTAGCGCGCATTCCGTACAACTAACGGGCACGCCCGGTGCTCGCGGAGGATTTAGAGTCGTTTGTCCAGATGGCACGCCCGGGCCGACAACATATTATGATTTTGCAATAATGGAATCGCCCATCAGCAGCTCAACAGATGATAACGGTGGCGCAACAGTTATTATTACACCCATTCCAAACGCTGTAACCCCCATTGATATCACACAGATAATTCTTGCTGCTGGCGCAATGGGCGCAGGCGTTGTAATAATAACACTCGGCGCTGGATTCGCCTTACGTTTTGGTTGGCGGCGATGCGGCTATCAGGAAATACCCGGGAACGCTGAACATAGACAACCTCCTCGGCGCGAGCGTCATCGAGGCGCTGCTGCTGTAGAGCTTGTCGAGCGAGAAGCAGTGCCCGCAGGCGGCCACGCAGGTGCTGCCGCCGCAATCGCCGAACCACTCACTGACAGTGAAGAAGATGATGATGATTCAGTTGCTGACGCTGCAGAACACGGCGACGATGGGCGCGCACCAGCAGCCGTCGTTGGTAACCCCGAGGAAGATGCAGATGCACCTGCGCCTCCTCCACCTCCTGAAGACGTCGCGCTTGTGATCGACGATGCACAAGCATCTGCACCACAAGCATCTGCACCACAAGCACCTGCACCTGCGCAACCAGAACCAGTCGTTGCTGAACGCCCCGCAGATGAAGCAGCGGGAGCGGCGGCTCCTGCACAACCAACGCATCCACTGGGTGTAAACACAATAACAAAATTGTTTACAAGAAAACCGCTCCCATCAGCATTTTTACCACCTCCTTATATGGATCCATCAAACATAACTTATGATGCCTTCATCGGTTATAAAGTCTCTGTCAAAGATCACCCCGAACTTATTGTCGAGTTGCGCCTGCTTGACTTGGACGAATGCGAACCAGTCGCACAAGAAATAGAAAAAACAGCGGATTCTCCTGCCACTAAACAGTCATTTTTAATTCCCTTACGAGCACAACATAAAATGTTGGATGCAATGCGCCAACAATCGCAACGCCTAGCCGTACATTACGATCCACGTCAAGGTGCACCAAAACCCTATGTTATTAACAAAGGACAAGCCGTCATTAGAACACAGCATCATATATATACGCATCCCCAGACCCATAGATTTTGCTTAACTGACAGAGGTTATGTCTTTCTTGTTTGCGCGATATCGCATGACCCAGAAGAACATCCTACCAATGTACAACTACTACGAAAAACACACTATTTTAACGAATTTGAAATCGCAGACACATGGATTCGTGCTCGCCTTGAACGCATCGGCCAAAGCTTACAAACTATCACTGCTGATAGAAGACGCAGGCATTTGCTTCAAGAATATGAAGATTTAAATCGATTACATGATCGCTTAAACACCTATGAATCATTATATGATACTTGGCAAGCCACACTAGCACACACGGAAGAACGAACTGCTGGGGCAGCGGCCGGTGATGAAATTCTCGAACGCCCGGCAGCTGGAGCTGAACAGTCTTCTATGCAACTGGGCGTGGCGCATTAAAAACTTCAGTAATCAATAAAATAATAAAAATATCCCGTCCGCTTGCGGCGGGGATTTTTATGCTTCAGTAATTTTTCAGTACTTCTTACGCTAGTTAAACAATGACAATCTTGTTATCGTTTAACTTATGAAGATCGAGTTAAGAAGAAAACGACAACGCCCGCTTCAGTTAAAAATTCGTAAAGATCAACGACGTCATTCAACTTATCAAACCATTCATTATGAATATCCGCAACTCGTTCATATTTTTTTACAAGATCTCATGACAATGGATGGGTTTACCGAAAATGAAATTGGCTTTGCGGCGGGCGTTCGCCTCGACATTATTCGCCGCATTCTGAACGGGGATCGCCGCAAAGTTTCTAAAACGGTTTTTTTTAATCTGTTAGGTCTCTACGCACGCGTGTTTTGTGATTGGCTTGAGTATCCAAATCCGGAGTAAGAGTCTGTCACAGACCCTTATTTTGCTGATTTTCAAAAAAAGTTGAAAAAAATATTGGTTTTATTTGCATGAGTTATATCTCCAGTTAATGCTCATAAGTCCTTGATAAATAGTCCTCTTTGGTGCATTACAGCGTATTCTGATATTAAGGATACTCAGTAATTTAATTTTTTGACAGCCTCCTTAAGATTATGTTAAGAATTGTGGTATACAATTGATTTGCCAGTGATTAAAAAATCACTTGCAATTATTTTTGTTAACCTGATATTTTATTTTAGGAGTAAAAAAATATTCAAATCAACTATACACGCACCAGAACACGCACCAGACGCAACTCGCACAGTAGCAAAAGCCTTTCTAATTAAGGGCGGAGATGAAGAAAGCAGAGAGAAAAAATATAGGGAACTAATTCGAGGCGATGAGTTTTATATGTATGGAGCTTACAGAGAAAAAGATGAATTAGCCGTAATTTTTGTCGCAAATCATGATGATTATAAAGGTATGACTTTTGAAAAAGCAAAACAACTTGCAGGTACTAATGATCTTGGCTCTGATTTCAAAACCTCCACTTTTGGCAATGAAGCAAGGCGTGGTATAATTGACTTATCAGTAGATTTATCAGTAAAAGACGAAATGACATGTAAAGTCATGTAAAGTTTAGATGTATTAATCTCGACTTAATCTGACATAAAGCTTGCAAAAGTGAGAGTTTCCGGTTTTGATAGAAGTGTAAACTTTGACTCAAAACTAACTAAAAGGAAACTCTCACATGTTAAATACTACAGAAAAAATCATTAAAACGCGAGTTCCGGATAAGCTTTGTCAGAACTGAAAATTTAATATAATGCTTAGGTTTCGGGCAAAAATGCGAACAGGCTGGTCTCAGCTCAGAGGACGCGGAAGAATCGTCATTCCGGAATTGTTGCGCCGTTGCGCAACAATGTCCGGAATCCAGAGAACCGCAGTGCGGAACTAAAGTCTTCCCTGGATCCCGGACAAATGCTTCGCATTTTCCGGGATGACGGAAAACAAAGTCTCGTCATTCCGGAATTGTTGCGCCGTTGCGCAACAATGTCAGAAATCCAGAGAATCGAAGTACAGAACTAAAGCGTTCCCTGGATATTCCGCCTTCGGCGGAATTCCGGGATGACGGTTTTTTTTCTATGTCTCATCTCAGAGGTAAGCTGGTATTCTTTAATACTATCCGGAACTCACATTAATATTCTCAACTAACACTTTTCGTAACGCCAATCGATCAACCGGTTTTGAAATAAATGCATTCATCCCTGACTCTAAGCATTTTTGTCGATCTTTTGTAAACGCATTAGCCGTCATAGCAATAATAGGCAAGGTTGCAAATCGTTTATCGTGTCGAATGGCTTGCGTCACCGCATGACCATCCATGTCCGGCAACCCTACATCCATAAAAACCGCATCGTAATGTTTTGCACGTACCGCACTGAGTGCCGCCAACCCATCCGCTGCAATGTCGACTTGGCAACCCTCTTCTTCTAACATCACTTTCGCAATTCTCTGATTAATGACATTATCTTCAACCAATAATACTTGCAAATCAGATAAAATATTTTTTGACGTTTTATAAAATTCACGGCGACGGTTATCTAACGCAGAAACGAGCAAATTAACACAAGATCCCGGAAACACTGGCTTTACAAACGAGGTATAAAACCCCCTCTTTTGCGCTTCAATCTGCACCTTGCTGTTTTGACTGCTCGTCAATAAACATAAAATAGGTAACGCTTGATGACATTGCTTCATAATACGTCGTCCTAAATCCAGCGCATCCACCATCCCATCCTGATCGTCAACAAACACAATATCGTAAGATCGTGCTTCGACCTGCGCAGCCATTAACCGCTGTATCGCATCATTCACCGACACCACCTCACCTTCTGGCTTTCCAATCTGTTCCAAAAAGGTTTGTCCGCCCACATGATCATCGTCCACTAACAATATGCGTATATTGCGATAATGCTCAGGCCAAATAATTTTTTTCATCTCGTCATCTTGTCTCGGCAAGGTCAATACCAGCCAAAAGGTAGACCCTTTATTCTCCTCGCTTTCTACGTAAATTTCGCCATGCAAACTTTCAACCATTTGTTTCACAATCGCCAACCCTAAACCTGTTCCACGATCATAGGTACTATAATAAGGGTTAAGCTGATTGAACCGATCGAACACAAATTCTAATTTATCTGTTGGAATGCCGATGCCGGTATCGACGACGGCAATTTTAAATGTTGCAAATTGACTATCTTTTTCAACACAATCCACCAACAACGTCACATGTCCTTTTTCTGTATACTTAATCGCATTACCGACTAAATTAAATAACAACTGACGCAACCGTCTAGCATCCGCCACAACATGCCGCGGAACAGAATCAGGATATTCATACGTTAATTTTAATCCTTTTTCATTCGCCAAATGAGAAAGCGCATGCATCAATTCTTCGACAATCACTTTTAGATCACAAGGACGATTAACAAAATCCAACCTGCCCGCCTCTAGTTTCGACAAATCCAAAATATCATTAATCAATGCTAATAATACCGCACCCGAGCGATAAATATCATTTAAAAATTCTTTTTGTCTCACCTGCGGTTTTCGCGCCAACAAAATCTGTGAGGCACCCATAATGCCGTTTAAGGGTGTACGCAATTCGTGACTCATCACGGATAAAAATTCGGATTTTGCCTTATTCGCCTTTTCTGCGATCTCTTTACCCTTGATTAATTGATTAATTTTGTGAAGCTCAAGATTTTCTTTGCCCACCAATAGCAAACCCATGACCGTTTTATCCACATCAAATAAAGGCACAATCGTCCAAACCACGGCAAATTGATCCTCGCCAATGCGACATTCAACATCCTCAACCACCTTGCCGGCCAATGCTTTTTTTAATATTTCTTCGCTGGGAAACTCATAATCACAATCGCGACTCAGCGCAATAAAATTTTCGCCCGCCACGTTTTGATAGCGCCAACCGTAAAGACGCTCAGCAATTGGATTTAACTCTTTAATTAAAAAACCGTTCGTCAACGTGATCATCAAATTATCGGTATGCCGCATAAAAGCCTGAAGCGCAAGCATTTCTTCATAAAAAACTGAGCCTTTCCGTCGCCTGTTTTTAACCATACAAAATCCCTCGCAAACAACTATGACACTCTACGATTTGCTTTAATCCCAAAAAATAAATAACTTATTGTTATCGCCGTATAAATCAATACCGCATAGGGCAAGCGAAACGGCAACCATAAAAAAATTGATCGCAAAATCAAGGTCGGCGTAAACGCCACGAAGACAACATTTAAAATGGAAAGATAATCCAGTTTTGCCTTGTGAAGCGCATTAAACCAAAAACCAATGAACGCATAAATAAATGCAACAATGATATTAAAAAAATACATTGCAAACAACCCGATGGTAAACGCATAGGCAAGTCCGAGGGGCGACAACCATTTTACGGTGCGAGCAAGGTATGTATTCATCTCTTGTTGCGTCAATACCATATTTAACCGTACGGGATACGCTTTCTGAGAGATTTTATTCTCACTCTCTTTAAACAATAATTTCGTCTTTTGCAAAGAAACAACCGCTGAGCTTTGCTGCAATGACGCTGGATTTTCTCGCGTATCAATCATCAAAAAAGCAGAATTTTTATCATACTTATCCCATTGAATATAAATCGGCATCTTTTGGTTCACCGAAGCAACCCCTTGCGAAAAAGTAATGGTCGGCATTTGCGGTATGATATGCGTCTGCATCACCCCTTCTAAACGTCCCACGACGTGGCTCAACAACAAGACCCATAACAAACAATACACCACCAATATCAATAAAAGGTATACAAACCCTTTTGCGCGCCACGTGCCGCCCACTTCACGATAAAATGATGGGGAAAATAATGAGTATGGAATTGCTAAAAAAATGTTGGTTGATTTCATGGCATTTCTCCTGGATTTAGTATTTCTACTATGGATATATCATACCTCTCTGCATCATAACCAGCAAATAATTCTGTTGTACAAAAAAGCCACATTCGGTTATGATGGCCAGCATGAAAACACCCGCATCTTCATCTCTACAGCAACCTTGGCACAACTTGCTAGAACCCGCACCCAACCTCGCTATTGCACGCGCAACCCTGCAATATCAAGATGTAATATTAGTGATCACCGCCGACGTCGCCACCGCGCTTGAATTAGAAGCAAGTTTAAAATTTTTCACACCAAAGACGCCCATTTTATATTTTCCTGACGGCGAAACACTACCCTATGATCGATTCTCACCACATGCTGATATCATTTCGAGGCGTTTGGAAATTCTATCGACATTACCTCATTTAAAACAAGGCGTCATTATTGTTCCCATCAATACCCTCATGCACCGATTGCCGCCGTATGAATTTATTGCACAAAACACATTATCATTGCATGTTAATCAGACATTAGAAATTGATTCATTTCGACAAGCGCTAGAAAAAGCCGGTTATCGCACTGTCTCTCAAGTCATTTCACATGGAGAATTTACCTTACGCGGCTCGATCATCGATCTTTTCCCCATGGGCAGCAATGTGCCTTTTCGCATTGATTTGCTCGACAATAAAATCGACAGCATTCGCACATTTGACACCGACACTCAACGCTCCATTGAAACAATCGATAAAATTTCATTATTACCCACACATGAAATCCCACTTCATCATCAAAGCATCCAATTGTTCAACGCACAATGGGCTCAAGAATTTAAACATGACCCTCACCACTGCTCATTATTTGAAGACACGATAAACGGTTATTATTCTGCAGGCATTGAATATTACTTACCCTTGTTTTTTGAAAAAACCTCGGTACTGTTTGATTACTTGCCCAAAAACACACTGATGATTTATCATCACAATATTTCAGATGCAGCCGAAACATTTTCGAATGAGTTTCAAGCTCGATTTGAAGCATTAAGGCATGACATTGCCCGCCCGATTTTGCCACCCAGCAAACTTTGCATTCCTTATCATGAGATTCAAACCAAACTACGCCATGCCATCGCCTTAACAGAAACAACCCGCACATTGCCCGCACTGGCCATTGATCGCAACCAAACTCATCCGCTTATTAATTTAGAAAATTTTTTACACCAACAGCATTCGCGTGTTTTATTCTGTGCAGAAACAGCCGGCCGCCAAGAGACACTAATTGAATTACTTAAAACTATCCGCATGATGCCCACACGCGTAGCCACTTGGCTCGACTTCTTACATTCAACCGAGCGATACTGCATCACGGTTTCATCATTAAACAACGGATTTCAGTTGTCTGATGTTGCCCTCATCACAGAAAGTGAATTATTTGGCGAGCAAGTCCTGCAGAAACGCCGCAGAAAAAAATCCAACACCTATCCTGAACAAATCTTTCAAAATCTCAATGAATTAAAAATCGACGACCCCATCGTCCATGTCAGTCACGGCGTCGGCCGCTACAGAGGATTAACAACAATTACTGTAGATCAAAACACCAACGAATATTTAGTCATTGAATATGCGGATCAAGATAAATTATTCGTACCGATTTCTTCATTACAACTCATTAGCCGCTACAGCAGCCACAATATTGAAAACGCACCTTTACATAAACTCGGCTCGCATCAATGGGACAAAGTAAAACATAAAGCGGCCGAAAAAATTCGTGATGTCGCCGCGGAATTATTGGAAATTTATGCACGCCGAGCCATGCAAACCGGCCATATATTCTCCATACCACAGCCACAGTATTTAACTTTCGAAAAAGCGTTCCCCTTTGAAGAAACACCGGATCAACAAAATGCGATTGAACAAGTGCTCGCAGATATGCAAGCCAGCAAACCAATGGATCGATTGATCTGCGGCGACGTCGGTTTTGGTAAAACAGAAGTCGCGATCCGCGCCGCCTTTATCGCGACATATAACAACAAACAAGTCGCTTTTTTAGTCCCGACGACATTGCTTGCACAACAACATTACGACACGTTTAAAGATCGCTTTGCAAACTATCCTGTTAATATCGAAATGCTGTCGCGCTTTCGAAGCAAAAAAGAACAAGGACATATTCTTAAACAATTAGCCGCGGGGAAAATTGACATCATCATCGGTACGCATCGACTCATACAAGCTGACATTAAATTTAAATCGCTCGGTTTATTAGTCATCGATGAAGAACACCGATTTGGCGTACACCATAAAGAACGGCTCAAGTCTATGCGTTCACATGTCGATATTTTAGCGCTCACTGCAACGCCTATTCCACGCACATTAAATATGGCCTTTGCAGGTATTCGCGATTTGTCACTCATCGCCACCCCTCCTAAAAACCGCCTCTCCATCAAAACGTTTGTGATGGAAAACAAAAAAGAAATCATTCGCGAAGCACTGATTCGAGAGCTCATGCGCGGCGGACAAGTGTATGTGCTACACAATGACATTCAAACCATTCAAGAAGCAGCGAAACGCATCACGCAATTAGTACCCGAAGCAAAAGTAGGCGTTGCGCACGCCCAAATGAATGAACATCAACTCGAACAAATGATGACTGATTTTTATCATCATCGATTCAATGTTTTAGTTTGCACGACGATCATCGAAAGCGGTATCGACATTCCGTCCGCCAACACTATTATTATTGAACGCGCAGATAAATTAGGCTTAGCACAACTTCATCAATTGCGCGGTCGTGTGGGACGATCACACCATCAAGCCTATGCGTATTTAATTACGCCGCCGAAAAAATCAATCACGCACGATGCACAAAAACGATTAGACGCTATTGAATCACTCGAAGAACTGGGCATTGGATTTACCCTCGCGACACATGACATGGAAATTCGCGGCACCGGCGAACTCTTAGGCAAAGAACAAAGCGGCCATATGCAAGAAATCGGCTCGTATTTATATATGGAAATGCTCGAGCGTACTATTAAAAAATTAAAATCCGGCAAAATCAGCGAAAACCCTTTAGATGATGAAGCGCTGGAAATCGATTTAAAAATCTGCGCACTCATTCCAGAAGCTTATTTGCCCGATCCACATCAACGCTTGATTTTATATAAACGCATTGCCAATGCAAAAAACTCTGATGCCCTTGCTGACTTACGCGTCGAAATGATCGATCGTTTTGGCTTATTGTCCGAACCGATTCAAAATTTATTTGACGTCACTGAACTAAAATTAAAAGCCGAAAAATTAGGTATTCAAAAAATAAAATTACAACAAAAATATGTTACCATTGAGTTCAATGAAAATCCCAACATCGACTCCGGCAAATTAATTCATCTCGTCCAAGCCCATCCCAGCCAATATCAATTCGCGAGCAACACCCGCGTTAAAATAATCACGTCATTTGAACATAAAAATGAGCGCATAAAAATTATTTCGGATTTTTTATCTCTCTTACGCTAAACGTAGCATTTTCATTCACCAAGTGATAACCTAAAAAGAATGAAGAAATTGAGGTTCAGATGGCGATAAAAAATGCATCATTCGGCATCGTGCTGTTCGCTTTTTGCGCAGTCCTTAGTGGCTGCCATCATGGCGATCTCAAGCAGCATCAAGGTTACATCGAGGGTCGGTTTACGTATATCTCTTCGCAAGTCACCGGCACGTTAAAAACACTCCCGATTGAGCGTGGTGATGCGATACAAAAAAATGATATCTTATTTACCCTGGATAAAAATCCGCAATCGGCTGCCGTCAACCAAGCAGAAGCAGCATTACAACAAGCAAAAGCAACTCTCGCTAATTTAGAAAAAGGCAAACGCCCGACTGAAATTGCCGCCATCGAAGCACAACAAAAACAACTCAACGCACAACTCATTTATGCAAAAAAAATGGTTGATCGCTATCGCGACTTAAGTAAAAAAAATTTAATCGAAAAAGCCACCTATGATAAATCGCTCGCCGATTATGACAAGTTAAATGCACAACTCGATGAAGTGAATGAAAATTTAAAAACTGCTCAATTACAAGCGCGCCCTGATGAAATTAACGCTGCAAACGCCAATGTACAAGCCGCACAATCTGCGCTAAAACAAGCACAGTGGCAGCTCAATCAAAAAACCATTCGCTCGCCCATCATGGCTGAAGTGTACGACCTGTATTATCGCGTCGGCGAAAATGTGCCGGCCGATCATCCTGTCGTATCACTATTAAATGTCACTAATATTTTTGCTATTTTTTATGTCCCCGAAGAACAACTCGCACCCATAAAAACCGGACAAAAAATTTCAATTAGTTGCGACAGTTGTAAAACGCCGATCACCGGCACAATTTATTTTATTTCCCCCCAGGCCGAATATACGCCACCCATTATTTATAGCGAAAGTTCGCGCGGTAAATTGGTTTATCGCGTCGAAGCAAAATTAGCGGCGAACGATGCCGAATTATTGCATCCTGGCCAACCCATCGAGGTCACCTATGGCGCTGGCAATTAACGTCAAAGGATTAACAAAATCGTTTGACCACAAAGAAGTCGTCTCTCATATCGATTTAGATGTTAAATCCGGTGAAATTTTTGGATTTTTAGGTCCTAACGGTAGCGGAAAAACCACGACGATTCGTATGCTCTGTGGATTATTAAAACCTGACGCCGGCGAGGGTCATTGTCTCGGCTATAATATTTTAACCGAATCACTGTTGATTAAAATGCAGGTGGGTTACATGACGCAACGCTTCAGTTTATATGATGAACTCTCCATCAAAGAAAATCTCGATTTTATCGCCCGCATTTACAAAGTGCCCAACCGAAAAAAAGTAGTTGCAGAATGCGTCGAAAACTTAGGCTTTAGCAAACAACGTCAAAAACAATTAGCGGGCACGTTATCGGGCGGCTGGAAACAACGCTTAGCATTGGCTGCCGCCATGTTGCACCAACCCAAATTATTATTATTGGATGAACCAACGGCCGGCGTCGATCCGCAAGCACGCCGTGAATTTTGGAATACGATTCATGCATTGTCCGACCAAGGCATTACCACGCTCGTCAGCACGCATTACATGGATGAAGCTGAACGCTGCCATCGTGTTGCCTATATGGCATACGGTCATTTGCTAGCGACCGGCACGATTGATTCTGTCATTGAAAACGCCGGTTTATACATGTGGACGGTAAGCGGGGACGATCTGCAACAACTCGCCGCACAGTTACGCAAGCAATCGGGCATCGAACAAGTCACACCCTTTGGTCGTCAGTTACATATCATTGGCCATGATGCGAAGGAATTGGCGGCAGCGATCGCACCCTTCAAAAATGATCATCACGAATGGCAAATCGCCAACCCCACATTAGAAGATGTGTTTATTAGTTACGTCGCTAAAGCAAAGGATAATTTTGCATGATGTTTCAGTTTTCCATCAAACGCATGTACGCCGTCATTGCAAAAGAATTTTTGCAAATGCGTCGTGATACGACGACATTTGCCATGATCATCGCCATTCCTATTCTGCAGCTTATTTTATTTGGTTACGCGATTAACAGCAATCCCAAACAGTTACCGACCGCATTAGTCTCCGGTGATACCAGCGCCATCACGCGCACATTCGTACAAGGCATGGAAAACACCGGCTATTTTAAATTCCTAAAACAGCCGGTCAGCGAAACAGAAGCACAGCGTTTATTAAGCATCGACAAAGCGCTGTTTATCGTAAACATTCCGCCGAATTTTACACAAGATTTAATTCACCATGAAAATCCGAGTATTTTAATCACCGGCGATGCGACCGAAAGCATGGCGATGGGCAACGCGCTCGCCGCATTAAACGCGTTAACGTATCAAGTCTTTAATCGCGATTTCAATGGCTCGCTATCGTATTTGCAATCACGCCCGCCACCGTTTAATCTCGTCGTGCATGCAAAATATAACCCCGAGCTCATCACACAATATAATATCGTACCCGCGCTAATGGGGGTCGTCTTAACGATGACGATGATTATTATCACCGCAATTGCTATCACGAAAGAATACGAAAAAGGCACGATGGAAAATTTGCTCGCCACACCGGTGCGCCCGCTCGAAGTCATGCTCGGCAAAGTGATTCCGTATATTATTGTGGGCTATATTCAAGCGTCACTCATTATTTTAGCCGCCTACTATTTGTTTGGCGTACCCATTGCCGGCAATTTATTATTACTCGCCGTTGCCATATTACCCTTCATCATCGCGAATCTATCGATCGGCATAACCTTTTCGACCTTTGCCACCAATCAGCTCCAAGCCACCCAAATGAGCTTCTTTTTCTTTTTACCGTCTCTCTTGCTCTCCGGATTTATGTTCCCCTTCTATGGAATGCCCGGCTGGGCTCAAGATATTGGATCCTTGCTCCCATTGACATATTGTCTTAGAATCACACGTGGAATCCTATTGAAGGGCAGTACCTTTACGGATGTTTGGCCTAATTTATGGCCTATCATTGTTTTTATGGTTGTTGCGTTATTGATTGGTTTAAAACGCTATCGGCAGACATTGGATTAATTATGAAAAAATTGATTGCTTTCTTCCTCCTCTTACTCTGCGCTAACATCAACATTGCAGATGCCGCGCCACAAAAATTATATCAAATCGACTTAGTTGTATTTTCACATATTTCCAACAATGCCCTGCAATCGGAAAACTGGCCCAATGTTTTAAAAGTACCCGATTTACGTCGTTCGATTGAATTAACTGCACCAACCGGCGGCGCCACCACGATGGCATCCTATCAATTGCTCTCCGCTGATCAAACCGGTTTGCAGAACGAGGTCGCAAAACTCATCGAAAACTCTGATTATAATGTGTTATTACATCTCAGCTGGCAACAACCCATTGATCAAATCCGACAAGCCAAATGGATTCATATTTACGGCGGCCAAGGTTACGATGCCAATGGCCAAATCATTTCAACGAATACATTTAACGCGACTTCGGCAGACAACAATCCCGGTATAAAATATTGGCAATTGAACGGAAAAATTCGCATCAGCCGCGACATTTATTACAACATCAATAATCAACTTTATTTAACGATGCCTGAATCAATTTTAGGACAAGGTGACAGCGCAACACCCATCGGTGATTTTCAGCCCGTTCCGTTGATTTCTTTTACAATCGATGAAAACCGTCGCACTAAACTAAATGAATTAAATTATCTCGACCATCCCTTATTTGGAGCGTTAATTAAAATTATGGCGCTGAAAAATGGGACTCCCATCTTACAATCCTCAGCTCAGAGGGTGAGCGCGAACCGACATGCCAGTGGCATGT
>JBBTCW010000061.1:0-15993 GCA_038043025.1 Pseudomonadota bacterium | reverse complement strand
TTCGGGGTGTCCTTTTCTTTCTCCCCTTTCTTTTGGACAAGCAAAAGAAAGGGGAGAAAAAGATGTTGTTATTATTTTACGACTCATGCGAATGGGCTGGTCTCAGTTCCTCGAAATGACAGCTCAAACAAAAAACCCCGCCATAGGCGGGGTTTTTATAGTTCAAGCAAAAGGCACTTATTTAACCATTTCCTTGAGTCGTTTTAACGTTCTAACTTTAACGACGTTATGTGCTGGTTTTGCTTTAAACATCATTTCTGCGCCTGTGAAGGGGTTAATTCCTTTACGGGCTTTCTTAGCAGGCTTATGAACTCTTTCGATCTTCATTAAGCCTTCTAATTTGATTAGACCACAACCGCCCTTGCGGATGTGATTATGGACAACCTTTGATAATCCATCCATGACTTTGGCAACGTCTTGCTTGGAAACGCCAGCATAACCGGCGAGCGTACGTTGTAATTCGGTCTTGGTATAGACTTTCTCGACAGCCTGATTGTTGATAGGCGTTGTTTTTATTTGGACTATTTTTTTTGTTGCTTTCTTAGCAGCTTTTTTCGGTTTTGCACGAGTTGCTTTGTGCTGTTTGGACTTTTTAACGGCCATTGTTAAATCCCTCATATAATAAATTTAATAATAAGATTATTTGGTATCTACCAAACAGATTAAAGATATCACACTGTTTGCAATTTGGAAGTTTTTTTAATAAAAAACTGCTGTTTTTCAGTATTTTTTGCTGTTTTTTTTTGAATAATTTTTTTTATAGCGACATTCATGGATATTTATAGAGTATTATTGTGCATCTGTTGGGCAAATTGGGTCGCGTTGCTGAAAATCTTTTGAAATATATAGTCAATATGGCTTGTAAATTACGGGTTAGTTTTGTACAATTTCGCCCTCTTTGGTGATCTCACCTAGGTGTTTTAATTGGAGCAGTAATCTCATGAGAACAGTAACCGTAAAACCGGAGTCAATAGTGCAACATTGGCATGTTGTCGATGCAAAAGATAAGATTCTGGGGCGTTTAGCCAGCAAAATAGCCTTTCGATTGATGGGAAAACATAAACCTGAATATACGCCAAACATGGATTTGGGTGACAATATTATCGTGATTAATGCGGAGTTGATTCGCGTCACCGGCAATAAGGGCGAGGCGAAGCAATATCACCACCATTCTGAGTATCCGGGCGGGCTAAAATCGATCGTTTTCAATAAATTATTAGCTGAAAAGCCAGAGCGCATTCTCGAGGCCGCCATCAAAAATATGTTGCCAAAAGGTCCGTTGGGTCGACAAACATATAAAAAACTGCATGTTTATGCCGGCGCGATCCATCCGCATAGTGCACAAAACCCAGAAACACTTGACATATAACGTATAATGAGGAAATTGGATTTATGGTAACGAAAGCAAAGGCAGCGGAAACAGTGAGTTATTATGGTACCGGTCGTCGTAAGAGTTCGACGGCGCGAGTATGGATGAAGCCAGGCAAAGGCAAGTTTGAAATCAATGCTTGCGAAATGGATAAGTATGTGACCCGAGAGACGGCTCGCATGGTGATTATGCAGTCTTTGCAAGCGGTGAATATGGTTGATAAATTCGATATTAAGATTCGTGTGCGAGGCGGCGGCATTAGTGGTCAAGCCGGTGCGATTCGCTTAGGGATTGCTCGAGCGCTTGTTCATTATGACGAAGGCGATGATGGTGTGGCCGGAAAAGCCGGGACTGAACGATCATTTCGTCGGCTGTTGCGCGATCAGGGCTTGTTAACACGCGATGCAAGGAAGGTTGAACGTAAGAAAGTCGGATTACACGGTGCGCGCAGAGCTACTCAGTACTCCAAACGTTAATATTCTCTATTTTTTCTATGTAAGTTGCCGTCAACGGGAGTGATGTATGGCAGTAATGACAAAAAAACGTATTGTGATGACGCTGTATAGCGGATCGAAGGATATCGAGAGTCATCGTGTGCGTATCGTCTTGGCCGAAAAAGGTATTTTATCAGATGTGATCGAAATCGGTCGTCACAATATTGTCGAAGATCTTTCTCGTCTGAACCCTTATAATTCCGTACCCACTTTGGTTGATCGCGATCTTGTTTTATATAATTCCAATATTATTGTCGAATATTTGGATGAGCGTTTCCCTCATCCTCCTTTACTGCCCGTATATCCTGTGATGCGTGCTAAATATCGTTTGATGATGTATCGCGTTGAGCGTGATTGGTGTAGTTTGATTCCGGATATTGAAAATAAAACAGAAAAAACAGCGGTAGCCAAGGCAGAATTGATTGATGGATTAACCAGTATCGCCGATACCTTTGCGGATTTTCCTTATTTTTTAAGTGAAGAGTTTTCATTAGTGGACTGTTATGTGGCACCTATTTTGTGGCGATTGCCGAAATGGGGCATTGTATTGCCTAAAGCGGCGGCACCTCTGTTAAAATACGCCGATCGTTTGTTCACGCGTGATGCATTTCAGCTGAGTTTAACAGAAACCGAGCGTGAACTGCGCATGACCGAGCAGAGGTAATTATGTCAAATGAAATGTTGCCGATGCAGTCTTATCTGGTTCGCGCGTTGTACGATTGGATTGTAGATAGCAGAAGTACGCCTTATCTTTTAGTGAATGCAGAAATGCCTGAGGTTTGCGTGCCCAAACGATTTATCAAAGATGGTCAGATTGTTTTAAATGTGGAGCGGAGTGCGGTTAAAGATTTAATTATTGATGCCGAAGCGGTGAGTTTTACAGCCAGTTTTGATGGTATTCGCCAAAGTATTTACGTGCCAATTTTAGCGGTGAAAGCCATTTATGCCATGGAAAATGGTCAAGGCATGGTGTTTGAAACGGATGATCAAGTCCAACCAAATGGAAAAACGGACTCCAGCAGCTCCGGTTCCTCTTCAGCCAGTTCTGGCAAAAAAGGCCGGCATTTGCATGTTGTTAAATGATTTCACCACCCCATAACATTTTTAAAAAAGATTCCCAAGGCAAGCATTCAATATTCTGATCTAATTTTTTTGGTTCATTTTCAAAAGAAATAATAATTGATCTTTTAGGAGAGCACTCTTCTTGTAAGACCTGTAAATTTTTTATATCACCCGCGTGAACGCGTGAAGAGGCCTTTACCTCGAGTGCTACTTGCATTTCTCCTAAAATAAAATCGACTTCGTGACCGGCCGCTGTACGCCAATAGTGTAATGATAATTCTGGATTTTTATAGGCTTGGTAGGCTTTTAATTCCATTAAAATAAAATGTTCAAATGACTCGCCAAATTCAGCGCTGTGTAATTTAGGTTGTCGGGCAGCCAGATAATTTGATACGCCCACATCAAATAAGAAAAATTTTTCTGTTTCAATTAAGCGTCTATTGTTGGTTCGGCGCCAAGGCAGTAATCGATAACCTAACAGCGTATCTTCTAAAATTTGAAAATAATTGCGCACTACTTTTGCGCTGACGCCAGTTTCACGAGCGATATTTGTATAGTTTAATAATGCGCTTGACGTTAAGGCCGCAACTCTGAGAAATTCAGAAAAAGCGGGAATGTTTTGTACCACCGCTTCTGCTACAATTTCTTCAGTTAAATAATCGGCGATATAAGAACGCAGATCTTGCTTTGGATCGATGCTGAATAGATGAGAGGGTAGTAATCCTGTTGTCATGATTTTTTCAATATCGATATTTTGAATTTCAGGATAGCAGAGCGGTGTCATGGTGTAACGCCATGCGCGGCCGCCGAGTAGATTGGCGCGTTTCCGTCGGAGTTTTCGCGGACTGGAGCCGGTGAGTAAAAATGAAAGATGCTTGTTTTCGATGAGCCAGTGGACTTCATTTAAGAGATTAGGTGCCATTTGCACTTCATCGATTACAATCAGGCGATCAGTGTTGGCATAGCGTTCACGCAGTAATTGAGGCTTTGATAGATATTCAGCAAGCACATCGTTTTTTAATAAGTCGACGATAATGGCATCTGGGCAATGGTGTTTAATCCAGTAACTTTTGCCGACTTTACGAGGACCCCACAGGAAGGCGGACCTGCCTTTGGGGAGGTCTAATTTGAATTGTCTGGATAATATGCCCATGCAGGAAGTATAATCATGATAATCTGCCCTGTCAAGTCAGATTGTAGTTTTTTCACTCTGTCAGAAAATGGACGCATTTATTCTGCACTTATTCTGTGACAGACCCTTATCGCCCCGATTTCATTTGAGCCATCACGGTTGCTAAAGTGGGTGGTTCGACGGATTGAGTATGCGTTTCTTCTTGCGGAAAAAATATTCCCTGAAATTTATCGAATCGTGCCTTGAGAGTCTCCCAATCATTGGCGGGGTCGAACAATATATTAATAACGGTTTCTACCGAGCGAAATGATACATTGCGAATTTCAGCCTCCGATGATTTTTCTAATTTTTTTGCCATCTGTCGACATGCATCAGCAGACAAAAAACTTTTAGCGAGTGCGGGCTGATCCGAAGCTGCATAGGCTAATAACGCCATGTCGAGATAGGCTTGCGCTAATAACAGATAGCCCGGCGTTTTATGTAAAGGCGCCGTTTTTAGTAATTCGCTAATGGATTCTTGCATCGCGGCTTGCTGTTCTGGCCAAGTTGGCTCTTTTTTTGCGGCTATTTTTTTAATTAAATGGCGTTCGGCGATGGCGAGTAAGTTGTTGTACTGAATGGCCATCTGTAACCAAGTACCCGCATCATGTTCATCCGGCGAAAATTGTTTGAAACATGCCCAGCCTAATACGATGTGACAAGAAGTTATTTTTTCTTGTGGCAATAGATGTTGAGCAGGGCGTTCGCGCGGATAGTAAGATTTTAATTGTTCTTCCCAATGTTCTTTTAATTCGGGCAATTCAAACCATTTTTGTAATTCGGGGTAGTGATGCAATAATTTCGCGAGCTCCCGATGGACTTCGTATTCAGCATGGCTTGATTTTTCTTTTAGGCACTCCAAGAGAGCCTGTTTATTTGCAGGCGTTTTATCTTTTTCGTATGCATCAATCAGGTCATTTAACTCAATAGCGGTCGCTTGAAGAGTAGCTGTCAATTCGAATCTTGGCATGTAAATCCCTACTTGGATATGGGCAGAAGGATGATAGAGCTAAGGTAGCTTGGATTACGTTTTTTGTCAATTTTCAAGAAATAACCATATATTTTGGTTTCCAGCTCTGAGCTGCGAGGTTAACCTATTGATTTATAATAAGAAAAAAAGAGCGATTATTTTGGATTTCTTAATATTTCCTTAAGAATGCGCTCATATACTGAACTTAAGAGCATAGTAAATAACAAGAAAGGGGAGATCATCGGTTAATGACCAGCGAAAAAGGATTTTTCGATCTATACTAAAAAATATAAATTAAGTAGCGAGAGGAAGCGGTATGCCAGAATTAGAACCGTTATACACATTACAACGCGCGATTAAGAAAAGGCTTAAGGAGCTTACTGATCTTTCCGAGCAGCAGCAGGTTTTTGCTGACGTTAAGAAACAGGCAAAGACATGGCTTGAGTTATCGAGAGGGTGGATTCGGCTTCTTTCTGCAGAAAAAAATCAAGAAAAATTTAACAGATTGTTGCAAGAGATTGTTGCTTATGAGTTTTGGCCAAGGCTTTTAAGGTTAGCTAAATTGCAAAATGTCGATCAATTATTGCCTGTCGTTAATATTGTGCAAGATTTTTTGTGGAATTGTTTTGATTATTTGAAAAATTCAAATAGTAAGCATGAAATAGTTCCATTGGACAAGGCAGCTCAGTTTTGCGATGGCATAGACAGCCTTCGGGGCGGATTGTTTCCAAAAGAAAGTGTTCAAGAAAGATGGCACCATACTGTTATAAATGAACGTTTTGAAAAATTAATTTCTTTTCTTCCAGCAGAGAAAGCCCGTGCATCCATTCAAACGTTAGACTGCGATCAATTATTTAAAGCGGTGAAAGACTTTCCGCGTTTAGCCAAAGAGGTATTCAAAGATCGCGGTTGGTTTGGCGGAAAAAATCTTTGGAAAGAATTGTTACCTGAACAGGTGTTTAATCTGTTTGCTGGGTCAGATTCTAGCATTAGGTCAGCGATTCGAGACCTTGCTATCACTAATTCAGATTTTCGCGCAACATTGCGAGCAGGATTGAAAGAGTTGGTAGATACCGCAAAAAGGCGCGCGTTAACGCCGACAGAATTAGCAAGCTTAAAATATGCGATTCAGGATAAGGCGGAGGATCCTGAGGCTCCTGAGGCTCGAGAAGCGATGCGTCGTTTAATAGTAGGCGATGGTCTCGTGAATAAATGGCGGTATCAACAACAGTGGCTCGACGCAATGGAGATTTTTCCAAAAGCAGCAGCAGCAACAGAAGAAATGTTTAATGAGCAAATAACCACTCCTGGCTTTTCTAAATTAGACAAGCCTCAACAAAAAGACATGGTTGATTATTTAGTTGCTGAAATCAAAACATATTTGCAGCATGTTGATCGTGGGCCAAATGATCGGTTGTTTTCTCTTTTGACCCATAATAACGGCGATTTATTTAATCAAATTGATGTGCAGATGCAACAAGACCCCGCTCGTCGTTTTTGGTTTTTAGATTTAATTGCGCTGAATACGTCGCGCGACAAGATTTCTGGCAATCTAAAGAAAATGGTTGAGGATGTATGGCTTCTTAGGGCCAGAGAAACAACAAGTATTTTTCATGAGTTATATCATCGTCAAACAAAAGCCAGAAAAGCAGAAGCCAACCAAGTATTCGAGGAATTTAATAAGTTATGGTGGCCTAGCATGGTGGAGGGCGAAGGACAGAATCAAGCCATAAAAGACATAAACGCATTGTTGGTTGATTCAATAAAATTTGAATTATTGAAAAATAATTATGATATGAATGGTTCTCTGCCGACGCTGGCAGGCAAACTTAATTGCTTATTTGATACCCATGTATTGCAGATTGGTTTTTTTGAAAGAAATCGACATGTCACCGACTATCTTTTCGCGCAAACTGGGCTTGATAGACCTAAGGCACTACTTGAACAATTGGGGGCACCCCGTAAAAAAGGGGATCTTGCAGAACTCGCACGCGCGAAACTTAGGGAATTAAAAACGGCTGATACGGCGCGCGTTGCCGCCGAAATGGCATCTGCAGAGGCGGCAGCAGAAGCAGCAGCAGAAGCAGCAGCAGAAGCAGCAGCAGAAGCAGCAGCAGCAGAAGCAGCAGCAGAAGCAGAAGCAGAAGCAGCAGCAGCAGTAGCAGCAGCGGCAAAAGTAGCAGCAGCAGCAGAAGCAGCAGCAGAAGCAAAAGAAGCGGGGGTGGAATTATTGTACCGAGCTGCCCGCGCGGGTAATTATAGGGTGCCTGAGGAGAAGAGAGATAAATGGCGGGCAGGTGAAATGGGGGGGATGGAGCGGGCAGGTGAAATCCTTTTGTTGATTGCCTTTTCGAAAGAACTAAAAGCTTATCAAGATCGTGCAGGTAAAAAATTAACGCCTGACATGGTCGAGTTATATGTGAAAAGTAAACGACAGGGAGATAAGGAGGCCAAGGAAGTTGCAAATTATTTTGATGCGCTTTCTCATCCGGCAACAATCGCTCATATTACGCAGCAGATTGATGGCTTAAATCGCTCCTGTCCATGGATGTTTTTGAACGCAAGAGGAGCATTGATTAAACAAGGAGTTAACAATGATGAGGTGCCGGCTTCAGATGTTGATGGTCAGTGGAAAGAGGCTGTATCAGTATTTGCGCCAAATGCTGCGGAAGATATGGCACGTGCTGCCGCGATGATTGACAAGCTTGCAGGTGGCGATGTTGGGGCAGCCGCCGCAGCTGCGGGGGGACGGCAGCTGCTAGAAGCACCAGACACTCCGCCGCGTCAGCAGCCATCGCCAGCGCAAATGTTTCAACCACAGGAGGCTGATTCGGCAGTTGGCGCTCGTGCTGGACAACAACCGACCGACAGTCGACGACTGATCCCTCCTAGCAGAGCTTAAACATTTAATGCTATAATCGCACCCTTAAGCGCAATTCTAACGTAAAAATTAAATATAAAAGAGATATGTTATGCCGCCGGTGAGAGAGATTCTACGTCTAAGTGAATTAGCTACAGGCCGTCTTGCGTTTGGTGATGCCCGTCATACTGCGGCTATGCATAGTTTTTTCTTTTTTGTGAAGAGAATGCAAGAGAAGGTTGAGAAAGAAAAATCTTCGTATGAAACGTTAGCAATTTTTCAGAGTTGGGAGAAGCGCATCGCCGCGTTGAGGCTTGGTAGCGACCAGCCTAGGGCATGGTTGCAAGTGGAAGCTACTCAATGGGTAGGGCTAATCGAAAAGGATATGAATGAACCGCCGCACTCTGCCGGGAAAACTCGATTGCTCAAATTAATGCAAGCGATCGTTTATAAAATCTTTCAAACAATATATATGCTCAATATAGTTAGAAACGATAAAGAATCGTTTTTCTTGCGTTTGAGTAAAGTTAAAGAATCGTTAGACAAGTCTGAGAGTCAGATTACAGACATCAACGTCATCTTGAAGGAATTGGGCGAGCAATTGCCGCTGGGTATCAAAGTAAGGACCACCGTAAGGAAATACAAAGCCGCCGCCGCCAAGAAATCTCTGCACACAACAGGCTGTAAAATTACACGATGGTGGCAGCGCTTATGGAATAAAGACGCGAATCCGGGCGATAAGTTGAAAGGGAAGGATCTGTTTGAAAAAATTGAACAGTTTCCGACGTTAGCGCATGAGGTACTCAAAGATCGCGGGTGGTTTGGCGGAAAAAATCTTTGGAAAGAATTATCAAACGAGCAAGTGTTTGATTTATTTTCTATGAAAGACGATAACATCCGCCGAGCGATTTTGCGCAATAATAACCCAACGTTTCGTGCCAAATTATTTTATGGGATACGGGGAGTGATTGAGGGGTTGCAATTGCAGCTACCAAAGGTAAACACCGGGTCGGCAGTAAAAATAGAGGTTGGACTAATGGATCGGTTAAACAAATTGCATCACCCTGATATGGAACCGCTCTTTGTAGGTCCAAGCAGTTTATGGCGCGAACCGCGGAGAGGGAGATTTTGGTGGAGTATGCTTCATTCTCGCATGCAGGCACTTGACAGGCAATCACAGGGTTTGTACGCCTCCTCCCTCCAAAAAGATCATGTTATATTTTCGGATATGCAGCGCGCAAAACCTAAGTTTTTTTAATAGGTTATCGGCGAGGCGATTTTTCATACAAGAGTTAGGATAAGTGTGTTAGACTAAGGGTAGTGGGGCAGTGACTCACGACGAAACATTGGAAGAGCATGTATGTTTAAAAAAATTTTTAATAGGATGTTGCCGCCGAGCGAAAAGATTTTTTTTAGTTATTTTGAGGAAAGCGCGGAGATTTGCCACCAATTGGCGATACTTCTTTTTCGCATTACGCATGATGGCTTATCAGAAGAGCAGTTGGCTTTTGCGATACGACTAAAAAGAGAGAGCAATAGCATCACCAAAAAAACACTGACCAGACTTAATACCGCTTTTATCACCCCGATCGACAGAGATGATATTCAAACGATTTCGATACTGCTTAATAAAATAGCGCGCACCGTAGCGAAAGGCATCTCTTTTCTAAAAACATATCAGTTGCCTGAATTTACAGAAAATCTAAAACAACAAACCGCGGCATTGTTAGAGGCCTGCCATGAATTAAAAGCCGCCGTTCTAAAATTCAAAAATTTTAAACATACTGATGCGATTTCTGATAGTCGCGACAAGATGGAGGTTATCGAAACACGTGGAGACGATATCGTATTTCATGCGATGTCGGATATTTTTTCGGGGCGCTATGATCCTTTAATCGTTATCAAGTTACATGATGTACATAAAAATGTAGAAAAAGCGCTCGATCTTTGTTTTCTTCTATCCGATACTCTTGTTAACGTATCGTTGAAACATACATAAGGTAAGCGGTGATATGGGAATCGGTTTTTTTATTATCGTGTTG
Source organism: Pseudomonadota bacterium (assembly GCA_038043025.1). Lineage (GTDB taxonomy): Bacteria > Pseudomonadota > Gammaproteobacteria > UBA12402 > UBA12402 > O2-02-FULL-42-9. Next base: position 6,025 of record JBBTCW010000061.1, on the reverse strand, counting down.
GTCGCCGCGCTCGTTTTTGCTTTTACCAACGGATTTCATGATAGCGCCAATGCTATTGCAACCGTGGTTTCCACAAAAGTATTATCCCCACGCATCGCTGTTTTGTACGGCGCCACATTAAATTTTCTGGGCGCTTTTTTTGGCGTACAGGTGGCAAAAACAATCGGTATCGGATTGGTGACGAGCGGCGGCATTACTCCGCTGGTCATTTTGGTAGCGCTGTTAACGGCTATCATTTGGAATTTTATGACGTGGCACTACGGATTGCCCTCCAGTTCTTCGCACGCACTCATTGGCGGATTAGTCGGGGCAGCCATTGCGCATGCGGGTATCGGGGTGGTGAATATGCAGGGAATCAGTCATCAGGTGATCATCCCGATGATTGGATCACCGATTTTGGGAATTTTGGTGGCCTGTGTTTTTATGATATTATTGCTTCATGTTTTTTATAAAATAACGCCCCGGCAAGCGAATAAATATTTTGGGCAATTACAAATAATTTCGTCTGGTCTGATGGCGTTTAGTCACGGCGCCAATGATACTCAAAAATCGATGGGTATTATTACTTTAGCCTTGATCAGTTTTTTTAGTTTAAAAACATTTAATGTGCCTACATGGGTGGTGGTCGTGAGTGCGCTCAGCATGTCGCTGGGAACGATGACGGGAGGGTGGCGCATTATCCGAACGATGGGGCATAAGATGATTAGATTAAAACCGATTGATGGTTTTGCGGCAGAAACATCTTCTGCTGTTATTATTTTGCTGGCCTCGCATATGGGTATTCCGGTGAGTACGACGCATGTTATTTCGGGTTCCATTATTGGCGCGGGCAGTGCTAGACGGTTTTCTGCTGTTAAATGGACAGTGTTTGGCAATATGATTTTTGCTTGGATTCTAACGATTCCGATCTGTATATTGCTCGCGGATGTCTTATATCTCATGCTTGCATAGTGTTATCCTCAGCTCAGAGATAAGCTTCACCTCCATCGTCATTCCGGAATTGTTGCGCCGTTGCGCAACAATGTCCGGAATCCAGGGGAATCGACGTGCGGGACTAAAGCATTCCCTGGATTCCGGATAAATCTGCTACGCAGATTTTCCGGGATGACGGCTCTTTTTTACGTCATTTCGAATCCCGCCAAAGGCGGGACGACGTTCGAAAGGACATATTTTGCTGAGCTAGACCGACCTATTTGCATGAGCCGGGAAATAATAATAAAATCTTTTTCCCCCTTTCTTTTGGTTGATTTACCATAATATTGCTGATACACTGCCCCCGATAATAATAATAAAATAGGAGCCTATGCTGATGTTTTATCCTTTTGATTTTTTCTCTTGCAAGACAAATCGCGCAAATACCAATAATCATTGATTAAAAACCTAAATGAGATCGATCACTGATGTGAGTTCGTGTCATTTATAAACAACTATAGAGGAGAAATAAATGGAAAGAGAACGAAAAAATTTGCAACCGGATGATGCCGTCAACTCCCGTTGAAAATTCGAGAGGTGCAATTTCCTTTGCGGCAAGCCGCAGAAAAATTTTTACATTATAACAATAACATGAAGAGGTAAAAAAACATGAGAGAAGAAGAACAACAATTTCCAGAGCCGCCACGTGTCCGTCGTGATCCAAGAGCAAGAGGAGCGCTGTTTTTTCAAGCAAATCATCATGCAGGAATAGGAGAAGAGCGTTTTCAAAATAGAGATGGGCAGCTTCCCGTTTTCGCTGGTCAGCAAGTGGGGGCGGCTCGTCCCGGTCCCGGCGAACAATTACGACGACGTGATCCTGATGGCGATGTTCGTATGGCAGAGGCACAACGACAATTTGGTAATCTGAATTTAGGGAATGGCGGGAATGCCAGAAGATAGAGCAGTGTTGGAATCAATCCCGACTCGTCGGTCGGGATTGATAGCCTGGATTTCTTTTGGTTATGTTTCAATATAAACTTTTCTATCCATCAACGCATTCGCCAACGTTCGTCCATCAACATATTCTAAATTGCTGCCGGATGGAATGCCATGCGCGATGCGTGTGATGTGCTTTTTAAAGGGTTTGGCGAGCTCGGCGATGTAGTGCGCGGTGGCTTCGCCTTCAATGGTGTGACTGGTAGAAATAATCACTTCTTGAATGTCTTCATCTTTAAATCGTTCTTGCAATAAACTTAGGCCGAGTTGCTGCGGGCCAATGCCATCGAGCGGGGATAAATGTCCCATTAATACAAAATAATATCCCCGAAAAATGCCGGTTTGTTCGATTGCCATGATATCCGTCGGTGATTCGATAATACAAAGTTTTTGAGAATCGCGGCCGGCGTTTTGACAGAGCTGGCAAATATCCGTTTCGCTAAAAACACGGCAGCGTTTGCAATGGCCGATGTTTTTAACGGCGTGGACGATAGTTTCAGATAAATGAATCCCGCCCGTTCGATTCCGTTCGAGCAAATGAAATGCCATGCGTTGAGCGGTTTTAGGTCCTACCCCCGGGAGACAGCGCAAGGCATCAATCAGTTCATCCAATAAACGACTAAAGGTCATATGTGGGTTACTTTATTGCACCGCCATCGGTGGGTAAATTCATGTCTTTGGCAATATCAACCATCTTTTGTTTGGTCGCTTCTTCCACTTTTTTTGAAGCGTCATTAAATGCAGCAGCGACGAGATCTTCCAGCATTTCTTCCTCTTCACCCATTAAGGTGGGGGAAATTTCAACTTTTTGAACTTGATGGGCACCATTCATGACGATTTTAACGAGACCACCGCCGGCTTCGCCCGTGACTCTCAGTGCGACGATTTCTTGTTGTGCTTTTTGCATTTGTTTTTGCATTTGTTGTGCTTGCTTCAACATGGTTTGCATGTCCATGTTTGGGGCGGGTTTATCTGTCATGGTGATTACCTCTGTGTTTATTGTGATTGCAATGTATTTTGCTTGTCATCCCGCGACTTGATCGCGGGATCCAGCGAAATTTTCCTGGATGCCGCGGTCAAGCCGCGGCATGACAAAACATCTATTGCCCGTGAGTATAGTGATTTTTAGGCACGGAATCAATTAATCTAACGACGGCTTAACTAATTCTGGCGCGACTTTCGCGCCTAATTTATCGACCAATGCCTGTACAGTCGGATTTTGTTGAATTTCGGCAACGGCGGATTGATGTCGTTCATCGGTTTTGCGTTGTTGTAAGCCAGCGGGTGTTTCGACGTCGGGCTCAGCGAGGGTAATGACGAGATGAATGGTTTTTTGAAAATGATCGTTGAGTGCTTGGGTTAAACGTGTTTTGAGCTTATCATTTAACAACGCTGCATGCGACGGATGCAAGGTTAATTCCATCGTGTCATTTTCAAAACGTTTGAATGCGCAATTAATGGCGAGCGATTGTGCCATACCGGTTAACGATAAATCAGCGAGCAATATATCCCAATTATTGGTTGATGCCGTTGTTTTTACCGCTGCTTTTTTAATAGGCGCGCTTTGTTGTTGCGGTGCGGTGGGTATCGCGGTGGATATATTGACGGGTTCGAACGCAAGTAAGCGCAACAAAATCATTTCAAAGCCAATGCGCATATCGGGGGTGAGATTTAGATCGCGTCGACCTATGAGTGCAATTTGATAATAGAGTTGTATGTCCTCGGGTGAAAATTGTTTGCTAAATGTTTCAATGCTATCTGAATGTTCTTCGTGTAATAAGGTGCTGATGCCGGGGATGATTTGTGTCATGGCAATCGCATGTAGCCAGGTTAATAAGGCTTCGAGTACATTCGTATAGTCGGGCGAATACTCTGCTAATCGTGCGCTGATATTGATTAATTCGTTGCTATTTTTAGTTGCGAGCGCTTCTAAAATAGATTGAATTTCATGTTGATCGATTGCGCCCAACATTTGGCTGACATCGGCGTTTTGAACAGTGCCGTGACCAAATGAAATGGCTTGATCCAATAAACTTAATGCATCACGCATACTGCCATTTGCACCGTGTGAAAGTTGCATGACGGCAGGGAGCTCAAATTTAATTTTTTCTTCTGTTAATACATGTTGTAAATGTTTGGAAATTTGTTCCGTTGATAAATTCTTCAAATAAAATTGTAAGCAGCGCGACAAAACCGTGATCGGTAATTTTTGAGGATCGGTTGTAGCCAATAAAAATTTTACATGTTCGGGCGGTTCCTCGAGCGTTTTTAACAAGGCATTAAAACTGTGGCCGGAGAGCATGTGCACTTCGTCGATCAGATAAATTTTAAATCGTCCACAAGTCGGCGAATATTGTACGTTATTTAAAAGTTCGCGCGTGTCTTCGACTTTAGTGCGCGATGCGGCATCGACTTCGATTAAATCCACAAAGCGGCCGCTATCGATGGCGGTGCAGGCATTGCATTTGTTACAAGGTGTGGCGGTAATACCGGTTTCGCAATTGAGACATTTGGCTAAAATTCGCGCAACAGTAGTTTTTCCCACCCCGCGCGTGCCGGTGAATAAATAAGCGTGATGGAGGCGATTCTGTTCAAGCGCGTGAATGAGTACGCGGCTGACATGTTCTTGACCCACCAATGTCTGAAAATCGCGTGGTCGCCATTTGCGGGCGAGTACTTGGTAGCTCATGGGTGGTGTCCTTGTAGAAAAGTGGTGACCACGCCAGCCATATTTCGCGCTCACATCGATTACTACCGTTGCTTCCTTCCGGATCTGGCGGGGTTCATAATGTCGTGCCGCAAAAGGACTCGCACAGCCACCGCCAGCGATTATAGCGGAGTTGGGTGTGACAAAAAAGCATTATGTCATCTCGTCGTGACATGTGAATGTTTCCCCGCGGCTTGCCGCGAGGGACATTGCGCCTGGGGATTCTCAAGGGGAGCGGGCGTTCGCTCCCCTTGAGTCGCCGTCCGCGCGGTGAATCCCCTTGCAGGCGATCAATCAAAGAAAATAAAAATACCCCGTCCGCTTGCGGCGGGGATTTTTATTTACAAAATTTATTTTTCATATTTTTTATTGAAATAGTTCTATAAAGACTATAAGCTATAAAAATATGAAAAAACAATTTCCACAATTTGGTAAACTTGGTACAGCTTTCTTTTCGCTGATACAAACCCGTCGTCTAGAAATAGTACGTCTTGGTGATTTACAAGAGCCATTACGTCTGACACCAGACCAAGAACAGCAGCTTTTGAAGCGATTAACTCGAAGTGGCCTTATCGTTCGTCTGGCACGCGGTGTATTTTTAGTACCTAATAAAATACCGGCAGGAGGTTTTTGGCAGCCTAATAGTAATTACATTATTCTAAAGCTGATGGAGTTATATGGGGCTAAATATTATGTTGGCGGTATGGCTGCGATGCAGTATTATGGGTTGACAACACAAATCCCCAATGAAATCACTCTATTTAATAATAAGCTCAATGGTAGAAAAATCATCGGCTCTCAGTTGTTTAATTTAATCAAAGTAAACAGTAAGAAATTATCAACAAACATTGCTATAGACCCAAAAAATACTGGGGGTAAACTTTATATGGCAACGCTCGCTCAAACACTATTAGATGCTGTGCAATACTGGAAACGTCTTGGGACATTGCCTGATACTTATGATTGGATACAACAGAATGTCAAGGATAAAATGCTTATTACAGAGCTTGTTCGAGTGACCAGCCAGTATAGTAACATTATTGCTATTCGACGCATTGGTTATTGCTTAGAAAAGTTAGGGGTATCTCAAACAAGACTTAAACCACTACGAAAAAAATTAACAGCTTCTCAAGGGTGGGTAGCTTTCGATCCCAATCGACCGAGCAAAGGTAAAACGAATAAAAAATGGAGAATTATTGATAATGCTGAAAAGCTATATAGAGTTAATTAATTTTTATAAAAATACCGATGAATTTATTGCCGCCATTGAATACACGGCAGGCCGCTTTGGTTTTAGAGATATCTTAATAACGCGAGTTCCGGATAAGCATTTGGCTGCAAATGCGCCATTGTTTGGCCATATTTCGTTATTTATCGCAAAATAAGCTCAATGTAGAATGACTACATCTT
>JBBTCW010000060.1:0-9740 GCA_038043025.1 Pseudomonadota bacterium | reverse complement strand
AGGAATCTCGTTTGGCTGCATTTCCATGAAGTGAGGGGGTAAGGACGCAAAAAATGGAGGGGGTAAGGGAGGTTGTCCAACGAACAGGGGAACACCTGGAACACCTGGAACACCTGAAAAGAATCCTGCGGATTGAAAGTATGATCCTTGGGGGGCAAAACCTTGGGGGTATGGTTCTTGGGGGTCTAATTCTCGCTTAGGTGGCATGCTATATTCCTCATATTTTTATTATTACGAAAGCAGAGTAGCAAAAGGGTGATAAAAGATCAACTTTTTTCAACAAGTTCGGCCGTTTTGTTGAAAAAAATGATGCAAATCATGTGACAGATGATAAACTCTTGTTTCTAATGGAAAAATTTTTGCCCCGCTGGGTAAAGCGATGGAGTCAAGAAAATGAATATGTTAAAAGGATCAGAAACCGAAAAAAACTTATTAAAAGCTTTTGCCGGCGAATCACAGGCGCGCAATCGATATACGTATTTTGCGAAACAAGCCAAAAAAGAGGGCTATGAGCAAATTTCTGCGATTTTTGAAGAGACAGCGAATCAAGAACGCGAGCATGCCAAACGATTATTTAAGTTTTTAGAAGGCGGCGATGTTGAAATTACGGCGAGCTTTCCAGCTGGCGTAATTGGCAAAACAGAAGAAAATTTAAAAGCGGCCGCGGCAGGCGAGCACTATGAACATACTGATATGTATCCAAGCTTTGCAAAAATAGCGCGAGAAGAAGGATTTAATGAAATTGCTGCCGCATTTACAGCCATTGCGGTGGCCGAAAAACAGCATGAAAAGCGTTACATTGATCTCATGCACAACATTGAAAATGGTCGAGTGTTCAAGCGCGGTAAAATCGTTATTTGGCGTTGTCGTAATTGTGGTTATTTGCATGAAGGCGTTGAGGCGCCCGCAATATGTCCCGCATGCGATCATCCACAGGCGCATTTTGAATTGTTAGGGGAGAATTGGTAATATCTGATGTTTTAAAGAGGAGAGCAAAAATATGCAACCCGGTGATCCACCAAAAGAACCCAGTGTTTTTCAACAGGTCATGGCTTGGGCGAACAAATTATGGGGCACTCCGCAAGAGAAGAATGAACGTCAAAAAATCACACCACCAGGGTCTGACGCAAGAGGTTATGGCACAGCACCTTCGTCGGGTGGAAAATAGAGGAATAGCGATGAAGAAAATATTTTTTATTCTATTGATAAGTTTGTTTATAAGCACTGTTTATGCGGATGAGCATGAATTATGTTTAACTCAAGCGCTTTTGCCTGATTTAATCAATCAAATGCAACAGGCAAAATCCAAAATAAACATGACGTTTGTTTTTCCGCAAAAAATCTCGTGTAGAAATAAAATTTATTTTTCCGACATCGACATCAATCGCAATGGTTATACAATTAATATTGATAGCACGAAGACATGTCATGGCACAAAGGTTTGTCATGTGGGGCATTTGCAAGCAGAGCAGAGCGCGTATCCCTCGATTTATTATGACAGGCAGGACAATGCTATTACATGGCCTGTGCACTTAAAAAACCAAGTACTAGGCTATTTTACGCCAAGTCATGCGATGGGTGATTTTTGGCCTGCACAATTGCAGTGGCGCCAAAACTTTGTGCTGTATACCTTGAGTTGGAATTTAGAGGCACTCAACGCGAAGAAAAATTTGATTGAGATGGCGAATAGTATGATTGTCTAATCAAAGCAAGTTTCTTTTTTTCCCGTCATTCCGGAATTGTTGCGCCGTTGCGCAACAATGTCCGGAATCTAGGGGAATCGAAGTGCAGAACTAAAGCGTTCCATGGAAAACAAAGTCTCGTCATTCCGGAATTGTTGCGCCGTTGCGCAACAATGTCCGGAATCCAGGGGAATCGAAGTGCAGAACTAAAGCGTTCCCTGGATCCCGGATATTCCGCCTTCGGCGGAATTCCGGGATGACGAAAAACAAACGCCCCGTCATTCCGGAATTGTTGCGCCGTTGCGCAACAATGTCCGGAATCTAGGGGAATCGAAGTGCAGAACTAAAGCGTTCCCTGGATCCCGCGATCAAGTCGCGGGATGACAAAGACTGGATCCCGGATAAATCTGCTACGCAGATTTTCCGGGATGACGGCTCTTCTGGTTTTTTATTGCGTTTTTAATTGTTCAAATAAATATTTTGCGATTTTATATTCTGGAATCATTTCCATAAAGCCCTGATTGATGGCGCATTCGATTAATGCTTGTTTGGTCTGGCAGTTAAATTTCTCTTTCAAAATCGTTATATAAAATTCAATTGTTCTGGGGGAAAGCCGCATAATTTTAGCGATTTGTTTTGACGTTTTTCCGCGAAGCAAGAAAAACAATACCTCTTGTTGTTGTGGCGGTAATGTTAAATTTTTGAATTTTTTTCCAATAAAAAACGATGTCTGTTTTTCAGGGATATAACTTGATAATGCTTGCATCAAATTGGCGGTTTGCGGATTTAAAATTTCAGCCGCATGACATTTAATGCCGAGTATTTCACCATCCGGACTAAGCTTTTGCACTTTTGTGTGCATAAATAATTTATGGGTTCCATGACAATCTTTAACGGGATAGAAAGTGCTATAGTTATTTCCGACAAGGGCATCTTTTTCATGTGCGCGATAGATATCTGCAAAGTTTTGCCAAGGAAAATCGTAATCCGTATGACCCAAAATATCATCAAAAGATTTTACGCCAGCATATTTCAAAAAAATCTCATTACAGCAGGTTACAACGGAGTTTTCATCTTTTTCAGAAATCATGCCTGTGATGCGATCAACTATATCCATAGGCGAAAGCTTAAATAAGAAAATATTAACATAATCGTATTAAAATATCAATTTTTGCTCAGCAAAAAGTGTGATCCAATAACCGCCATGAAAACCACTGTTGACGCGTCTTTATCAGGATTAATAACCCCGGAATTTATACGTACCGTATTTTTTACTGTATTTACATTTGTCGTAAAAAATATACACTCAATTATAGGGGGTTTTTCGTCATCTATCGGCAGAAAAAGAAAAAAAATAAGCCTAAGGCAAAAGGGGTAAATTATGAAAACTTTTTACCTGCTCGTTCATCAAGATGGACATTATAATATCCACTCGAAACGTCCTTTGCCTCGGAATATTCCAGATAAAAGTAAATTATTTAAGGTGCCTATTTCAGCGTCGCTTCAAGAAATTATCTCATTGATTCGTGCAGAAAAGATGTGTTTTAGTAGAGATGATTTCAGTGAAGACATATTCTGTAATCCTGCTTTGTTACAATAAATCTTTTTAGAATTGTTCTATTAAATCTAAACAAACGTCTGTTGCTCGCTGAGGCGCTTCATTAACATTGGCCTCCGACATTTCAGGATCGCTACCATCTTTCAATAAACAATTAGAAATACCTCTTACTGCTAAGGTGGGCACGTTGGTAATCCAGCCCGCTTGATACATGGCCGCTGTTTCCATATCGATCGCTAAAACATGTTCACGAAGCAATAGAGAATATTCCTCTTTTGGGGCGGGGAATTGATCGCTGCTCGCAATACGGCCACTATGCACATCATATTTATCATTTGGTTTTGATATATCCGGAAATGAGGTTGAAGGAAACCATGCTGGTTGCATTATCTGTTTATGTGGGTGAATCAACGTATGTTCAAAGGGGGTATCGGCAAATTTTGAATATATTGTCAAAAATTCGGGCTCGGCTACCTCAGTCGCAATGACAACATCCCCAATTTTTATTTCTGAAGACATGCCGCCTGCAACACCGCAGAAAATTAGCAAATCAGGTCGAAACCATTCAATTGCCAAAGCGCTGATTGCGGCGGAATTTACCATACCAACGCCCGTCACGCCTAAGATAATTTCATGCTGACCAAAAAGGCCATGGCGAAATTCGATGTTTTTTCTTTCTATTGTATTTAAATCTGTAATATGTTTATAAAAAGGCGTTATTTCTTGTAAAGCAGAGGATAAAATAACGATTTTTGGCATGAGAGTCGTCCTATAAAATGGTTGATGGTAAATTCTATAGCATATTGACACAATAAATTGTATATTGCATCTCTTTATGATGGTGACATAATGACATCAATTGATTTTGATCCAATAAGCCTAAAAACGTTATTCCAAGAAATTGGGCTTTACAGCCCAAAAGGGGAGTTCTATCAGCAGCGTGTGCGCAAGCATGCGCAAGTCTTTGCGTATATCAATCAAATAGAATCCGCTCTTAAAAAATTGAGCACGAAGCGTCCTGTGGTGATGGTGGATTGTGGCTGTGGTAAAAGTTATTTATCCTTTATTTTATATGAATATTGCAAAACGATTTTAAACCGAAATGTAAAGATTATCGGGATTGATAATAATCCTGAGTTAATTGATAAATGTAATAACACAGCAAAAGAACTAAAGTTCGATCAAATGCATTTTTTTGCATCGACCGTTGGTGAGTTTCAAACAGATTGTGATGTTGATATTGTTTATTCGCTGCACGCCTGTAACACCGCGACCGATCAAATGATTGCGCAGGGCGTTGCGCTGAGTGCGCGATATATTTTTTCAGTGTCCTGTTGTCAACATCGTAATCGAAAAAATATGAGCCAGCATCCGTTAAAAAGCATTTCACGTTTTCAGCCTTATAAAGAACGACTCGTTGATATGATCGGTGATAGCATGCGTGCGTTATTGCTCGAACATTTGGGATATGGTGTTGACATATTTGAATTTGTGGCTGCCGAGCACACACCCAAAAATATTATGTTGCGCGCCATAAAAGGCGCTGCAAAAAAATACGAAATAGAAACGGCGATGACGCAATACAAACAATTGGTTGAGTTATTTAATTTCTCACCGGCATTGGAAGAGTTATTACCCCTTGCCTGTGGATTATGAAAGCGACTGTTGTTTAAAATCAGTAACAAAACGTAATAAAGCTGCTTTTTTTTCGTTATTGTCATGTGTGGCATAGTGCTCGCGAACAAAAGAAAATAGCCTGGGTGCATCGATAGCGCCATTCACATTTGTTGCGTTGAGTGTTTTCATCCACTCATAGCGTGGAAACAAATGGGTATGAAGGTGAGGGGTTAGTTCGCTGAAGCAACATTGATATACTTTGTTGATCGCATATTTTTGCCGCAGGATTATAAGCGTTTTTTGTGTGACGCGAAATAACTGAAGCACGATTGAATGGCTAAGCTTGGAATAATCGATGATATGTTCTCTCGGTGCAATAATAAAATAACCCGGGATGTGAATATCCATGTTTTGCCAAAGCACGACTTGTTGATCGCAATAAACAACGGGTGAATCTACATTATTTTTTTCATTAATCATCTGACAGATTGAACAATTCGGTATATTCATCCGCTCATAGTAACATGATTTTTCATGGCCTCAAATAAATAATCATATCGATTATTTGCGCTCCACGCATACCACCCATTAATTTTTGAATCTTGCACGGCTTGCAGTTCTTTTTGGATATATTGAACGCGTTCTGAAGAACTCATGTGTGGATAATGATAATTGTAAGTTTCGATGTAGGCATAGATATTAACGGGGATTTCATTATTGAATTGTTTCTTTAATGCCGTAAGCGCATCCGTAATAGTTTCGTAAGGATGTGCTGAGTGTGTTTGATAAGGGTTAAAATGGGAAGGGTACAACATGGGCACAACACCATTGACATAATTTGCAATGGAACGTATGTTTTGACCGATCACTGTCGATGGGCGAAAGCTCGTAATGCCAAATACGTCGGTTTGCAAACGAACATTTTTCGTAGCCAAGCGATCTTTAAATCCTGCGATAACCGTATTAACATCTTCAATATTTTGAAGAGAGGGGTTTTGGCTCGCCTTATAACGAATATAATCTAATTGTACTTCATGTGCTCCTAAACCGATTGCATAGTCAGCCAGCTGGTACTTCTTTTCTAGAAGTGTGGCATTGTTAATTTCCTCCGGATTGGCTCCGCCAGGGAAGACAATAAGCCTCGCAATATATTGAATCTTATTGGCCAAAATTAGCGCAATATTTTTTGCATAGCGATTAGAGGGATATTGAACATCTGCGACAAACGTATTAATGCCGACTTCTTTTGCTTGTGCAATGATTTTTTCTAATAACGCGGTATTTTCAACCGTTGTTTCAGAGAGATAAATGCCTTTTACGCCAGAATTCATTGATTTAATCGCGATAATGGGCTTTATAGGGCTTATGGGCGGCATCAGTGTTGCGCTCTGCAGCAAGAGAAACAAAAAGGTGATGAGCGCCAGCTTTTCAGCGTTAACTATTTTTTTTAAAGCCATGTTAAAAACCATCCTTGGTTTTTTAACTATAGATCATGTTATGGCATTTGCCAGAAATTGAAAAAACATTAATGACGCAAAAAACATTTTAGGATCTATGTTTTGAAAAAAACTATAACATTGTGATTTATATCACTTTTTTTAATTAAAAAGAAAAAAATATTTTACAAATTGAAAAAACCGTATAAGATGTTTTTATGAAACTTACACTCGAAACATCATGATTAATTTAACGCGCAAACAGCGGTATGGCGTTGCAGTGATGCTGGATATTGCTTTACATCAATCTCAAGGTGCTGTGTCCACCTTGTCAATCGCAAAACGTCAAGCGCTTTCAGCTTCTTATATCGAACAGATCATTATATCTTTACGACGAGCCGGGTTGGTGCATAGTACGCGTGGCCCAGGAGGGGGATATCAGATTTGCAGGGATTTAGAAGATATTACCGTTCTTTCTATTATTCGCGCATTGGAGAGCGAACCCACTGATATAATTTTAACGCCAACAAAAAATAAAATACAACAATTGTGGACAGATTTAAAAATACAAACAACAGAGTTTTTAGGTACGATCACATTGCACATGATTATTCAATCGAGCAATAAAGAGCATTCTTTGCCAAAGAAAGAGCAGATATTGTGAAGATTTCCCCGCACCTTGCCGCAAAGGGAGGGCGCGCATTTACGGTGTTATACTCATAATGTTAGCCCAATTGAAGGAAAAAATCATGCCAACCAACAATCCGCGAGTAAACGTTACCTTTGATCCACACGAAATGCATATCGTGTCTTCACTGGCCGCCGAAGAACGCAAATCCGTATCTACATTAATTAAAGAATTAACGCTCGAAGCTTTAGAGCAACGAGAAGATCAAGCTTTATCATCTATTGCTACCGTTCGCGACAAGAAATCTGCAAAACGAACAAAACATAATGATGCTTGGAAATAAAAACTATCGGAGGTGGATACCAGATTTGCGTGGATTTAGAGGATATTACCGTTCTTTCTATTATTCGCGCACAAGCTTCGTTATTTATTAGGATTTAGGGAAGGGAAGGCAGGCCGTGTCGGAAAAAGCATAATTGCAGACAATATGGCCGCTGCTTGACTTCGTAACGGTTAAAATAGCGGTTTTATTGCTCCCAAAATCGCCATAACGGCATACTTCATCGGGATCACTGGGAGAAGAATCATCTTTCGCCCACACACTGCTATCGAGCGATGCCTTAATACAAGGGGAGTCCATACCATTCAAAAGTGGTTTGCCGCCGTTGCCGATCCAACTGCCTTGCCCAAAATAAATGGTGCCATAGGCATTAACGACTTTATAAACGGTTGCCAAACCTGGCGTGGAAAATAGTAATAGGGTCGCCGATAGCAATCCAGAAAGAAATAACGATTTTAGAGTAGACATTTTTTCATGCTCCCATTATCAGGTTGATTGGATGAAATTGTAGAGAGCAGTTTTTTGGATGTCAAGAAAGAATAAAGGGAACTCGCATTATGAGAAATCTCATGTTATAATGTCCGATAACATTTATTATCGGACTATATGGAATAGATTAAAAATGGAACATAAAGCCCCCATTCCTGCTGCTATTTTGGACAATCTGGAGCATTTTAAAGACCAAGCTTTGGCCTCGCATCCTAATTACAATAAATTACCCTTTGTTCAGCAAGATTTTGATTACGCAAAGCAATTTTTACTTAATTATCTCGGAAGCCTAGCAACGTACAATACTTATAGGCGTGAAATTGAACGCTATCTACAATGGACATGGCTAATACAAAAACAATCTATTGCAACTATTCGACGCAAGGACATTGAAAATTATCTCGCCTTTTGTCATGAGCCACCTAAACATTGGATTGCTCAAGAACATGTCCCGAGGTTTCTCATAAAAGACGGTTTACGACAGCCAAATAAAGCCTGGCGACCATTTATTTCGTCTCCCGATAACAAGACTCATGTAATGTCACAATCGGGCTGGAAATCGTTATTTGCTATTCTTGGAAGTTTTTATCAATTTTTAATTGAAGAAGAACATTGTGAGATCAATCCCATTGCTCAAATTCGGCAAAAATCACGCTTTATACGCAAAAATCAATCGAAACAACAAATCCGTAGACTCACGGAATTACAATGGGATTATGTGATAGAAACTGCGCAAATCATGGCCGATCAAGACAAAAAACATGAACGCACCCTATTCATCATGTCTTGTTTATACGGTATGTATCTCAGAATTTCGGAGTTAGCAGCTTCTGCACGTTGGATTCCACAAATGAATCACTTTTTTCAAGATAACGATGAAAATTGGTGGTTTAAAACGGTTGGTAAAGGCAATAAAGAGCGAAATATATCCGTAAGCGATGCAATGCTTGACGCGCTTAAACGCTATCGTCATAGTTTAGATTTATCTTCCCTGCCCTCACTTCGTGACTCAACACCACTGATTCCAAAAAATCCTGGCAGCAATCCTATTTCGTCAACACGCCATATTCGTCGCATTGTGCAAGCGTGTTTTGATCAAGCAATTGAACGCATGAAAGCCGATAATTTTATTGATGAAGCAGAACAACTGGAAGCAGCGACTGTTCACTGGTTGCGTCACACAGGCATTTCAGATGATGTGAAGCGAAGACCACGTGAACATGTGCGCGATGATGCAGGTCATAGTTCAGGCGCTATTACGGATCGCTATATCGATGTAGAATTGCGAGAGCGGCATCGGTCGGGGAAGAAAAAATTAATTGGACATATACCAAAGTTGCAGAGCACACGACACTGTATCAAGTAATTGTATCGATAATACTATATTTCTCTCGATTTTGGCACAAAATCGATAACGATTTTACAGCCGACAGCATTGGCATATTTGCGTAATGTATTTAATGTTGGGGAATGTTTTTTTTGTCCTAATCCACTTTCAATACGCGCAACCATTGCTTGTGAGGTCTGCATGTGTTTGGCGATATCTGCTTGATTTTTTCGCGCCCTTTTACGTGCTTTAATCATGGCAGAACGATCGCTCCGGCGTTATGTCATTTGGCGGAAATTATGCTTCGGAACACAGTCAGAGCGAGGCAATCAATTCATCGCTCGGATGATGACGATCACCGAAACATGCAAATTGCAGCGCAAAAATCCGCTTGATCTCATCGAAAAATGCGTCCAAGAGCATGTTTCAGCA
This sequence comes from Pseudomonadota bacterium, assembly GCA_038043025.1. Taxonomy (GTDB): domain Bacteria; phylum Pseudomonadota; class Gammaproteobacteria; order UBA12402; family UBA12402; genus O2-02-FULL-42-9. Next base: position 231 of record JBBTCW010000060.1, on the reverse strand, counting down.
ACGAACAATCAATCGCTTATGCGCGCCGCATGAAAATTTTCAAAAAAAATTGTCGATTTAATCTTCCCTTAAGAATAACCTGCTACAGTTATTGCAACTGCTCATCGAATGGCGATGAACGGTTACATCTGTGTATTATATCATGATTTATCATAATGGGAGCGGTAGAATTATGCCCCAAATCCCGATATAGAAAAAGCTAAAACAAATGAAGCCTTGTCTGTATAATGG
>JBBTCW010000059.1:0-7516 GCA_038043025.1 Pseudomonadota bacterium | reverse complement strand
CGTACCAGGAACACAAAATGATTAAATATTTAGCTGCTTAACCGGAATTCGCGTTATGAAAAAAAGCTTGATCAATCGAGGCACGAGATTTACGAAACCATCGAAAAAGATCATGGCCGTATTGAGACTAGACGCTTTTGGATGACAGAAGACATTGACTGGTTAGACGAAAAGGAAAAGTGGTGTAAGCTAACAAGTCTTGGTCTTGTTGAATCTTTTCGAGAAATTGACGGTGTGATAACACAAGAGCGACGTTATTATATTTCTTCTTTATCAATGGAGATGAAACGATTTGCAAAGGCAGTGAGACAACACTGGCCATCGAGAACAGGCTTCATTGGGTTCTTGATGTGAGCTTAAATGAGGATGGCAACCAAACAAAAAACCCTCGTGCGGCACACAACCTTGCTATTATGAGACGCTTAGCTCTCAATGCTATTAGACAGGATGGCTCTAAAGGTAGTATGAAAACAAAAATGCTTAAAGCTGGTTGGAATAAACAATTTAGAATACAGCTGCTGCAGAAATTGTTCAAATTTTAATGCGGTTGCCCTACAGATATGATATAAAACGGTATTGTTATAATGGTGAAGATAGAATTGGCTGAAGTAAAAGGGCGGGTTGCTTGAGGCGATCAGTTTTTGTCGGTCAAACAATAATCATATTCGAGAGTTAGTGTATGCGAGTTTTATTAGTAGTCTATGATAACGGATCCTATATCAGTGATATGCCGCTTGGAATAATGTATATAGCCGCCGTCTTAAAAAAACAGGGAATAGAGGTTGAAATTTATAGTCAGGATTATCATCATTATACGGATGAGCATCTTACTGCATATTTAGACGCGAACCGGTTTGATGTTATTGGTTTGGGAGTAGTGGGCGGTTATTATCAATATCGGAAATTATTGACGCTTTCGAAAGCGATTAATGCGTCAAAAAACAGACCGTTTTATGTTATCGGAGGGCATGGTCCTTCGCCGGAACCCGAATATTTTTTAAAAATATCGCAAGCCGATGCGGTGGTAATGGGAGAAGGTGAAAACACCATTGTAGAACTTGTGAATGCTATTGCGCGACACCAAAGTTTATCCGATGTGCAAGGGATTGCTTATCATGATCATGATGGCGTTCATATTAATCAAAGACGGCTTTTAATACAAAATATTGATACAATTCCATGGCCTGCTTACGATTTGTTTCCTATGGAATATTATCGCTTGACACGGTTGCCCGGCGCCTATGCTACAGAGTTTTGTTCCTGTATGTTATCGGGGAGAGGTTGTCACTTTAAGTGTAACTTTTGTTATCGGATGGATGAGGGTTTTAGGCCGCGAGACAGTGAGGCCATTATAGAAGAAATGCGATATTTAAAGGATAAATACCATATTAATTATATTTATTTCGATGATGAGTTATTAATGTCTTCAGAACACAGGGTGATGCAGCTCAGTGAAGCTTTAATAAATGCTCATTTAGGCATGCGCTGGATGTGTAATGGTAGATTGAATTACGCTAAGCCGGCCATCCTAAAATTAATGAGACGCGCAGGATGTGTCTTTATTAATTATGGAATAGAGTCTATAGATGATGAGATTTTAAAAAACATGAATAAGTGTTTAACGATCAAGCAAATTTATTCGGGGATTGAAGCGACGTTGGCCGAAGGGATCAGTCCGGGGTTAAATATTATTTTCGGCAATATTGGAGAAACAGCGGAGATCTTAGAAAAAGATGTGGAGTTTTTATTGAAATACGATGATGGCTCTCAAATCCGAAATATTCGCCCCGTGACACCTTATCCAGGCAGCCCGCTTTATTATTATGCCCTTGAACAAGGGTTATTAAAAGATTGTCAGGATTTTTATGAAAATAAACATTTAAACTCAGATTTGCTAACAGTAAATTTTACGAATTTAACGGATGATGTATTTTATAGCCTCTTGTGCAAGGCGAACGAGACATTATTAAACAATTATTTTAAAAATAAAAATGAAGCGTATATAAAATTAACTCGAAAATTGTATGATGAACGAGATGTTGATTTTCGTGGATATCGGGCGACATAAATCACATTTGATGAGTGGTTCCCCAAGGAAGAGAATTCTTATGATAACTTATGATGAATATCAAGATTATGTTATAAAAGATGGACGATTGATCGGTGAATTTGAGTTGATGTATCAGCATTATGAATATCCTTGGGAACAAAATACTAGAGAAAAATGGACATCGACAAAAGCATTGGCGTTAAATTATTGTAAGAAATTACAACAAGAGGAAGGTAAGAGCAAGATTATTGAGATTGGATGTGGTTTAGGAATATTTTCAAATAAATTATTTGAGCAAGGTGGTAATGTTCTTGGGATTGATATTTCGAATACGGCAATTTTGAAGGCGAAGAAAAAATATCCTAATTGTCAGTTTAAGACAGCTGATATTTTAGATTTTTCGGTATATCAACAATTTTCCCCTGATATTATTGTTATGGCGGAAGTCACGTGGTATGTGTTAGATAAGCTCCCCTCATTTATTCGATATATAAAATCACATTATCCCTATGTTGTTTTTATTCATCTTTTATGTATATATCCAGATGAGGTGCAGAAATATGGAACAAATTATTTTACTGATTTAGAGACTATCATGCAATATTTTGATATGACATACATCGAATTTGGTGAAGTAGAGCAAGTGGGAGAGAACTGTAAAAGAACCTATTTTGTTGCTATGCCTCTCCCTAAATCATGAGAATATTATTATGTTGCTGGTTTTGACGGGTGATAAAAATATTTCACAACATGTCTCGCAAGAAGAGGTGGTGTATTTGGGAAAGTGGTGTTTGGTGAATGATGAGAAACATCATTTTGATTTAGGCAACAGGCATATCTTGCCATATCCCTTCGACGAGCTAAATAGCTCATATACTACTTATCAGTATCTGCAAAAAGTTTATCAGGCGTTGTTGCCGCAGTTTGTTCGAGTTTTTAATCATGTGCACCATGTGCACTATAGTCAGCGATACTGGGAAATAGTTATTGGCTATTGGTTGCGCGAGTATTTAGAGATTTTATATGAACGATATACTTGTATTTGTGCCGCCCACAAAGTTTATCCAATGGCGCATGTAACCCTTTTAGATTCGAGCAGTTATATCTGCCCTCAAAATGGAAAAGAATTTGATTATTTGTATCTGGGACATTTATATAATCATCAATTGTATAGCCAGATAATAAGCTATTTGAATATTTTTACTATTCAAAAGTTAAAACTTTCTTCGAGCGTTTGGGGAGAAGAATTTCGCACGCTTCATGTTCCAAAGGCAACCATGGGGAAACAAGCTATTAAATGGATCTGTATGTTATTATCTCGTTGGAATCGCGTGTATATAGCCTCTACGTATATCCCCATAAGAATTTTATTAAATTTGGCTTTTACTTTCAAAATATTTCCTACGTTAGATACCCCTCATTTTTTCTTTAAAGATAAGGGGCTAAGTCGTGTGCGTCAAAATATGTTTTCAACCATGAAAACGACGAGTGAATTTGAGGAGTTGGTTAAAGCAACATTGCCCTTTAACTTGCCTAGGATATATGTGGAAAATTATTTTAATCTAAAAAAGAAAGTGAAGTGGTTTTTCCCAAGAAAAAAAGCGAAGATCATGTTGACAGCAAATGCATACGCCACGAATGATGGCTTTAAATTTTGGGCGGCAGGACAAACCGAACAATATCAAACGCCTTTTGTTATTTTGCAGCATGGAGGAATGAGTCAATCGAAATGGTATAGTTCAGAAGATTATGAAAAACGTATTTGTGATTATTATTTGACTTATGGTTGGGCGGATAAAGATAATGATAAGGTGATCCCCTTTATATCTAATCGTCTAAAATTTTTTAATTCACAAACAGTAACCGGTGAGGTTCGCGGTGATATTTTATGGGTATTGAATTCGTATCCTCGCTACGCATATTCAATGTTTTCAGGACCTGCTGGGTCAAAATTTCATGACTATTTGAAGGAACAGACTCGGTTTGTTTCTTGTCTCAGCCATTTAACACGTCAGTTATTGAAATGTCGGCCCTGCAGTTATGAGTATGGCTGGCATGATCTATCTTATATCGAGCACCATGTTGGCGTGCTCGGACAGGCAAATGCCCGTGTATCGCTAGGGCAATTATTTAAAACGATGAGATTATGTGTTTGTACCTATAATGGCACTTCAGTTGTAGAAGCTTTTGTGGCGAATGTCCCGTTAATTATATATTGGAATCCGCAACATGTTGAAGTGAAAGATGATATGATTGATTATTTCAAAACGCTTCATACATTAGGGATATTACATTTTACGCCCGAGAGTGCGGCTGTGAAAGTGGAAGAAGTGAAAAATAATACTTTTAGCTGGTGGGAGCGGCCTAATATACAAATTTTTCGTAAAGACTATTGTGAGAGATTTGCTCATGCGAGCCCTAATGCGGCAAAAGAGTGGGGTGATATGATTAAAAAATTGGCCAAAGAGAAAATAACATAAATGTTTATAAGAAATGTTTTTTCATATAGCATGGCCAATACATATTCCCAAACAGTTCGTATAGCGCAGGAATTTATTGTGAGAATAATATTGCCTCCCGAGGTTTTAGGTATATGGAGTTTTGCCTTGATTGTTATGAACTTTGGCATTACCTTTGATTTAGGGGTTTTAGACGCATCATTGAGGGAGTTAAGTTTGTGTTATGGGGGGCATAAAATTCAACAGGCAACGGAATATCGATATACTGCTTTTTGCTTGCATCTTGTTGCGAAAGTGGTTGTTGCTGTTGCTATCATAATTTATTTATTGTATCGATATAGGGGTGATTTTTCTTTTATTTTTTGGGCAGGTATTGCTGCCGCATGGATGGTTATATTAGCAAGTATTGGCGAAGCATTCATATCTTTTTACCAGAGTTCGCAGCGTTATGTGGAGTTGAGTAAGTATCTTATTATTTATTGGACCGTGTATGCCGTTGTGATGGTATTCGGCGCTTGGTTTTGGGGTGTTTTGGGGTTAATTGTAGCTAGCTTGTTCGTGCTATTATTTCAAGCTTGGTTAATGCGGGGTGGTTTACTAGACGTGAAGCATGATCGATATCGACCTTCTTTGACCCAACATGCGGCAAAATCTCTCTTATCTTTTGCGATTCCTTTTAGAGTGGTTGATTATCCAATGAATTTTTTACAAATAGCGGATACATTAGTGGTGACTAAGTTTTTAAGTCTAAAAATATTGGCTATCTACATGACTGGTAAATTAATTTTAAATCAAGCCGGACAAGTACCTGCGTGGATCGGCGCTGTTTTTGTTATTCGCTTGAACATGTTGGCGGGGAGTGGAAAAAAGAGCAGAAAAGAATTAGGTCAAGAAGCTTTGAGTATGTTATTGATACAGTACTTGATTATTTTGCCAGTTTTTATTGTTTTAGTGATGATTGTGTCACAGTTTGTGGTAGTTCGTTTCTTACCAAAATATGTGCAAGTTATAGATTTTTTGCCAATTTTGTTAATGGCGCTATATTTTTTACCACGGGTAACAAATATTAGAAATTTTTGGATGATTGATAAAAAATTCAAATTTTTAGGCATATCTAATTTAATAGGCTTGTTGATGATGATGCTTGGTTTCTTTGGGATATGGTTTGAGCATGGCATTACATTACATAATGTAGCCCTCGTGTTTTTAGCAAGCTATGCGGTATATTTTTTGTATGTTGCCTTGATGTTGGGTAAAGAATTATGGAGTTTAAAACAATTGGTAGAGTTATTTGTTTATTTGTTATTGTCCATGCTGCTTGTATTATTCGCATTGAATGTAGGTAAATGGACGTTTTTAAAACATCCTTTTTTACCTTGGAGAGATTTGATGGTAGGCGGTTTTTGGGGAGCGCTGTTAATTTTGCCGTTAGTCTGTTATGGTTTTTGGAAAACGGGTTTGATGAATCATTTTTATGATATTTTAAAATGAGAAACTTCGGCCGCTTGCAGCGGAGTCAAGGGTGCTGGGGAGTCCAGAAGGGGGCAATGCAATGCTCCCCTCTGGTCGCCGTCCGCGCGGGTTTCCCGCGCAGGCGAAATCAATTTAGGAAACAACTCGGCCGCTTGCGGCCGAGTTGTTGAAAAAATTTACGCATCAGTAATCCTTTATGATAGGGAGCCTCATCCTGAATCAAAAAAATATGCTTTCTGGTTTTGTACAACACGCCTTTTAAAAAATCGATATAGGACATAGCGTTTAATTTACCCATATGGCCTTTTGAAAATAAGCCAACAATAATTCCACGTAGTATTGTGACGAAAAACCTGTAGTCTTCGTTTTTTTACAATAGAAACGGAGGAACGCATGTGGAAAACATTAAAACGGCACAGCAAGGCGGAGCGAGCAGCGCTTCTGAAAGAGTGGCGGTCAAGCGGATTAAATGAATCGACTTTTTGCACGCGACATCAGCTGAACGAGCAGACGTTTAAAGGCTGGACGAAAGAAAAAGACGAGGAGGAGCTCTCTTCGTTTATTCCCGTGACGGTTGAACAACGTGCGCCTGAAAATTCAGTGAGCTATTTTACGCTACGCATGGGGGAGCAATGGGCATTAAAGATGCCGGTAACGATTTCCGAAAAGCTGCTGATCAAGATCATTCAGGAGAGCCAAAAATGCATCTCACGATAAAAGCGGATAAAATTTGGTTGTGGCACGAAGCGATTGATTTTCGAAAAGCCGTGAATGGTCTGCGTATGCTGATCGCGTCCTCCTCGATCGGTAATCCGAGTGAGGGTCTCTATATTTTTTACAACAAAGCGAAGAATCGCTTGAAACTTATCGGCTGGCAGGGGAATGGTTTTGTATTAATTTATAAGCGATTGGAAAAAAATCATTTTACGGTGAATCAAACGCCCTCCGCTTTGACGATAACGGAAGAACAATTAAAATGGCTCTTGGCCGGTTTTGATTGGCATCAATTGAATCGCTGGAACCAAGCCGATTTTAACGATTATTTCTGAGAAATAAAGTTAATAAAAAGCGTGAAATAAGCTATAAAATAAGGTACTATTCTCGCATGTTAATAGCGAGAAACACACGGACTGCATTACCTTTTTCTGAGAAAAACTTTTCTCTTTTGCAAGCACACTTGACTCAAGTGACGCAACAAGCAGAAACACTGTCACAGGCGCTGGATCAAGCGAATAAGAAAATTGCCTGGTTCGAAGAGCAATTCAAACTGAGTCGTGATCGCCAATTTGGTCGTTCCAGTGAAAAGTTGCCGTCGCAACAAATACTCTTTGATGCCATGGAATGTGACGAGATTAAAACGGTTGAAGAGAAAGAGACGATCACCTACACCCGCAGCAAGCCCCAAAAAAGCTGTGGGCGCAAGCTGGATACCAGCAAATTACCTCGAGAGCGCGTGTTGCATGATGTGGAAGAAAAAATCTCCTAAATTCCCAAAAAATTAGGCACTAGGATTTCTGCCTGCTCAAAAATTTCG
>JBBTCW010000058.1:0-11011 GCA_038043025.1 Pseudomonadota bacterium | reverse complement strand
CTTCGCATTTTCCGGGATGACGGCTCTTTTTTACGTCATTTCGACGACTCCGCGTAAGCGGAGGAGGAGAAATCTCGTGAATCGAAGTGTAATTGATGAGATTTCTCCTCCCTTCGGTCGTCGAAATGACAGGGGAAAAAGAACGGTCCCGCCTTCGGCGGAGTTCCGGGATGACAATTACGACTTAAACCCAATCGCATCCAATCGATCGCGAATGGCGGGGTGGGTCGAAAAAAAACTCATCGTTGACTTGATCGGATGAATATCATTATCAAAAGGATCGAAAATATACGCCGCTTGACGCACATTTTCATGTGCGGTTCTTCCATAGGCTTTCTGATATTGCTCATAATTTTGATCATGATCACTGGCTATTTTCAACAACGCCTTCCCCAAGGGTTGATTATCCCGCATCAACTCCACCGAGCCCGCATCCGCCATATATTCACGCGCTCGACTTAAATATAACATCAATAAAATTGTAATCAGCGGCAAGACATAACGCAATAAAACAATCACGATCAATATCCAACCATTTTCGTCTCGATCTCGCCGACTAAACAACGTATTATAAAATAAAATATCAACCATCATTAACATCAGATTACTCAACACAGAGACCATCAGCGTCAATTTAATATCGCCATGACGAATATGACTTAATTCATGCGCCATCACCGCTTGCAATTCTTCTCGGGTTAGTTTTTGCATAAGCCCACGCGTCACGGCAATCATGGCCGATTTTTCACTATACCCGCTGGCAAACGCATTCAGATAATCCGCTTCAATAATATATATTTTAGGCATATAGCGTAATCCAGCGGCAATTTTTAATTCTTCTACTAGATTATATAATTGCTGCTCCGCCAAATCACTGCCACCACTATCCGTCACCGGATGATATGTTGTACCCAGCAACATAATACGATCATGCAATGCAAATGTTATCCCTATGGCAATCAGCGCCACGACGCCACTTGCAAATGTTATCGCCGGAAAAATTTGCAAAGTCATCAGCGCATGAAAAACAAACATAAAATTATTTTGATAGAATGCGTCATAGATGTATAAATCAACGAGGAAACCAATCGCGAGATAAATCAAAACAAACGAGCACATGACCAAAACAGTTTTGCGTTGGTTGACGGCTAATGCGGCACGCCAGTTCATGGCGCGCGCTTGAATATACGGCTTATCGCTCATGGCTGATCAACTTATAAATTGACTTTGTAATTTTCTTGTTCTTGTATTTTTCCCTCATCCAATCCCCAGTAAGGAAAATCAAAATTAAGTTTAGCAGACAACGCCGTCACCACCATGGCTTGAAAAAACGATTTTTTAGTTGCGTTGTAGCGTTCAATACTATCGTTATAGGCTTGTTTCGCGAAGGCTAATTTATTTTCGGTATTGACAATTTCCTCTTGCAACTGCAATGCACTCTTATCGGCTTTTAAATTCGGATATTGTTCAAAGACAAAATTTAAATTTGATGCAATTTTTGAAATGCCATTTTCCGCATCAATACGCGTTTTCTCATCGCCTGCTGACGCGGCTGTTTGCGCCTTGTTTCGCAGCGCAACAACATCCTTTAACGTCGTTTGCTCATAATTCATATATTTTTTAACAACATTAATCAAGGATTCGAACACCTTATAACGTCGATCTAATTGAATATCGATTTGTTTCTTATCATTTTTCACCGTCTCAATTAAGGCGATCAATTGGTTATAAATGCCCACAAAAATAAAAAATAACGCAATAACAACAACCAGAACAATAATCAACGTTTTCACAATTGTCTCTCCTATTTAATTAAATCAACATCGTCAACCGCAATGTTGCTGCATTGCTATATGAACCTGTACCGCCATTACGGCCACTATAATCGTGATCGCGATCATACTCAAACGCCACGATAGTATTCTTTAAAATATTGATGCCATAACCTGCGCTCATACGCGTCTCTGGCAATTTTAATGCATTGACACTGGCGTTTGTATTATAAGCATCGCGGCTTCTCTGATAGCTCACTAATATTTTACTATCGCGCTCCATGGTTTGAAATCGATAGCCCGCCGCAACACTCGTCGCGCTCGGTTTTGCATTATGCATGCCACGACCATCTTGGTATTGAAAATCAACCGGTGAAAATCCACGCAACGCCGTCACATAACGCACGGCAAAATCAAAGGGACCTGATAACATATCCACGTGCGCACTTAACCCATTGACTCGCCACGTATAATATCGAACCGATAAATTATTGCGAATCGCGCCCACATCGGCCATGTTATTCAAATAACCCATACCCACATTAACACCTAAGGCGTGATACAAATTTTCATAACCAATCGCAGCACCATAGTTATTGAGATCATCTGCATTACGATTCGTATTGTTGGCCACCCCATTAAAAATATATAATGCCCCATAAAATCCACTGTTATCCACGAATCCTAACTGTGCCGCCACCGCTTGCGCTTCTGATAATTGTTGCGGTAACGTCCGTATAATCGGATAGCGATGATATTTGCCAAACGGAATAAATTGTTTACCCGCTCGAAAATAAAAAGGATATTCTTTCAAATTAGAAACATCGAGATACGCCTCTTCCATATCGATATTCGTATTCGTCGACGCGGTGGGATAATAATAATCCGCTCGCGTGGAATAAAACAATCCGATTTGACCTCTCACCCAATCATTTGCTTTAGCCGCAATATTTAATTTCGTCTGACCCACTGAAATTTTATCGGATCGAGGATTCATGAAGTTGGGTTTTGTTTTATCCTGCATTTCAGCATTCAGCAATCCTGCAAAACCAATGCGATGATCAAACCAAAGATAATCAGGATTGGGATCATCGCGATCTTGCGTGAACTCTTCCAATAATCGCGTTAAAGATTTCACATCTTTTTCTGGAGCCTTAACTTTTTGCTTCGATGACTTCTGCACTGCAACCGTATCGGTTTGTGGCTCGTGTATTTTTGCAAGCACTTGGTCATACGTCACCGCCAATGAGACATTGGAAAACAAACAGGCCACAAACGCAAGCAGTACAATCCGACGTAACTTCATAAAAATCTCCTCATAGCTATTTATGGTAAAACAACCATTGCAAAATGCAAGAAGATAGATCGTCTGGACTTTTTTTGAACAAATAGTAAAACGCCAAGTTTTTTGATAGGATGCATGCTCAGATTTGTCTGATTTTAAGTACATACGAATGAATTCCAGCAAAAAAACATATTGGCTTGATTGCCTTTTTTTAACAGTCCTTTTTGGCACGCTCTACAGCTTGTTTCTAGGGCATTATGCGCTGATATCTCCCGATGAGGGGCGTTATGCCGAGATCGGTCGTGAAATGCTGGTCTCAGGACACTATCTCGTGCCACGACTCAACTATATTCTATACTTCGAAAAACCACCCTTCTTCTATTGGCTAACAGCGCTATCCTTAAAACTATTTGGACTCAACGAATGGGCCGTCCGACTATGGCCCATCCTGTTTTCAATCGCTGGTTGCCTGATCACCTACATCACCGCACATATCTATTATGGCCGCAAAACAGGTCTGCTCGCGGCGGGCATTCTGGGCACCAGTCTCCTCTATTTCGCCATCGGCCATCTAGCCACCATCGACATGACGGTAAGCCTATTGATCACCGCCACATTGGTGGCTTTTCTCTTGGGAGTTCAAACACCGATCGGATTAAAACGTCGAGGTTATTTTTATTTAGCTGCTGTCTGCGCTGCATTCGCCGTGTTAACAAAAGGACTCATCGGATTTGTATTCCCAATCATGATCATCGGCCTTTGGGTTCTGCTGCTTAATAAATGGAAAGAATTGAAAACATGGTATTTGCCCACAACGATTTTAATTGCTTTGTTAATCGCCGCTCCTTGGCATATCTATATGCAAATTAAATACCCGGCATTTTTTAAGTTTTATTTTATCACGCAACAATTTTCACGATACGCCACCATTTCCGCCCAACGCTATGAGCCGTTTTATTATTATACGGTCACTTTCTTACTCGGCTTTTTCCCTTGGTCTGTGTTCATTATACAAAGTATTCATCATGCTTGGCCGCGCTGGAAACATCGTCATCAGCGACCCATGGAAATATTTTTTCTTATTTGGTTTTTCAGCATTTTATTATTTTTTTCATTCTCACAATCTCAATTGATTCCCTATATCATTCCCATCTTTCCTCCTGCCGCTATTTTAACAGCATGCTACCTGATGCAAAACATGCATAAAACACGGGGTTTAAGCGCTGGATTTATTCTGCTGCTACTATTGGCTTTCGGCGCTTCTCTTGGATTGGTTTTAATTCCACACTATTACCCCGCCGCACAACCACGAGCCATTAAGCATGATTTAATGATAACAATCACCGCACTGTTGCTCACGACACTGATCGCCTGCGGTGCGTATTGGCGACATAAATTCAAACCCGCGCTCATTATTTTAATGATCGGCACGAGCGTGACGGCTATTACATTATTATTTGCAATTCCCCATCTTGATCATCGCTCCATAAAGCCTTTGGCTAAAATCATTATGCAACAGATCAAATCAACGGATGAAGTCTTCACCTATAATCATTACGATCAAGACCTCCCTTTTTATACGCATCGACGGATCAGCGTAGTAGACTGCGCTGGCGAATTAGATTTTGGCATAAACCACGAAAACGACAGCAGTTGGATGATGCATGATGATGTCTTTTGGCCACGCTGGGAAAATGGAACACGCATTTTTGTAATTACGCGACTCACCGATTATCAGGTACTGATTCAACAATACCCCCATATAAAATTTTACATACTCGGAAAAACATCCCGAAATATACTGTTCAGCAACCAACCCAATCCTTCATAAAGAGAGAAATTATGGCTATTACACTATCGTTTGTATTTGTATGCATTCTTTTAAACACGGCCGCTCAAATTTTGCTCAAGATGGCCACGAACCACATGGGCACGATCTCATTTGCCTGGGCGCATCCCTGGGCGCATCTATTGGCAACCGCCTTACAAATTGCCCTCAACCCCTATCTAATCATAGGTCTAACTCTTTACGTCTTTAGCGTCGTTTTCTGGCTGGTTGTGCTCTCTCGGATTCAAGTCGGCATGGCCTACCCCCTCTCAAGCCTAGGCTATATCACGACCGCCATCGCGGCCGCCTATTTTTTAGGTGAGAATTTTTCCCTCTTGCGCATGATCGGAATTTTTGTGATCATTGGCGGCGTATATTTAGTCGCACAAAGCTGAGGGATCCTATGACAAACGAATTTTTGCCATTTTCAAAGCCCACCATCGATCAGGCCACTATCGATGAAGTCGTCAACTGTCTGAAATCAGGCTGGATTACCACCGGTCCTCGCGTACAAAAATTCGCGAGCATGCTCAAAGAGTATCTTGGTGCAAAACATGCCTTACCATTGTTATCCGGCACCGCAGGATTACAACTGGCTCTGATGAGTCTAAATCTAAAGCCCGATGATGAAGTGATCGTGCCTGCATTTACATTTGTCGCCAGTGCTAATACCGTCATACACGCTGGCGGAAAACCCGTTTTCGTCGATGTTGATTTGACCACACGAAATATCACGGCTGAATTCATTGAACCGGCCATTACAGCAAAAACGCGCGCCATCATGCCCGTACATTTTGCAGGCTTATCGGTTGATCTTGATCCCATTTATGCATTAGCCAAAAAATATAATCTGCGCGTCATCGAAGATGCGGCTCAAGCCATCGGTGCGACTTATAAAAATAAAAAAATCGGCAGCTTTGGCGATACACAGGTCTTTAGTTTTCATCCGAATAAAAACATGACCACCGGCGAAGGCGGTTGCGTGACCACATCCGATGATGAAGTAGCTCATCAAGTTGAAATTTTACGATTTCATGGCATTGATCGTACCGACGCATGGAACCGATTTTCAAAATCCGGTTCACAGCATTACGATGTGCCCGTCGCAGGATTTAAGTATAATATGATGGATATACAAGCCGCCTTAGGATTACATCAACTGCCACAGCTCGACGAATTTAATCAGCGCCGCACACAACTCGCGCATCGTTACTTAGAAAAATTAAAAAATTGGCCGCAATTTGATTTGCCCGAAGATCCCACACATTATGAACACAACCATATTTGGCATTTGTTCAATCCCCTGTTAAACCTTGAACAAGCCCACATGACTCGCGATATATTCCTCGAGAAAATGAAAGATAAAAACATCGGCATTGGTTTTCACTATGATGCCGTGCATTTATTTTCATATTATCAAAAAACATTTGGCTATAAAGTCGGTGACTTTCCCCATGCCGAAAACATTTCCTCTCGCATTATGAGCTTGCCGCTTTTTCCAACGATGACTGAATCGATACAAGATCACGTGATGGATACCATGCAAACGGTTTTTGAAGAGGCACTGATGCATGCATAAACCCGAAATCAGCATTGTGGTTCCCATCCATAACGAACAAGAAGTGATTGAGTCCTTATACGAGCGATTGACCAAGGTTATGGACTCACTCGCTCGCCCTTACGAAGTTATTTTAGTGAATGATGGCAGCACCGATAACTCAGCCACTTTATTAAATGATCTTGTTAAACGTCGACCCAAAGAATTTCGCATTATTCATTTTAACGGCAACTACGGGCAACATATGGCGATCATGGCTGGATTTGAAAACATGCGCGGGGAAGTCGCCATTATGCTCGATGCCGACATGCAAACGCCGCCCGAAGAAATTCCAAAATTAATGGCAGCTATCGACGAAGGACATGATGTTGTCAATAGTTTCCGTTTAAATCGTCAAGATCATCTGTGGCGCAAATTCGTTTCTAAAGCACATAACATCATTCGCAAAAAAATCACGCCCGCACGCATTAAGATGGAAGATGAAGGATCCATGCTGCGCGCTTATCGTCGCAACATCGTCAAACAAATGACCGCAACCGGCGAGAAATCGACGTTTATTACTGCACTCGCCATGATATACGCCGTCAATCCCACCGAAATTGGCGTAAAACATGAAGAACGCTCGCTGGGCACATCCAGCTACAGTTTATATAAATTAATTCGTTATAACTTCGACATGCTAACCAATTTTTCATTAGTGCCATTACAGATGTTTACATTATTAGGCATTGGCGTTTCGGCGTTTAGTATTTTATTCGTGATTTATTTATTTATTCGCCGACTGATTGTTGGCCCCGAAGCAGAAGGCGTTTTTACATTATTCGCCATTGCATTTTTTATCATGGGCTTGATTTTATTAGGTCTCGGCATTATTGGAGAATATGTGGGACGCATCTATCAGGAATCACAAAAACGACCGCGATTTGTTATTCAAAAGATTGTAGAAGCAGAATAGATTTTAGTATAAGGCAAAAATCATGAGCAAAAAAATATTGATATTAGGCGTGAATGGATTTATCGGCAATAGCCTAACAGAAAGCATCCTCAGCCAAAAAGACTGGGAAGTGTATGGCATGGACATGGCCAACAATAAATTAAAAAATTGCCTAGACCACGAGCGCTTTCACTTTATCGAAGGCGACATCACGATCAACAAGGAATGGATTGAATATCATATCAAAAAATGTGACGTCGTCTTACCTCTCGTCGCCATCGCCACACCTTCAACGTATGTCACCAATCCACTCGCCGTATTTAATCTGGACTTCGAAGCCAATTTAGAAATTATTCGCCAGATCGTTCATTACAAAAAACGCGTCGTGTTTCCCTCCACCTCTGAAGTGTACGGCATGTGTACGGATGAAGAATTCGATGAAGAAACAAGTCCTTTAATCCTAGGACCCATTAACAAACCGCGCTGGATTTATTCCGCCTCCAAACAATTAATGGATCGCGTCATTGCGGCTTATGGCATGCAACAAGGATTGAAATATACCTTGTTCAGACCATTCAATTGGATAGGGCCAAAATTAGATAACATTCTTGAACCCAAAGAAGGTGGCTCGCGTGTGTTAACACAATTCTTAGGCAACATCATGCGCGGACAGGATATTCAATTAGTGGATGGCGGCACACAACGCCGCTGTTTTACAGACATTTCGGATGGTGTTGATTGTTTGCTTCGCATCATCGAAAATAAAGAAGGTTGTGCAGATGGCCGTATTTTTAACGTTGGCAATCCAAAAAATGATTTTTCTATCCGCGAACTGGCTGAATTACTCATTAAAATCGTTAAAACTTACCCTGACTATGCCACACTTGCTGCGCAAACAAAATTAATTGAAATCGATGGCGCACAATATTATGGAAAAGGCTATCAAGATGTATCAGCACGCGTCCCCGCCATTCATAACGCCAAACAATATTTAGGCTGGGCGCCCAAAGTGAATATGGAAACAGCTCTTCGCAAAACGCTCGATTATTATTTACTCCCTGAGCACGCTCACAAAACTGACACCCCCACATAAATGTATGACACAGAAATCAAAAAAACCATTTTCAATTTATCTCTGGAAATTACTCAATAACCCATGGATTTTGTTTTTCGCCAGCGTTTTAGTGCTGTTCATCATGCTCGGCACCAAAGAACTCTGGACGCAAGAATGGCGATGGGCGAACATCGCCCATCAAATGATACTGCGTCACGATTATTTCCATCCTTTTCTAGGAGAATATTTTTATTACGATAAACCGCTCATTTCCTATTGGCTGATGATTGCCGCTTCTTTTATAACGGGCGGATTCAATATATGGGCATTGCGATTGCCTGGCGTAATCGCTGGTCTTATCACCGTCTGGAGTGTATACACCATTGGCAAACGCATCAGCAGCAAACAAACAGGCATGCTCGCCGGTTGGATCTTAATCAGCTCGTTTATGTTTGTCTTTTGGGCGCGCGTTGCCAACACAGATATGCTGAATATCGCCGGCATGATGCTTGCCCTTGTTTGGTATTTTGCATATCGTGACCGCCCTACTTTTTTCAGCTACCTTGTTTTTTTTACTATCCTCGCCATTGCTGCGTTACTCAAAGGACTCATTGCACCCGTACTCGTGCTGGTCGCTCTGATACCCGATTTACTCTACGACAATAATTGGCAAAAACATCTTAAACTATCAATGGTCATTGCATTAATCATCGGTGTTTTAATTTACTTTTTACATTTTGGATTGCAATATTATTTTAATCCAAATCATGACACAGTGAGTGGATTACATTTAGTGTATCAAGAAAACTTTTTACGGTTTTTCAAACCATTTGACCATGAAGGAAGCATTTATACATACTTCCTTGCCTTGCCTCTTTACACATTCCCTTGGATATTTTTTTATCTCGTTGCTATTTGGGACGCGCTAAAACATTGGAAACAAAAAACCGTTGGATCACGCTGGCTCGCTTGGGCAAATTTACTGATATTCGCATTTTTTACTGCCAGCGGATCCAGACGCAATTATTATATACTTCCCATGCTGCCCTTTGTCGCATTATTCACGGCAGATTGGATTTATAATCATGTTGATGCGTTTACAAAACGAAAAAAATGGGCAAGCTATACCGCCACAAGCTTTTTTATCATAAATTTAATCATACTCGGCATTTTATATCCCCTCGCGTATAGTGGCGGCGGATTAATGCCATTCGCAAAAGACGTGCGCCAAACGGCCACGCAAATTAAACCCTGGAAAGATTGGACGATTAGCATTCTCGATGCACAGAGCCGAACGTTTTTTTATTTAAATTCACCCAACTTAGTTGAATTTATCGATGCAAAAGAGAATGCACAAGAACATCCTACACGAGCAACACTTTTATCGAGCTTCCCTATTTTAAAAAATAATCCCCAGCATCATATTTTGATTATTCAAAAAAGTTATTTGCCGTACATTCAAGATATTTTACCGAAATATACCGTGATAGAAGAGCCCCTGAATTTATTAGACCGACGATTTAATGCGGATGATCCTTCATTGCCGGTGGCATTAGTGCCGGTAGCGAAGGAATAGAGATCAAGGGTTAGGAAACAAAGCCTAACGAAACAACAAATCAAACCGACTGCCCTGGCACATCGAACTTGAAAAAGTCCGAATGGCCAAGGCGGGGTGAGTTTGATTATTTACAACCAGGCCGAGGTAAGCTAGGCGATTCGGCAGCCCGAGCGACCCGAGCTTGTAGACCGGTTACGAATTCGCTCAGCCCAGGGGGTGCTGTATATTCACCCGAGTTAATGATGTCAATAAAGCCCACTCTATCATCTTTAAAAAGGCGTTCAAATTCATCATAAATTCTCTCGGCTACACGCTCTTTAATTTTACCCCATATTTCGGGAATACCATCTTTTTTGACTGCCGACATTAAGTCAGTAAATGCTTGTAACTCTTCTGCGGTGCGTGGTTGAGCCAAATAGTGCTCTGCTTGAGTGTTCAAATAACGCTCTGCTTCTTCTCGAACAACGACAGGTAATTTAGCACCTGCCGTTGCGAGGGTCATATATTCAATCCAACAGTCTCTATCAACACCTTGTAATTTTTCAATAAGCTTATTAAAGGTTCCAGAATCACAAATAGACAAATCTCCCCCGCCATCATCATGCCCCCCGGCCAATAAGTTACCACCTCGCTGCATTTCGTAAAGCCCGTCAACAAATTGCGCGCGTGCATCTTCAAGTCCACAAAGTCTATTGCCGCCCTTCTCATCGTGTATTGCTAAAAATGCTAATGCGAGCAATTGTTTTGTTGTGAGGTTAGAACCCTTCTTGGGACGATTATCAACAAATTTGTAAGCAGGATCTGTAATTCTTACGAAACATCGTTTAGCCGCGTCATTCCTTGGAGAAGCGCCTAAGCTCTCCACATAGGCTCGAACTTTTTTTATTACACTTTCTAAAACAGCACCCTCCATCCCTGGATACCTCGCAGCTAATCGACGCGCAGATTCTGACACAGTATCATGTACGCTAGTACCCCGTCAAAAAAGTTTTTGTGCATTCAACTTGGGTTGTAACTCAAAC
>JBBTCW010000057.1:0-29874 GCA_038043025.1 Pseudomonadota bacterium | reverse complement strand
GAACAAAAATGGAATCAATTGTTATCGATTACATGAAAGAGTTTTCACCAGCCCACCTCTGAGCTGAGGATTATATAAATGAAGGGCAACCTATGAAGCCACTTGCGCCTCACTAATATCCACGGAATTAGTTTTCAACTGCTTAATCTGTGGCTTATTCCACAAACCCGTCACCTGATAATAATAGCGTTTGAGCTTATCCACTTCTTTTCCCCATAATTTATTCGCCACCCAGGCGACAGCGCCCACAATTGGGCCACCCGCAATCGTTGCAACCAGCGGCACACTATTCGTTAAATACGGCGTAATCATTAAATTCATATCCAGCGTTTCTTGGGCGACATTCATCCAACCTTTCACATCGATACGCGCAATCTGGCCATCAAAATATAAATTACGCGTCGTAATCTCACCCGCACTTAAATTAAAATCGCCTTGCATCTCGTCAAAACTGTAGCCCGTTTGCGTCAGATCAGAAAACTTCATTGTCATCAATCGGTTAACATTTAAAAGACTTAACAAACGACCCATGTTTAACTTCGCATTCGTTTTGCCACCCAAATTAATGACTTGTCCCTGTTGAAAATTCAATGTCGCAGAACCCTCTGCCTCAGCAATATTAAATTTAAATAAACTATCAGGCCATTGCAATTTAAACTGCGCCGTCCCTTTTTTTGCCAATAAACTCGTATTGATATGCATCGAGCGCAAAAAACCCGTTACATCATACGTACTGACCTGCCCCGACAATGCGCTCATATAACTTTTATCCGACAGCAACCCAAAACGACCACTGATATCACCCGACAACAACGGCGCATCAAAGGTAAAATGTTTAATGTTTAATGCATCTTTCTCCGGCTCAACCACTAACGTAGATGCCCCATAAGATTGTCCCCCATATTGAAAATTCTCTGCCGTAATATCTAACGGTGGCAACTCGCCTGGATTGATGAGAGTCGTTTGCGGCAACGCGGACATTTTCTGCAAAAATAATCGATCAAAGCGCCCGACGAGCGCACGATGTGGAAAATCATCGGGCAATATTATATGTCCGATGATCTGCGAATTATCCAAATCTATTTCCCACGCCGTTGCTTGCGGTTTAATATCTAACGTGACATCCGATAAATGCTGTCCCCACAAATCAGCCTGATCAAATTTAAGATGCACCAAACGCAAAAACTTTTTAAACGCTTGCAAAAATTGCGCGCCCTCTTCTGTCGGCATTTTTGTTGTTGTATTGCTAAATGCTTGTACCCAATCCTTCAAATTAAATTGTGGAAATCCACCCTCCACATATAACCCTTGTTCGTTTTGCACGGCCGCCGATCCTGCACCAAAATGCAAGTGTGCGCTAAATAAACTCCATTTTTTCTGCTCGACATGATAGGATAATGCCGCACTCATACGATCACCCAACGTCGCCAACGCCGACGGCGACTCGCTACCACCAAACCGAAAATACAAACCAAAAGGTAAAATCGCTTCTGATTCTTTCGACAAAAGCGGCGCCAAATCAATCTTAATGCCATTCAAATCCGACGACACACTCAATAAATTCTGTCGCGTATCACCTTTTGCTGTGTGCAAATCAACGACTGCATCATAATCGGTTTGCCCTTGCACAAATGAAAGTTCTGGCGAATGAAAAATTTGTTTCAAATCATCTAACAACACATGGCCGTGCATTTTAATGCGCGTTATCGCATGGGGATCAATGTCGCGCACGGTCTCGACTGACAACGTCATCGGTTCGTTAAACAACATGCCTTTTAACGACTGCGCTAACAATCCCTTTTGCGTAAAAAACAAATCCCCCTTCAAATCATTCAACGTCACCTCCCACGTCGGCATGTTCATCTGCACATCTGCAAAGTTAATGGTTCCTTTTATATCGGTATCCTGCGTATGTTCCAGTGGAATCGTTAAGTTCAATCCAACCGATGCATTCCCTTTCATTGTCGCTGATGAAACATCCTCACCAAATGAATTCTGCAGTGGACTGTTACGCAAATATTGCAACATGTCGCTTGCATCACCTTCGACCCGACTATCCACATATAACATTAACGGCTTATCTTTCTGCATCACCGGAATTTCCACATGCGCTTTAACCAATTTCGCCTGATATAAATTTCCAGACTCCGCATCACAAATCATGGATCGACCTGAAAAAACCAAATGCGCCGTCACATCTAAAATATTCGGCCAACCCGGTGCATAATGAAAATCGGTATTCACACGCGAGTCCACCACAAACGTTCCGTTATCCTGATCAAAGGGGAAATCATTCACATTACCCACTAAAACTAACGTGCCACCCCCCCCTTTCCCGCCGACAAATGCTTGACTTAACCAATTAAATCCATTGGCATGCATGCTCGTGCGCGGCAAATAATATTTCACCACACGTGGATCATCCAATGTATAGCCACCCAACAAACTCAACCAAGGTGTTTTGCCATCTTTTGATAGCGATAACGCACCGTTACCATAAACTGCCACATGTTTATTCGCGCCCGACAACTGCCCAAGCATAATTGACCAATGTCCGTCGCTCGCCTGATGCCAAGATACATTCGCATCAAGCTGATCCAATTGTAATGGCCGAAGAAACAACTGACCAAAATCCAACACCACATTATGCGAAGACAATAACACCTGCCCCGTCGTCGGCCGCACATTCAACGTACCCGATAAATTTAACACCCCTGGCCATTTCTGGAAGCGTTTGAAATTTAACTGCTTAAATTTGGCGCTGAGCTGATTAAATGCGCCTTGTTGTTGCCAAATCAGATTTTGTAATTTGCCAGAAACTTGCAAAGCATTCATCTTGTTTTTCCATGTATTCCACGAAAAATAAGATAACAACTGCATCAAATCACGTACCGCCACATGCCCCATGCGCAATTGTCGTGCATTGCCTTCTGTTGAAAAATACAATTGATTATTTTTCCAAGACAATATGGATGTTTGCAAATCAAATCGATCAATCGCTAACTGCCAACCCGAAGGCGTCGTTTCCCAAAACAAATTACCACTCGCCTGATCGACGACGGGTAATGGACGCTGATCCCGCAACATATTTAATGCACGCACGTCAAACAAACTTTGCACCGAATCCCAACGACCTTCTTCCCAGGTCGCCCATAGCTCACCATTTAATTCACCCGACTGAACGGATAAACCTTTAAAGTTTAATTGATCCGCCCAAAACGATAATTGCACATGCCTCAATAACCCATAAGCGCGTATGGATAATTTTTTTGAATCATGAATATCCCCAAACTGAAAAATAACTCGCGCAGAAGCATCCGACGTTCCGGGCAATTGAAATAACCCTTCGACGACATGCCAAGCACTACTATTTTTCACATCTAAATTCTGAATCACAATGGAAAATTCTTTGTCTTGCCAGGACTGCCAATCCACTTGAACATCTTCTAACGTTAAATACGGCCGAGCAACCAACCAATCGATTAAATTTTGATTATCTACCGAGGGCGATTTCCCGAGCGTCTGATCACCGATACCGCGAATGGCGAACTGATGCAATGCTGTTTGATGCACGGCCAAGTGCACACCCGATACTGTGATACGGATAGGCTGCAAATAATGCGTCACCAGCGAATGAATCAAACTAATATCAATTTGCAATCGCTTGACGCGCAAGACCACACTTTTGTGGTCTTGCGTCAAGACACTGATATTTTGAAATTCCAAATCCGGATGAAACCCACTCCACCAGGCATCTACGCGCTCAATTTTTACTGGCACGCCTAAAACCACACTGGTCCAATGCTCAAACTTTGAAATATGTGAATTTAACAGCGGCGTCACTAACCGCGCCGTTGTCATAAATATAGCCACAATTGCCACAAAAACCGCAGCAATATACCAAAGTTTGCGCAAAATATTTGCTACGTGTTTTTTCAAACTCTGCCTCGCTCATCCATATGACTAATTTGATTCTATACAAAAATAAACATTACGACAGTTTTTTTTAAATAAAAATCCCCGCCGCAAGCGGACGGGGTATTTTTATTTTCTTTTATTGATCGCCTGCAAGGGGATTCACCGCGCGGACGGCGACTCAAGGGGAGCGAGCGCCCGCTCCCCTTGAGAATCCCCAGGCGAAATGTCTCTCGCGGCAAGCCGCGGGGTATGAGAAAATAAACATTTGCATAAAAAAAAATTCCAAGATAAAATGAAAAACGTTAAGAATATAAAAAGCAAGGAGCCAGTGAACTCTCACTTGAGCGCTTATCGAATTTTTCTGCCAGGACGCACTATAACGCTATGTCATTTCCCCGCCGCCTAACGACGGCATTCGAAATGACGTTAAAAATAATTTCTCATGCACAATACATAATGTAATAGATATAATAAGGATATAAAATGCCTCCAAAAAATTTTCCCCCTCTAGTTCCACCAATCATAGAGAGACCAGAAGATGGTGGCGGCGGAGGCCCTGCGGGTCCCCGACGCAAGCTTTTTGGTGATTTTGGCGACCTTGGCGCTGGTGCAGTGAATCCGCTTCTTGACCGTGATGATCTTTTAGAGGGTGGCGGTGGTGGCGCTGCTGCCATAACGCCAAAAAGAGCAGCAGCAGCAGCAGACGCTGCTGCATTCTCACCTGATACGCCTATGGATGAAAGAGGCGTTCCAGGCGACACCCCAAAAAGAGCCGCTGCTGCTGCTGCTCTCTTTGCGCTGCCTGATGATGATGCCGATGATGATGCCGATGATGATGCCGAGACTGTTGGCCCTCGCGCGCTTCAAGCCACTCTCGATAAAGCAATAGACGATATATTAACAACACCTAACTTTTGGTCTTTTGACGCAACTCCCGAACAGCAAGCAGACACGGAACACCGAATACCCATACAACAATTATTCGAGGAAGCACAACGCGAATTAGCCCGCCACTCGTCCGGAACTTGTGAAACAGCAAAATCATTGATATCCAAACATTGCAGCGAAGCGATCCATTCGCTACTTGCACTATTAAAAATATCTCCATTAAAAAATGATGCGCTGATGTGTAAAGCCAAAGAAACAGCGAGCTTAGACAAACCTGTTCCTTTTGAAGCAAATCAAGCAAATTTTTTGCTTGGTCTTGTCCACGTGCTTACGCTCATACAAAATGAAAGCGCATCAGCTATTGATAAGTTCTTAATTGAGCAAAACAATGAGGCACTAACTAAACTCCGTGAGAAACTGCCCTTTCTTCGCGAAAATATTAACGCTATCAAAATTATATTACACTGCAGACAATCGCTATTACAAGCATTGCATACAATCACCCAACAACTAAATAAGCAACTGGGAGCGCTTTCTCGCCTCTTAAAAGATCTTCCTCGCGACTTAGGCGAGGTTCGAGGCTCTCTCTATGATAACCCAGATCCTCCGCGAGGCATGTTCAGTTGGCTACATACCCCTGCGTTCTTTGTAACAGACGAAGAAAGAGCGGCACGAGCATTTAAAATAACATCTGCAAAACCAGAATCAGTTCTCTCTCCGTTTGATCGCTTTGACGCACAGCTGAAAGCACTTCAGGATTCGCTCCAGAAACAATTAGATTCTGATAATAAATTCATAAAAAGAACGAATACATTCATCGCTCAAGCCATGAAGACCTTACAAACACCCGCTGCAGATGCAAGCGCAGCAACCGGCGCACCCGCTCTGGACATATAAAACTAAAACAACAGGAGATCCCTTTCATGCCACGAAAATCCTTAGACAAAACAACGTTACTCCATGAAACAAATATCTTACTTGAAAGTCTGATAGAACTTGTCACACAGAAACATGCGCTATATTCCGCCGCCATACAATTAAACCAACAACTCACCGAGATCAAAAGCATTGTCAATAGCTTACCCATAGAACATATTCGACATAGCGCACTACTATCCCCATTTCAACCATTTATTACACGCATACCTTCTGATAATCCAGAGTATGAAAATGATCTCTTCCACTTTGTCAGAACAAAAATATATTCAAGGTTACGAGCACTAACAAAAGAATATAAACTTCCCGAGGGTGATGTCGTGGGAAAAGAAGATATCAGTACCGCTACATTCGTCACACAACTGATGCAAGCGATTTCTCTTCAAACAGCACCCTTTCATGAAAAATATCAAGCAAGCAATGCAATATTAAATGATGAATTCAAAACTCTACGAAAAAAAATAATAGCGGGACTCGATGACGGTCAACCCACCATCGCTTCTTCAATCATATCAGGCGAAGGCGACGAAGAAGAAAGAGCGATTCCTCATCATTTTTCCAGAACTCCTGCTGCCATTTTTCAGCAAGAAAGACAAGAAAGACCAGCGCCTCCAATAGGCTCTATTCAACCAGCAGAAAAGGATGTAGTAGAAGCAGCCGCTGATGAGCACACACCCTTAGCTCCGCAACCAACTTCAACAGCTCCACAAAAAGGATGCTGCTCATGTACCATACTATAAAAAATAAATGACTCTTATTCATGACAATATCACCTTATTTGAAAAGGCTTTTGCATTGAAAAAACCTAGCCAAGAAGATTGCTCGGCGCTTTATGGAATTGTTTCGGAGCAACAACTCGAAACGCTTACACAACGCAATGACGAGATAGATGAGTTACTGCCAATACTAGAACGGTTGTCTACAGCACCGCAATACCTTGCACCAGACACTAATACATTAAAATATTTAGAGCAACTCGCAAGTTATGCACTCAAGTATCAATATCCACGGATTGTACAATTAGCGTATGAACAAATCATTGATATTCGCGTACCCGTCTCAAGCCAACCGGGCTCTGTCGCACCCCTATTAACGCACAAGGAAGCAGGACAAGCAAAACAACACGCCCACCAACAACTCGCCCATCTCTATTTGTCCGGTGATGCGTATACAAAAATTGATGTCGCCGCCGGTCATCGACATTTTAACGCAGCCCGAACAACATTTACTTATCCTGTCAAACATGATCAAGCCAAAATCATTCGCGCCGATCCACTTTTTAGCGCGCCCACACTCATCGCCTTATGGGTCGCTATGTTTCATCAACGCCAGCCTATACAAGATTATTTGTTGCATCTCTTTAAAACCACCTTGGGTTATCCAGAATGCCAAACATTAAGCGAGCTGCGACAACGGATAAAACAACAGCGGATATCAACAAGTTGCAAAACAGACGATCCCTTTTATTTGCTCTTTGCTGAAAGCATGCTGGGGATATTTTCAACACACGAATCCTATCCAACAAAATACTTAGACCTGTTGCTTACCGCACAACGTCGCTCTGCACACGCACAAATTATATATGTTTTTGTGGCTGCGCAATATGAGCGATTTGATAATCTTTTCAAACATACCGCTGACGCATTATGCTCACTCTTACATCCAAAAACCACCCACAATTCGGTACTGCGTGCAACATTAACGTTGTATTACACACGAGCGTTAGATGTGGTGCCGGACGGTTTTCCCGTAAAAGAAACTCATAAATTACTTGATTGGATTAAGACACACCCCGACGAAGCCCCGCGGTTTTATCCGCAAGTCAATTGCAATATAACACCCAAGACAGATCAACCCACCAGTGCCGAAACCATCGCCGCACAACGTGCACTTAACGAGTTGCTCATAGTGCCAGCAGTAGAAGATCCGGGTGAACAAGCCAGACTGGCTCCCTAACCCTTAACAATCAATCCCGCGCGCCGACGTGAATCACGCAATAACACAAATATCCAAGGCCATAAAATAATAGACGTCAACACCGGCAACCAATATAACCAAGTGCTGGGCAAGCTACCGACAATCCCTTGTAAAATATAAATCAATAATTGATAAATAAAAATCAAAATGAATGCAAAAAATGTTTGCTGCAGGAGCGGCGCGACACGCATAAAACGATATAATTGTACAACGAAATATGCAACAATCACCATCGCAATCGCATGTTCGCCCAACACGGTGCCTTGCAACAAATCCAACACCAATCCCACCACAAAAGCGCTTCCCACATTGATTAAATTCGGAAACGCCATCACCCAATAGATCATTACCATCAACGTCCAAAGAGGCCGAAACCAAATCGACCAACCCGGCAAGGGTAAAACATCTAACGCAAACGCTAATAAAAACGTCAGGATAATTAACCATTTGTTATGAATATGTTCGGACATCTTTGCTCCTTCTGCTACGCAGAATTCCGGGACGAGGGGTAATTTACCGGCCACACCAACAACACTAATCGACTACGATTTAATCGCGCAGAGGGTACGACGATAATTTCTGCAAACTGGCTATCGGCCGGATGCGAAACCGTTATCACCGTTCCTACCGGATAACCCACCGGATAACACTGACCCAACCCCGATGTCACCAACTCATCGCCCACCTCTATATCTGTCGTATTCGTCACATAAATCAATTTCAACAAATTATCTGCGCCACCGGTACCTTCTGCAATCGCACGAATACCGTTACGTTTGATCTGCACGGGAATCGCGCTTTTTGGATCAGTTAATAACATCACACGACTGGTAAAGACATCTGCCTGTATCACTTGCCCCATCACACCACTGGAATCCAACACGGGTTGACCCTGAAAAACCCCGTCTTTTGTTCCTTTATCGAGAATCACTTGATGCAAAAAAGGATCGGTTGAAATCGCCAACAACTGCGCTTCTAACACTTGACCGCTCGCTTGATCACTTGCCGACAACAATTCTTTTAATTGTTTGTTTTCAGAGACAATCGCATATTGTTTTTGTAACTGTGCTTGCAACAGCAACACTTGCGCATGCAAACTGGCATTATCTTTTAATAACTGTTGTTGCGTCGAAAAATCACTGATAATCGTGTTCGTCATATCGATCGGCAAATCAACGGCATACTGCACAGGGAATACAGCATAATCCATCACTTGGCGAATGCGATGAAAGGCAATGTTGCGACGATCGGCGAACATAAAAATAATCGCCAATATCAAAAAAAGAATCGCGCGCATGCCTAGACTGGAATCTTTTTTAAAGATAGGTTTAATGATGCGCTCCTTCTGCCTTTATTCCTTTGAAATAAAATCTCGACCGCTTGAATATACCATTTCTAATGCTGTACCGCCGCCTCGCGCTACACATGTCAGTGGATCTTCGGCAATAATCACGGGCAGTCCAGTTTCCTCCATGAGCAATCGATCGACATCGCGTAATAATGATCCGCCGCCAGTTAATACCATCCCGCGCTCGGCAATATCGGACGCCAATTCAGGTGGCGCTTGTTCAAGCGCGGTACGAACAGCACCCACAATACCGGATAACGGTTCCTGCAACGCTTCTAGGATTTCATTACTATTTAACGTGAAGCTACGCGGAACGCCTTCGGACAAATTACGGCCGCGCACAACGATTTCACGAATATCATCGCCCGGAAATGCTGTGCCAATAATTTTTTTAATATTTTCTGCCGTGGTTTCGCCAATTAACGTACCATAATTACGACGCACGTAATTCACAATAGCTTCATCAAAACGATCGCCCCCTATGCGAACAGAAGCAGAATACACAATGCCTCCCAAAGAAATAATGGCCACTTCTGTCGTACCCCCACCGATGTCAACGACCATCGAACCCGTTGCCTCTTGAACCGGCAAGCCAGCACCAATGGCTGCGGCCATGGGCTCTTCGATTAAGAAAACTTCACGAGCGCCAGCACCCAACGCAGATTCTCGAATCGCCCGACGTTCCACTTGCGTTGAGCCACACGGCACGCATACCAACACGCGTGGGCTTGGACGCATAAATTTATTTTCATGCACTTTATGAATAAAATATTGCAACATTTTTTCGGTCACAAAAAAATCTGCGATCACGCCATCCTTCATCGGACGAATCGCTGTAATGTTGCCCGGCGTACGGCCTAACATGCGCTTTGCGCTCGTACCTACCGCTGCAATGCGTTTAGGACCACCCGGTTCATCTTGGCGAATGGCCACCACAGAGGGCTCATCCAACACGATGCCCTTATTTTTGACATAAACCAACGTATTTGCCGTCCCTAAATCGATCGACAAATCATTCGACCAAATACCACGCAATTTTTTGAAAATATTCATAAATATTCCTTCAAAGCCAAATTAAAAATCGGCTCTAACTTTATCAGTATTGCTGCGAGAGTCAAGACTGACGCTTGACTCTGCTGGCGCAACTATCCATAATTCCACGATCAGATGATGCATGAGGTTATCAGCGCATGACACACGACAAACTCAGCCCCAAAACCATTGAAAAAATAATCAAAATGGCTAAATTATATACAGACGGAAAGGGTCTGGATAAATATGCCGATATGGCTCATATCCTAAAATTTATCGGACAAATCGACCAAATCGATACAACCGATGTACCGCCCATGGAACACCCCTTCAGCGCATCACAACGCCTTCGCGAAGACGTTGTCACCGAAATTAATCAACGCGATTTATACCAATCCATCGCACTCGACCGTGTTGACGCCGGTGTTTATCTTGTTCCCCAAGTCATTGAGGGTGAAAAATAAACATGCATACCAAAACACTCCTCGCATTAAGCGACGCATTACAACACAAAAAGATATCAAGCGTTGAACTCACCCAACATTTTTTAGATCGCATTAAAAAATTTGATCCCCTGCTCAATGCCTTTATTACCATCACTGAACGAACGGCACTCGAAGAAGCCCGTAAAGCAGATGAACGTATTTCAAAAAATAAAACAAGCCCACTCACCGGTATTCCGATTGCACATAAAGATATTTTTTGCACGGCTGGCATTAAAACATCCTGCGGCTCTAAAATGTTAGATAATTTTGTTTCGCCGTATGATGCGACATGTGTTCAAAAACTTAAAAACACCGGCATGGTTTTATTAGGCAAAACAAACATGGATGAATTTGCCATGGGCTCGTCTAACGAAAACAGTTATTACGGTCCGGTTAAAAATCCCTGGGATTTAGATAAAGTACCCGGCGGATCATCGGGCGGATCATGCGCCGCTGTTGCTGCGCGTATTGCACCAATCGCAACCGGCACCGACACCGGCGGATCCATTCGTCAACCGGCTGCATTATCTGGCGTCACGGGCTTAAAACCCACTTATGGTCGCGTTTCACGCTTTGGCATGATCGCATTCGCATCGAGTTTAGATCAAGCCGGTGTGATCGCAAAAACAGCGGAAGATGTTGCCGTTTTATTAAATGACTTTGCGGGTTTTGATCCCAATGACTCAACTTCCGCGGATAATCCCGTTCCCGATTTTACCGCTTCTTTAAATAAATCGATAAGCGGATTGCATATCGGTCTTCCCAAAGAATGTTTTAACGAGCAACTCGATGCTCAGATGGCCGACAAAATTTATGCAGCCGCAAAAGAATTTGAAAAACAAGGCGCCATCTTACACGACATTGATTTGCCCATGATGCGCGCAGGCATGCCGGCTTACTACGTTGTGGCGCCCGCAGAAGCCGCATCAAATTTAGCACGATACGATGGTGTGCGTTTTGGTCATCGGTGTGACAATCCTAAAAACTTAGAAGATCTTTATGCACGATCACGCAGCGAAGGCTTTGGCGATGAAGTCAAACATCGCATCTTTACCGGCACCTATGTTTTATCCTCTACACATTACAATGCCTATTATATAAAAGCACAACAAATTCGAACACTCATTCGCCGCGATTACGAAGCCGCCTTTAAAAACATCGACGTTATTTTAACGCCAACGAGCCCGACAACGGCGTTTTCTATCGGCAGCCGCATGAAAGATCGCATTCAAATGTATTTGTCAGACATTTTTACCGTCACTGTAAACTTGGCCGGGTTGCCGGGCATTTCTATTCCTGCCGGATTTTTAAATGATTTGCCGGTGGGTGTGCAGCTCATCGGCAATTATTTTGAAGAATCAACATTATTAAATGTTGCACATCGTTATCAGCAAGCAACAGACTGGCACCTAAAAATTCCTGAAAAATTTAGAGGCGAATAAATGAATTGGAAAGCGACGATTGGTCTTGAAGTACATGTTCAGCTAAAAACAAAAAGCAAAATGTTTTCAGGCTCCGCGGCAAGCTTTGGCGCAGAACCTAACAGTCAAGCATCGATTATTGATCTCGGTTTTCCGGGCACGTTACCCGTTTTAAATAAAACGGCTGTCGACATGGCCATTAAATTTGGTTTAGCGGTTGATGCAACAGTTGCCCATGAATCTATTTTTGCGCGCAAAAATTATTTTTATCCCGATCTGCCCAAGGGTTATCAAATTTCACAACACTCGCACCCGATTGTACAAAACGGTTATTTAGATATTGTTTTAAACGATGGGACATCTAAAAAAATTGGTATTACGCGCGCACATCTCGAAGAAGATTCCGGCAAATCGTTACATGAAGATTTTCATGGAAAAACCGGCATTGACTTAAACCGTGCCGGCATGCCCTTATTAGAAATCGTCTCCGAACCCGACATCGCGTCTGCCGAGGAAGCGGTTGCCTATTTAAAAACACTGCACACGCTCGTTCAACAGTTAGATATCTGCACGGGCAATATGCAAGAAGGCGCGTTTCGCTGCGATGTCAATATATCGGTTCGACCCAAGCATCAAAAAGAATTTGGCACGCGCACGGAAACTAAAAATTTAAATTCGTTTCGTTTTATCGAACGCACGATTAATTACGAAATTGAACGACAAACCAACATCTTAAAAAATGGCGGCACGGTCATACAACAAACACTCTTATTTGATGTCGCAAAAAATGAAACACGCCCCTTGCGTGCAAAAGAAGAAGCCACCGACTATCGATATTTCCCCGAACCGGATCTGCTACCTTTAAAAATCACCCACGAAATGATTCAGAAAATTTCAACACAAATTCCGGAGCTGCCAAAAGAAAAACGCGAACGCTTTGCCAAAGATTATAAACTCAATAATTATATCGCCAATCTACTCGCGAACAATCAAGATATGTCGAGTTACTTTGAGACGGTGGCCAAAAAAATTGATCCGACACTTGCGGCTAATTGGATTTTTGGCGAACTATCTGCTGCCTTAAACAAAGCAGAACTTTCCATACGACAATCACCGGTAAGCGCCACAGAATTAACGCGACTGCTCGCGCGCATTGAAGACGGCACCATCTCCGGCAAAATTGCCAAAACTATTTTCGAGCGCTTGTGGAGTGGCGATGGAACAACCGACGAAATTATTGAAAAACAAGGCTTAAAACAAGTTACCGATGGAAACGCTATCGAAAAAATCATTGATCAAGTCCTACAAGATAACCCCGATGAATTAGCGGCTTATCGCGCGGGCAAAGATCGTTTGTTCGGATTTTTCGTCGGCCAAGTGATGCAACTGTCAAAAGGAAAGGCAAACCCTCAACAAGTCAACGATTTATTAAAAAAGAAATTATCATGACCGATCATCATAAAAAAACACACTGTCATCCCGGAATTGCTGCGCCGTTGCGCAGCAATATCCGGGATACAGGTTCCCATTATATTCTACCTGGCATCATCTGGGGGTTAAGTGCCATTTTTTATTTTTATGAATTTTTATTGCAAGTATCGCCCGGCGTCATGCTGCCCGAACTCATGCATGATTTTTCGATTAATGCGATTGCATTTTCCAATCTGGTGGCGATTTATTTTTATGCCTATGCAGGTATGCAAATTCCCGTTGGTATTTTGCTTGATCGATTTGGCTCACGACGCACATTAACCATGGCGGCTGCCATTTGCGCGCTCGGCTCACTTGCATTTGCACTTGCGCAACGTTGGTGGCTCATTGAAGCGAGTCGATTTTTTATTGGACTCGGCTCTGCATTTGCTGTGGTGGGATGCATGAATATCGCCGCCCATTGGTTCCCTCCCAAACATTTTGCACTCATCATTGGATTAACCGTTACCGTGGGCATGCTCGGCGCCATTACCGGCGAAGCACCGCTCGCTTTATTTATTCATTCATTTGGCTGGCGACATGCATTCTTGATATTCGCTGCATTTGCCTTGGTATTAAGTATTTTGATGTTATTCATTATTCGCGACCATCCTCGTCATCATCATTACGCCAAAAATACAACTCAAGCACCCTTATGGCAAGGTCTAAAAACGGTGCTCTCCTGTCCACAAAGTTGGGTCGGCGCACTGTATGGCGGATTGATGTACGCACCCACACCCTTGTTTGGCGGCCTATGGGGCGTCACGTATTTAATCAACACTTATAATATTTCAAGCCATCTCGCCGCATTCATGACTTCGTTTATTTTTATCGGCTGGGCAATAGGCTGTCCTACCTTCGGCTTTTTATCTGACCTATTAAAACGACGCAAATCACCGATATGGATTGGCACACTCGGCGCCCTTCTCAGCATGAGCGTCATACTGTATGTGCCACATTTAACATGGGTCGAATTATTTATTTTATTATTCTTATTCGGTTTTTTCTCCAGCGCACTGGTGTTGATTTTCTCTATCATCCGAGAATTACATCCTTCGCAATATAGCGCAACTTCTTTAAGCTTTGTAAATACAATCAACATGATTGGCGCCGCTATTACACCACCCGTCACAGGACTCATTTTAGAACATTACTGGATCGGCATCGCCAAACAGGGGGAACGCGTATATTCGGCGCACGCTTATCACATGGCGCTATCGATTTTACCTCTCTTGATATTAATTGCACTATGGATCATCCCCTATATACATGAAACATTCTGCATCCCCGTAGAATATAACCATTCAAAAAAACCACCCGCCGATGATGACACTCAAGCTATACATTAAAATTTTTGGCTGCCAAATGAATGAATATGATGCCGCACGCATCGTTGATTATTTAAAGCAGTCTTATAAAGTAATTTTAATGGAATGCCCCGAAACTGCTGACTTAATTTTATTAATCACTTGTTCCGTCAGAGATAAAGCAGAAGAAAAAGTATTTTCTGATCTCGGACGTTTTCGATTTATCCAACAAGAAAACCCAAACGTCATGATTGGCGTTGGCGGATGTGTTGCGAGCCAAGAAGGCAACGCCATTTTAAGGCGAGCCCCTTATGTTAATATTATCTTTGGCCCGCAAACCCTACACCGTTTGCCGGATATGATTAAAACTGCACAAACAACAAAAAAATCAGTCATCGACGTCAGCTTTCCCGAAATTGAAAAATTCGATCACCTTCCAACGCCAGATGCAGACGGCCCCAGCGCATACGTATCGATCATGGAAGGTTGCAATAATTACTGCAGTTATTGCATTGTACCCTTCACCCGCGGCAAAGAAATCAGCCGGCCGATCGGCAATATTTTAAAAGAAATTGATGAACTCACCAAACAACAGGTTAAAGAAATTATATTGCTCGGCCAAAATGTTAATCATTATAAATATGATCACTTTCGTTTAGAGGACTTGCTGCATCGCATCGCAGAAAATAAAACCATCCAACGCATTCGATTTTTAACTTCACATCCGGCCTACATTACAGATGAATTGATTAATGTTTATCGACAACTACCCGCATTAGTCAGTCATCTACATTTGCCCGTTCAAAGCGGTTCCGATCATGTTTTAAAAATGATGCGCCGACGCTATACTGTTGATCAATTTAAAACGATTATTAATAAATTACGCAATGCGCGACCCGCCATTACAATTTCAACCGATTTTATTGTGGGGTTTCCCGGCGAAACTGAAGACGATTTTGAAAACACGATGCAACTCGCCAGAGACATTGGATTTGATGCGTCTTACAGTTTTATTTATAGCCCGCGCCCCGGCACCCAAGCCGCTGATTTAGTCGAAACGCTCTCGCTCGCCACAAAAAAACAACGACTGGATATCTTGCAAGCACAGCTACAACAATCCGCGCGACATATCAGTGAAGCGATGATCGGCACTGTTCAATCTATCTTAGTTACAAAACATGCCCGAAAGGATGCAAGCGAACTTTGCGGACGCACAGAAAACAATCGCATTGTCAATTTCGCCGGTGACAGCACATTGATTGGCGAATTCGTCCCGGTTAAAATTACCGAAGTGCGCACAAATACATTAAGAGGAATTCTGTCATGAACAACACCTCTCACATTACCATCGACCTACAAATCGCCACAAAACAACCCGTACCAACGCAAGCGCAATTCGAACAATGGGTCAATGCGGCGATACAAGTCCATCTACAAGATGCCGAAATTTGTATTCGCCTTGTCGATATTCCTGAAATCACAACGCTCAATGAAACCTATCGCAAAAAAAAAGGGGCAACCAATGTCTTATCGTTTTCCTATCATGATATGCCCGATGAAACTTTATTATTAGGCGACATCGTTATCTGCGCCGATGTTGTGATACAAGAAGCAAAAAAACAAAATATTTCTGCCGAATCCCACTTTGCGCGTATGGTTATACATGGAACATTACATCTACTCGGGTACGATCACGACACCGATGAAAAAGCGAATATTATGGAAAATCTTGAAGGAAAAAGCTTACAAAAACTCGATTTCCCTAATCCATACGCATAGCCACCCTTCAAACCCTCTCTCCTTCTCACTTTTATGCCACCATTATCGAGCAGCTCTGAGCTGCAGCGAAAGAGTGTCGCAGCTCAGAGCTGGGAGCTTGCGCATCGTGGTACAATTCATTTAAAAGGAGAAACGATTATGCCATTATCAAAAAAATTCATTACCGAATTGTGTCAACACTTAGAACTGCCTCCCGAAAAGATTCTCGCTCAACCAGAAGCAGATCAATTAATTTCGCTGCGCATTGAACTCTGTAAACTCTTAAGGCTCCCAGGAGATACGCCGGGCGATGAAAAAACCGGCGAAAAAGTTTTTATGGCGCTCATGCTTATATTGCAACAGGCCGACCCTCCTTCTTGGCTTAAAAATTTGGACGGCCGACATTCAGTTCCTCACTTATTAACGACCACCGTGCTGAGTGGCTACTGGGACACCTATGATCTAAGAATTTCAGCGGCCTTATTATTGAAACTGCTTAATATCGCCATGCGTGAACCGACTGATAAGCGTGTAGAAGGACACCTTATCCCCTATTTTATTACCGACTGGTCATCACCCGAAACCAAAATACAATATCTCGCTGCTTTACCGGCCGTCGATTACGTCGCCAATTATTACCGCATGCTCGCGAGCGAAGAAGATGCCGTGCATTTTCATGCAGAGCACACTGCTATGACAAGACAAAGAATTAAAATCCCTTATGACTCTTGGTACGAAGTACTCTTTCGACTCGTCGAAACACTCATTGAACAACGAAAAATTAAAGTGCCGTTCATCTGGCATCGTCTCATCCAAGGTGATTATTTGCCTAGCTGGCTCGACGCTCGACGAGAATTTCTATTTCTAGCCGACAATTATGGAGCAACCGGCTATCCTACAATTGCCCAAAAACTACGGAGCATCATTATCACGGCCGATTCGCAAGAAACACTTGATTTAATTGAATTATCGAGAGAACTCGCATTGCTCTATCGTGAACAAGTATTACCATCATCTGCCACTCCCCAACCACGCATGGGTTTATTCACTATTTATGAACCCCCACAAACTCCACATGAAGATATAGAAACCGCTCGCGCCAAACAACACGCTCTAACACGAGATCAACAATTATTTTTAGAACTCTTAGAAAAATATTTTATGATTTCTTATTCTGGACATCTACCAGACGCGCTACCCATGATGAGCACGGGCGCAAAAACGTTAGCCGAAAACTTATTAAAAATCACATTAACACGTCACGCACAAAAACAAGATATATCAACGCCCATCACCGAATTCCCTCTCGAAAAATTTTTAGCCATTCAAGCGCAACTGGATATATTGCGCGCTCATCTTTTATATAAAAATACAAAAAGAAACACCGATTACGACTCCCCCGCCGAACGAAAACTCATGACATTGTTGGCCATAAAAAAAGTCCTTGAAAATTCTCATGAAAAAAGCATCCCAGAACTAATCAGCGCGCTCACCGGATGCCATCAATCACTTGCTAATTTTCACGATTCAGTACATCAAAAGGTCGCTGTCCTAACATCGAAAGTAA
Organism: Pseudomonadota bacterium; assembly: GCA_038043025.1. Classification (GTDB taxonomy): domain Bacteria; phylum Pseudomonadota; class Gammaproteobacteria; order UBA12402; family UBA12402; genus O2-02-FULL-42-9. The sequence goes on along the minus strand of JBBTCW010000057.1, from coordinate 11,767 downwards.
TCGATGAATTAAAGCGCATCTTCGATGGCGCGCCCGCGACCCCGTCACGCAGACTGCGCGCAACTTCATCGCCGGCCACCCCCACACCTACACGACGAGCATCATTGTTTGGCTAATAGAAATGGTTATAATGCTGAGATTATGGCATCTAATATTTGTTTACATTTTGTCGTGAGTGGAACTGTTCAAGGCGTCTGCTTTCGCGCCTTTACGCGACATGCCGCAAAACAACTGAATCTCACTGGCTGGGTCAAAAATCTTGAAAACGGTAATGTCGAAATTTTAGCCTGTGGCAATGACGCATCTTTGGCAATATTTAAACAACAAGTAACCCAAGGCCCTACCTATGCCACCGTCGATACAGTACAATGCGAACCATTCCCATGGGAAGATCACGTCGGATTTAAAATTATTTGAAAAACCAACTCTTGTCATCCCGGATCATCCCGGAATGACGAAAAACAAAACACAGGACAACTCACATGTTTCAACACTTAAGCGAACGACTCACGACAACCATCAACAACCTGCGCGGGCGTGGTCGACTGACAGAAGAAAACATCCAAGACACTTTGCGCGAGATTCGTATTGCATTACTGGAAGCGGACGTGGCATTGCCCGTAACAAAACAATTCATCGAACGCATTCGCGAAAAAGCACTGGGCGAAAAAGTTTTAAATAGTTTAACACCCGGTCAAGTTTTCATTAAAATTGTTAATGATGAACTCACTGATATATTGGGCCAAGCAACTGCCGAATTATTAGCAAGCCCACAAATGCCGACGATTATTTTGGTCGCCGGACTGCAGGGCTCAGGCAAAACAACCAGCATTGCAAAATTAGCACGCCGACTTAAAAACCAAAAGAAACATGTCTTAGTCGCCAGCACCGACGTTTATCGCCCTGCTGCTATTACACAATTAGAAACATTGGCTAACCAAGTTGACGTTGCATTTTATCCCAGCGATAGCACACAAAAACCCATTAATATTGCATGCAACGCAATTGCATCCGCCAAAAAGCAATTTATCGATGTTGTCATCATCGATACGGCCGGTCGTTTGCATATCGATGAAAAAATGATGGATGAAATAAAACAAATTCAAAACACCATCCATCCAACCGAAACATTATTCGTTATCGATAGCATGACCGGACAAGATGCCATCAACACGGCAAAAGCATTTAATGATCACTTGAGTTTAACCGGCGTGATTCTTACCAAAACCGATGGTGATGCGCGCGGCGGTGCGGCATTATCTGTTTGGCACACAATCGGTAAACCGATTAAATTTATGGGTGTCGGCGAAAAAATGGATGCGCTGGAACCTTTTCATCCCGAACGGATGGCTTCACGTATTTTAGGCATGGGCGACGTGGTCAGCTTTGTGGAAGAAGTCGAACAAACCATCGATCGAAAACAAGCGGAAAAAGTCGCCCAAAAATTAAAAAAAGGTAAAAAGTTTACGCTCGAAGATTTTTTAGAACAGCTCGAACAAATGGGCAACATCGGCAACATGAAAAGTCTGCTCGGCAAATTACCCGGCATGGGAAACATGACTAAAATGATTGAAGAACAAGCGAGTGATAAAAAAATAAAAAAACTCAAAGCCATCATTCAATCGATGACCCTAAAAGAAAGACGTTATCCCGATTTAATTCAAGGCACACGCAAGCAACGCATTGCAAAAGGCTCTGGCACACAACCCTCCGATGTGAATAAATTAATCAAACAATTTAGTCAAGCACAAAAAATGATGAAACGCATGAAAGGCATGATGGGAAATAAAAACATGGCGGGCATGATGGATCAATTTAAAAATATGATGCCGCCGAATGGATTCCCGCCAGTATAAATGCGAGTTCCACTTCTTATTGTACTCGGCCAGTTTTCCGGGATGACGATTCTTTTTTTCCCGTCATTCCGGAATTGTTGCGCCATTGCGCAACAATGTCCGGAATCCAGAGAACCGAAGTGCGGAGCTAAAGCGTTCCCTGGATCCCGGATAAATGCTTCGCATTTTCCGGGATGACGGCTCTTTTTTCTGAGCTGAGACCGACCTGTTCGCATGAACCATAACAGTGAAGCGTCCTCTAAGCTAAAACATACTGATACCCTCGACCTCATGGCAGACAACCGCGGCATGACAATAACAAAAACTTAATTTTTTTGTGGTTATTTTTCGTGATATTTGCTATACTACCTATGACAAAATTTTAAAAAAAAAGAGGTCAATATGCCTATTATTACAGAAGAAACCCCATTACGCCCAGCAGCAGGATGGCCGGTTAGATATGAGAATGGGAATAAATTTTTATCAAAAACACCGATAGGACTTGGTTTACTTGGCGGTTCACGTTTTTTAGCTGATCATTTGAAATCTTTCGAACAGCCAGAAAGCGGCGCTCCTACGAGAACATCACCAACACCTGGAACTCACGTTTAATAAAAATTCTACTCCATAAACGTTGTATGCTATGCTTCCCGCATGAATAAAACGCCTGCACTCATCAATCATCTCTCTCAGTTTGTCACCCCCCATAAACTGCGCTTAGTCGAGGATGTTTTACAGCAGCGCACACGACATCTCACGATCATGCTCGAAGATATTTTTCAATCCCATAATGCCAGCGCTGTTATACGTTCATCTGAATGTTTTGGCATTCAAGATTTACATATCGTCGAACAAAATAATCAATTTCATGCAAACAGCGACATCGCACTCGGCGCGTCTAAATGGCTCGACATCCAAAAACATGAAACAACCACTAAAGGCATTCAGCAGTTAAAACAACAAGGTTATCGCATCGTCGCTGCGACGTTGAATGATGACAGCATCCCGATTCAAGATTTAGACGTCGATCAAAAAACCGCTGTTTGCTTTGGCACTGAATTAGCCGGCTTAAGCGAAGAAGCGCACCAGCAGGCCGATTGTTTTGTTAAAATCCCGATGGTCGGATTTACACAAAGCTTTAACATTTCGGTCAGCGTTGCGCTCATGTTATTTTCACTGACCGAAAAACTCCGCGCATCCAAAATAAACTGGCATTTAACCGATGCTGAAAAAGAAATTGTTAAATTAAATTGGCTCACACAAATCGTTCCGCACGGCGCGCTTTTAAAAACAGAATTTTTAAAAACATATGACAAAGATTAATCCCAGCATTGGTTTTATCAGTCTCGGTTGCGCCAAAGCGCTCGTCGATTCTGAACGCATTTTGACGCAATTGCATGCAGAAGGATACGATACCACGTCGTCTTATGAAAACGCGGATCTCATCATCATCAACACCTGCGCCTTTATCAATGATGCCATTGACGAATCGCTCGAGGCAATCGGCGAGGCACTCCAACAACATGAAAAAGTCATCGTCACCGGCTGTTTGGGCGCCAAAAAAGAGATTATTTTGGAGAAATTCCCTACTGTCTTAGCGATTACAGGACCGGCTGATTATCAATCGGTCATGCAAATCGTCCATCAGCATTTGCCGAAAAAACATGATGCCAAACTCGATTTAATTTCACCGATCAAGCTCACGCCAAAACATTATGCCTATTTAAAAATTGCGGAGGGCTGCCACAACCGTTGTACATTTTGCATCATTCCCGATTTACGCGGCACGCTGGCTAGCCGCCCCTTATCAGACATCTTGACCGAAGCAAACCATCTCGTACAATCTGGTGTCAAAGAATTATTAATTATCGCACAAGATACCAGCGCGTATGGCATTGACTTAAATGACACAAACATCAAACAACTCGTGCACGAATTCAGTCAATTAGGCATTTGGATTCGATTACATTATTTATATCCGTATGCAAACCTAGACGACCTGATTCCGTATATGCAAGATCACAAAATTTTGCCTTATATCGATATGCCGCTACAACATGCGAGCCACAAGATTTTAAAAGCGATGAAGCGCCCCGCTAATACCGAAAACATGATTAAACGCATTGCCACCTGGCGAAAACTCTGCCCTGATTTGACGCTACGCACCACGTTTATGGTCGGTTTTCCGGGCGAAACTGAGGATGATTTTGAGCGGTTATTAGATTTTATGGAGACCGCACAATTCGATCGCGTCGGGTGCTTTAAATATTCAAACGTCGACGGTGCGCGTGCGAACCATTTACCTCATCAACTTTCAGAAGAAATAAAAGAAGACCGTTTTCAGCGCCTCATGCGATTACAAGAAACCATCAGCATTAACAAGCTTAAACAAAAAATCGGCCAAACGATTCCCGTCATGATTGATGCGATCACCGACGATCAAATGATCGGTCGAAGTATGGGCGACTCACCGGATGTCGATGGCAATGTTTTTATGAAAAAAATCGCAAGCGTCAAACCCGGCGATATTATCCAGGTCACCATTATTGATTCGGATGAGCATGATTTAATTGGAATAGTTACATTAAACCTATAATAAAACATCTACCCCAAATAATCCCATCCAATCATTCTTCCCTCCATTCGGCGTATATAGGTCTCTGACCTCCAGATATGCACCAATATATCGGCTAAATTGATGTTCCAACCCAACACCGGCATTAAAGTTCATTTCAACCGACGGATCACTGTTCACACGAGGCCGAATATTTAGCATCCCTAAGCCACCCAACGCATACGGATGCAGCCATTTATATGATGGCAAGCTATAAATGCCATCCAGCATCGCCACCCAACCACTGATATTACGATTATTGCCCCATGCACTATATTGACTGGAAAGATGTCCCCACAATAATTGTGCGCGCCAATCACTTGATAAACGATACGAAGTGGAAATAACAGGAATCCATTCACGATCCAAATGCCGTTTGCCTGCATAATTCATATCAGCAACAGAAGGGGAAAATTGCCACGTCGCCACCCTGGACTGTGCATGAGATGACTCTCCTTTTGCAAAAATGGAGCCGCTTATCAACATAGCCAACAGCAATAAACAAAACTTTTTCATCTGCATCTCCGACTAATGACGATCCGCTTGAATCGCCGTTACCGCAATTGTAAACACAATATCTTTGACAGAACAACCTCGTGACAAGTCATTCACTGGTTTATTAAGGCCTTGCAACATCGGACCGATGCATAAAATATGTGTCGTTCGCTGTATGGCTTTATATACTGCATTCCCCGTATCCAAATTGGGAAATACAAAAACGGTCGCATCTCCCGCTACTGGACTATTGGGCATCTTGACAGCAGCAACCTGCGGGTCGATTGCCGCATCATATTGCAACGGCCCATCGATTAACAAATCCGGCCGTCTTTTTTTCGCTAATGCCGTTGCCTCTTTGACTTTATCAACATCCGCCCCAACACCCGAATCGCCCGAGCTATAACTGATCATCGCTACTTTCGGCATAATCCCAAATTCTGCCGCTGTATCCGCACTATGAATAGCAATATCCGCTAATCTTTCAGCACAAGGATTCATGTTGATCGCGCAATCACCAAAAACAAGCACGCGCGTAGACAAACACATAAAAAATACGGAAGAAACCAAGTTCGCATCAGGCGCTGTCTTAATCAACTGAAAGGCAGGGCGAATGGTGTCAAGTGTCGAATGTGTTGCCCCTGAGACTATGCCATCCACCTCCCCTTGCTGCAACATCATCGTTGCCAACGTCATGGGATTCTGCAATTGCACACGTGCTTGCTCCGCTGTTAACCCTTTCTCTTTACGCAAAGCAACCATCGGCTTTACATATTGTTCCATTCGCGCCGAGGTCGGCTCAATAATTTCTATCTGATCACTCAGCGTAATACCATGCGCTTTCGCCATTTGGTGTATCTCTGTCGATTTCCCCATTAAAATGCATCTTGCTAAGCCCTGCTCTGTACAACTCATCGCTGCTTGTAATATCCGCAGATCACCGCTTTCGGGCAATATGATACGGCGATTGGCTTTTTTGGCTTTTTTCATCAAATGGTAAATGAATAGCGAGGGCGTCACACGTCGAGAATATGTATCCGCCATCCAGTTTTTTATCCACGCCTCATCGATATGACTCGCAATTGCTAATTTTAAATCCCCATAAGAACGCAGTATAATGTTCGCATGCTCATCAAAGTGTACTAAATCCGTCGCTAGTGCCACATGCGCATCAAATGCTCTCGCGATTTTGCCATTCAAACGACCCACATACGGTCGATCCACACAAAAAGACAACCCGTTAATAAGCACAACATCAACAGAAGATGTTGCTATTTTTTGGTATGTTTCTTCGATCTGCTGCAAAACCTCATACCATCGACCACGGCTAAATTCATGTTCAAATGCTTTAATCGTAAAGGATATTTTGGCCTCACTGTCATTATGATCAGAAATTGGCTCAAAAACGATCACTTTTAAGCCTTGCGCACGCATAAGGTTTGCTAACCGACGTGATTCACGATGTAAATCAACATGAACATGGGATGGAACAACCATCAATCGATGCACCATACCTATCTCCTTATCAATGCAAAAGCATCTTGCGCAATTAAATATTCCTCGTTCGTACGTATCACCATCGCAACCGTACTACCCTTTTGGGTAATAATAGCATGATTATTTTTGCCATGCAGCGCATTACTTTTTTGATCGACCTTAAACCTTAAAATATTTAACCATTTTAATATTTCCGCGCGAATGCCCACATCATTTTCACCAATACCGCCTGTAAAAATCAATGCATCAATTCGACCTAAAGGTACTGCAAGTGCGGCCACATATTTCGCTACCCGATAACTAAACATCGCTCGCGCTAACTGCGCACGCGCATCCCCTGCATCTGCTAATTTCTTTAATTCACACATATCCGATGTCTTGCCGGAAATACCCAGAAGACCACTGTCATGATTTAAAATCCTTGTCACCTCCTTCACGTCACATTTTAGTTGTTCGGTCATATAGACATGGAATCCAGGATCAATATCGCCCGAACGCGTCCCCATCATCAATCCTTCTAAGGGGGTTAATCCCATCGTTGTATCAATACTTTTGCCATTTTTCACCGCTGCCGCACTGCAACCATTTCCTAGATGCGCACTCACGAAAGCGCATTCATTGATTGACCGATTCAATAATTTCGCCGCCTCTTGTGTCACAAAACGATGGCTCGTTCCATGAAAACCATACCGCCGCACACCATATTCTTTGTAAAAACGATCCGACACAGCGTATAAATAAGCATAATCTGGCATCGTCTGATGAAACGCCGTATCAAACACAGCGACCTGCGGTAAATCGGAAAACATTCGTGAGATAGCTTCAATGCCAGCAATGTTGGGGGGATTATGTAATGGTGCCAAATGTTGACAGGCTCGTATAGCATCTAGCACAGCTGAATCGATAACAACCGAAGAGGTAAACCGCTCCCCACCATGTACAACGCGATGCCCCACCACAACGATATGATCTAAATAATCGCTCGATTGACGTATAGTCTTAATAATTTCTTCAATCGCTTGCGAGTAATTGATATGACCCAACGAATGATTCGATTCTTTAGCGCCGAAAACATAATGAAGATTACTCGCAGCTAGACCAATGCCCCGTATAATGCCCTCCAACAGTGTGTTTCCGACAGCCGGATGCAAAATGGCAAATTTCACGGAAGAACTACCACAATTCAATACCAATACTAACTCGTCTTTCATTATCACTATTCCATGTTACTTTTATTATCATATAACACTCATGGCAACAGAAACAGCATCATAATAAGAAAAATCATACTTTAATTCATTATTTTTACACATAAACAAACTCAATAATCATAAATTAGAATAAAAAAATCGATTAAAGTGTTGGTGTTAGTAAAAATTTTTGCTATTGTGAATAGTGATAGGGGAATAAGTTGCCCTTTGGCGAATAAAAAATAAAATGATAAGAAAAAAAAACACGCCTCAAAACTGCTATCCGCGGATGGTAGTCAACTATGGAAACTGAAGTAACAGAGGACTAGGAAAAATGAGAAAGAGATCAAAACGTAGCGCAGCCAAAAAGGTTGCCAAAAAGACAACAAAGAAACGTCGTGTGAAACGTCACAAAGCTAAGAAGGCTGCTCCTAAGAAAAAACGCCATAAAGCGCACAAGGCTCATAAAGCACACAAAGCGCATAAGACGCACAAAGCGCACAAAGCTGCTGCTCCTAAAAAGAGACGCCGACGTAAAGCTAAGAAATAATATTTCTTACTTTAAGTACAAAAAGGCCGCTAGTTTTTACTGCGGCTTTTTTGTTTCTGCTATAATATTGTGCCAGCTATAATATTGTGCCAGCTATAATATTATGAATCCGTACCCGCACCTCTTCCATCGACCGATTGCCATCGACCCACACGAATTTAGCTCCCGACTCCGATTCACATTGCGATAACATTTGATAGTAATCGATGAGCGGCGCGGTTTGCGCATGATAAACCTCTAAGCGCTTACGAACGGTTTCTTCCTTATCATCCTCTCGCTGAATCAAGGGGTCGCCCGTTTGATCGTCTTTATCCATTTCTTTCGGCGGATGATATGTCACATGATAAACACGGCCTGAATCCGGATGTACACGCCGACCCGTAATGCGCTTTATCACCTCTTCATCGTCGACACGAATTTCGATCACATAGTCGATATGCACTTTTTGCTCCAATAGCGCTTCTGCTTGCCGAACGGTTCTCGGAAAACCGTCAAGCAAAAAGCCACGCTTGCAATCATGTTTCACAATACGATCTTTAATTAAGCCGATCATGACATCATCCGACACCAACTGCCCTTCATCTAATATCGTTTTGACTTTTTTGCCTAATTCAGACCCTGACCGAATCGCTGCACGCAGCATATCGCCTGTCGAAATAAATGCGATACTGAACTGATCACAAATATATTGCGCCTGCGTGCCCTTGCCGGCACCAGGAGCCCCAAGCAAAATGATTTTCATGGTTTTATCCTCTTTGTCATTACCGCGACCGTCAAGACCAACTCTCCAAAAACTTCAACAAATGCTTCTCTTGCGAATTTTTTAAAAATTCGCGCACCTCATCGCCTATTTTTTCATAGGCGCTTTCGGTTAACTTACCCTGAACCAAACGAAAACGCTGATACACTAAATAGGTATTGAGCACATCTGTCTCACAATAATTGCGAATGCCTGCCAAATCGCCTTTTAAATAACTTTCCCACACTTTCGAGCCATCCATGCCCATTTTACCAGGCAATCCCAACATCGTCGCTATCGCGTCTAATGGTGCATTAGCGCGAGCCTGATAACCGGCTAACACATCCATCACGTCGGTATGTCGCGCATGATAGCGACTAATATAATTATTCCACTTAAATTCACGATCATCGTCGCCGGTTTCCCAATAGCGTGGCGCGGCAACCCCATGCAACAATGACCGATAATGCAGAACCGGCAAATCAAATCCGCCGCCATTCCAACTCACCAACGTCGGCGTATATCGATCGATCCCCGTAAAGAATCGTTTAATGATATCGGCCTCGGAAGAATTCAATTCACCCAATGACCAAACCTTAAACAAATCAGAGGTTTTCAACACCACCGAGATCGCCGCAATCCGATGTAGATAATGCGGCAAGAAATCCGATCCGCCCGTCTTTTCTCGACGCTGTGCAAACATAATTTCAGCCACTTCGGCGTCATCTGCCGAATCAATCCCATAAATCCGCCGCCCGGCATTTACATCAGGAATAGTTTCGATATCAAAGACAAAAATGTTCATGGCGCATCCTTTTCGCATAAAAAACGTATTGTAGCACGTGTTCACAAAGTTTCGAGCTCTGAGTTTCGAGCTCTGAGCTTCTACTAAAATTTCACCCTTTGTACTCGCAGCTCAGAGCTGAAGAAACTAGTCATGATAAAACGCGTGCTACGACTGCCTAGCAGCAGCTCAGAGCTGCAAGGATTATTTTTTTGTAAGATATTGCGCACATAATTATTTAGCATAAAACTTGACCACGGCACTGCGGATTTGTTATAAACGCGAGTTCCGGATAAGCTTTGTCAAAACTGAAATGTTTAATATAATGCTTAGGTTTTGGGCGAAAATGCGCCAGATTTGGCCAGATGAGGCATTTATCGCAAAATAAGCGAAGATGTAGTCATTCTACATTGAGCTTATTTTGCGATAAATAACGAAATATGGCCAAAAAATGGCGCATTTGCAGCCAAACGCTTATCCGGAACTCGCGTTATAACCAATCCATCAACACAGGCATCGACACAGGCATCAACACAGGTACAATATCAATGTCCAGAAAACGAAAAAAATTCTCAAAAGAACCGGTCATCACAAAAATCGACAGCATCAGTCATGATGGTCGCGGCGTCGCACATATCGATGGCAAAACCGTCTTTATCCAAAATGCACTTCCGCACGAAACGGTAAAATTTCAATACACCCGATCACATCGTCGATTTGATGAAGGACAATCCACTGAAATATTAACCCCCTCCCCCGAACGCATCTCCCCTAAATGCCCGCATTATGCCGTTTGCGGCGGTTGCCAATTACAACATGCCAGTACTGAATTTCAATTAAAGCACAAACAAGCCGTGCTCATGGAACAGCTACATCATTTTGGCCATGTCGAACCAAAAGAAATAGTGCCGCCCATCACCGCCGATATCTGGAATTATCGCCGCAAAGCACGACTCGGCGTACGCTTTGTTGACAAGCTCGAAACTGTATATGTCGGCTTTCGAGAAAAAAATGGCCGGTACATTGCAAAAATGTCTGAATGCCCCATTTTACATAAAACGCTCTGTAACCAAATTGAAAATCTAAAAACACTGATCGGTAGTTTAAGTATTTATAAAGACATTCCACAAATTGAAGTAGCCGTCGGCGACGATCAAACGGCACTTGTCTTTCGGCATATAAAGCCATTGACGTCAGATGATTTAAAAAAACTGCGTGCATTTGGCGCACAGCATTCCTTTTGGATTTATTTGCAGCCCGGTGATTTAAACAGCGTTCATAAACTCTATCCCGATGACGACTATTTATTATTAACCTACATGAATCAAAATTTGAAATTACAATTTCATCCCTGTCATTTTACGCAAGTCAACGCGTCAATTAATTCGCTCATGATTGCGCGCGCGATTGAATGGCTTCAACCCAATAAAGATGAGAATATTTTAGATTTGTTTTGCGGATTAGGTAACTTTACGCTACCCATTGCCACATACTGCAAACAGGTTACCGGTGTCGAAGGAAACGATGACTTAATTCAGCTTGCGCGACAAAACGCACAAAATAATCAGCTATCTAATATTGATTTCTTCACCGCCGATCTCAATGAAACGGTCACAGAAACGAATTGGGCAAAACAAAAATACAATAAAGTGATATTGGATCCGCCACGCACTGGCGCATTAGAGATATTAGAATATATTCATTCGCTCAATCCCAACTGTATCGTCTACGTGTCTTGCAACCCATCGACCCTCGCCCGTGACGCCGGCAAACTCGCCGAACTCGGATGGACATTAGAAAAAATTAGCATTTTAAACATGTTTCCCCACACCGCCCACTTCGAAACCATCGCCCTTTTTATCCCAAATTCAGCGGTGAACTAAACAAACCTCTATAATCGATCCGCCGCTCAAAGCTGCATACATTTACAATTTATGCTAAACTTAAATCTTGTGCTAGACGAAGGCGTTAAAATCCGTGCTATGACTGACTATCAGCAGCTCAGAGCTGGGCTGGTGAAAATCGCTCACTTATTTGTGTTTTTATTTTAAGAAATTAGGTCG
>JBBTCW010000056.1:0-16981 GCA_038043025.1 Pseudomonadota bacterium | reverse complement strand
TGCCAGTGGCATGTCGCAGTCGCGCGAACGACTGGCCATGGATGGCCATATCTTATAATCCTCAGCTCAGAGGTAAGCGGGTATTCATTGGTAGAATGGCATTTACCAGAAGTAATAATGAATTATTTAGAATCAGATGGACGTGTTGCGTCCTCTGAGGTGAGACATGCTTGTACCTCTGCGCTTCGACCAGCCTATTCGCATGAGTCTGGAAATAATAACAACATCTTTTTTCCCCCTTTCTTTTGCTTGTCCAAAAGAAAGGGGAGAAAGAAAAGGACACCCCGAACGTTCGTCGCTGCCTGCGGCGCGATACCGCGCATATCTGATTCGCTTTGTGGTCGCTCAGAATCGCCATCCCTGGCTCACTTCGCTCAATTGGCTCCCGGCCAATTGACCACAAGCTCATGGCGATATGCGCGCGAACGTTAAGGGGGGAGAAAAGGCAGTGTTTTTGTCCCGCGGCTTGACCGCGAGATTCAGAAGAAGTACGCTGGATTTTTTTTCTTGATAAGGACATTTACAATGCGACTACCCATGACATTGACGTTTACACGGTTATTATTAATTCCTGTTTTCGTACTGGTGTTCTATTTGCCTTCTGTGTGGGCTAATTTTTTTGCTGCCATTATTTTTGCATTAGCCGGCATTACCGATTGGTTAGATGGTTATTTAGCGCGACGCTTGAAGCAGTCTTCAGCATTTGGCGCATTTTTAGATCCGGTTGCGGACAAGTTAATGGTTGTTATTGCCTTGATTTTTATGGTCAGTAGTCCCTATTTTCATTATACCGCGTTGCCCGCCGCTATTATCGCGGGGAGAGAAATTACCGTCTCGGGTCTGCGTGAATGGATGGCTGAATTAGGCAAGCGCGCGAGCGTCGCCGTCAGTTATGTGAGCAAAGTGAAGACAACCATGCAAATTGTGGCGATTGTGACCCTATTGGCTGCTACGCCAATAATGCCCAAATTTTTGACAGATATAGGCTATATTTTGTTATATATCGCTGCGGGGCTGACTTTATGGACAATGTGCATGTATTTGAAGGCTGCCTGGCCCGATTTCACGATGGAATAGATTATTGCGTCAAGGGTTTGCTTGACAGAACGCGCTGCTTGATTAGAATACGTGGGCTGATTTTATAGTTGCGGGAATAGCTCAGTGGTAGAGCACAACCTTGCCAAGGTTGGGGTCGCGAGTTCGAGCCTCGTTTCCCGCTCCAATTTTTGCGAAGCAAAAATTGTCCCGAGTTTATCGAGGGGCAAAAATGGCTATTAGTCTTAGGTTGAGTGTAACGAAGATCCGAATTTAGGCTGGGTGGCAGAATGGTCATGCAGCGGTTTGCAAAACCGTGTACGCCGGTTCGATCCCGACCCCAGCCTCCAGATACACCCCATAGCCCGGGTGGCGGAATAGGTAGACGCAAGGGACTTAAAATCCCTCGGGAGTTAAATCCCATGCCGGTTCGATTCCGGCCTCGGGCACCAGTTTTTTTTCGATTTTTTTTTATAAGAAGTTAATAATGGATAACGAAAAGTATCGGTATAGTCATGTTGGAATTCCAACCACTAAAAAATTGAAAAACGAAACTTATTTGCCCGATTATGATGTGTATTTTTCAGGGTATAATGAAAATGAATTTAATATTGAATGGATGCGATATGGTGAGAATTGTGCGATTCCAGAAATAGTAAAGCAGTTGCCGCATGTGGCTTTTGAGGTAGATGATGTTCATGAGGCCATCAAAGGACATGAGGTGATTATTCAGCCTAATAGTCCATATGAAAATATTGTTGTGGCGTTTGTGTTAATTAACGATGCGCCCGTGGAATTCTTACAGTACATAAAGAAGGAATAGCGTGTGATCGGGGCAGGAGTTTAGCATGTCATTAAAAACAGAAGCAGAAAATATTGTTGCATATCTAAAATTACTAGATTATTTGCAGCAGTTTGGAAAGGTGGGTATTGCGGGCAGTGTTGCTTTAGACTTGATCGTAAAGCCCGATATTGATGTTCATGTGCTTGCAAAAAACAATGATTTATTTCAAATCGTTGATCCCGTTTATCGTTATCTGTTGGATTTCCCGGAAATTCAGAAGGTTAATATTTGTGATTATCGTGACCGTAATGGCATAAAAATAGGTCTCGGTGAATATCGAGGGGCAACTTGTTCCTGGTCTATCGATATTTGGCTGACGACAAACGAAAAAACAACAGGCTTTGAATTGGCGGAGCGATTAAATCGCGATCTGACCGCATCGCAACGTGAACTTATTCTAAAAATTAAAAAAGATTATTATGATCGCGATGCTTGTTTTGAAAGCTTAAGTACGGCGATTTATAGAGCGGTTGTTGATCATGGAATCCAGTCGCTCAGTGAGTTTAAGAAAATGGATATTAATTCATTGTTATTGTAAGGGGACATTATGTTGGATCATATTGGTATAGAAGTAAAAGAATATGAAAAATGTAAGTTATTTTATACCACCGTATTAAAAACACTTGATTTTGAACTTATCATGGATCTTGAGATTGAAGGTGTAGGATATGCTGGTTTTGGTGCGGCAGGCAAACCCTATTTTTGGCTGTATAGAGGTGATCACACAACGCCGAGAATACATGTTGCTTTTCAGGCAAAATCACGTCGATATGTGGATGTCTTTTATCAAGCCGCTATAAAAGCGGGTGCGATTGATAATGGCAAGCCAGGGATTCGTGAACATTACCATAAAAATTATTATGGCGCCTTTGTGCTTGATCCCGAGGGACATAATATTGAAGCGGTATGTCATCTGCCGGAATAATACAGCGCGGTAGGCTGAGCTATTTGTTTTAAAGGATAATCCGACATGGAAACCAATCACAAGTATCATTTAAAAACAGGCACTGATGGAGAAGCACAACTTGATAATCTAGATAGAATCTTCGGAAAAGCAAGCCGAGAGTTTTTAAATCATATCGGCCTTAGTAAAGGAATGTCTGTGCTAGATGTGGGGTGTGGTATCGGAAACCTAACTTGCTGGTTAGCAGAGCAAGTTGGCTCTAATGGGCGCGTTGTCGGTGTTGATAATGATGAACGTCAGTTAGAAGTGGCACGAAATCGTGCGCAAGCGAGAAGGTTAAGCAATATCGTTTTTTGCAAGAAAGATGCACATCATCTAACTGATATGAATCATGAATTTGATATGGCATATTGCCGATGGCTCTTGATTCACGTTAGAAATCCTTCAGTGGTAGTCGATAATATGGCTAATACCTTGCGTTCTGGCGGTATACTAGCTTGCGAAGTAGGGAATTCATTTTCATCATTTTATTATCCGACCTTTCCTCTCTATATTAAATTGCAGGATAAGATTGCTGAATTATTAAAAAAATCAGGCTGTGACCTCGATATTGCAATGAACATTTTTAAAATTTGCAAAGGATTACAGCATTTTTCTTTCAATGCGAAAATGTCGCAGGAAATAATATACAACCTTGATGAGGCAAAGGCTTTTACTAGAAATTATTGTCTTGTGTTAGATTCTATGAAAGATGCTTTTTTAGAAAACAACATTATGTCTGAGAAAGAAATAGTCGAAATAAGAG
Source organism: Pseudomonadota bacterium (assembly GCA_038043025.1). Classification (GTDB taxonomy): domain Bacteria; phylum Pseudomonadota; class Gammaproteobacteria; order UBA12402; family UBA12402; genus O2-02-FULL-42-9. The sequence continues at coordinate 13,393 of JBBTCW010000056.1, read as the reverse complement.
AGGCACTGCTGTCTGATCGAATTAATCGTAATACTGTTATTTTTTTAACTCGTATGACACAAGTTTGGTGTGTAAAAAGTTGAATGTGCTTTGAAAAGGAAATAAAACACTTTTTACTTGATAAATAGTGCGGTAGGCTGAGCTAAACGAAATGTAGGTTGGCGCTGAGCGGAGTACGCTCAGCGCAACCCACGAGCTTCTATAAAATCAATGAGTTATAGTTTTTCTGCTTATTTGTATTGATAATCTTAAATGATATGTTATACTTGATATACATGTATATCAAAGAGGGCTCATAGAATGTTTGCAATGAGATTGCCTGAACATTTGGAAAACCGTTTAAATCGACTGTCAGAAAAGACCGGTCGAACGAAGTCATATTACGTTAAAAAAGCATTAGAAGCATTTTTAGAAGATAAAGAAGACTATTTATTAGCAATTTCAGTGTTAGAAAAAAAGAATCCATCTGTCCCGTTAGAAAAGGTGATCAAAGATCTTGGGTTGGAAAATTAAGTTAGATCAACATGCTGTAAAGCAACTTAAAAAACTAGATCGTACCGTTCAGAAGAGAATTGTCGATTTTTTAAGTGATCGTTTATTGACTGCTAAAACGCCTAGAGATTTCGGCAAACCATTGATGGGGAAATTAACCGGCTTATGGCGCTATCGAGTTGGAGATTATCGACTTATCTGTGAAATTAACTGCCGGTTCGATTCCGGCCTCGGGCACCAGTATCAAGAGTTTTATCAGGTTGTTCATTTTTTATCTAATTTAATTTCTTAAAATGGCACACTGGCGGTGCAATTTCATCATTTTTGACTTTTAGGTTGAGTTAATTTGTTTTTTTCATATTTTTCATTAATCTGTCTGAAAAAAAACGTTTACATCCTCCGATAAACGGTCTACACTACATTTTTTTATTGAAATGGGGAAATTATGGAAAAGACGATGTCTACTTTGCTGCAATTTGTTGAAGCGTCTACTAATCAGGGCATTTATAATCGCAACACAGGCTCTTCACGAGTAAGTACGATCAGAAAAATTATATATGGGTTAAATTTGGCAAACACGGATATCGATGACGTGGATGCAAATGAACTTGTGACACGCTACGCGCATAAATTTCCGGGAAAATTGAAGTCAGCTTCATTGAATATTTATCGGATACGTCTTGCTAAATCAATTGAAGAATTTAAGCGATATCATGCATCACCTGCCGATTTTAAGCCACAGAGGCATCGAATAAAAAAGGATACCGATGCATCTATTAATTCTGGTCAGACTACTGATAAATCAAAAATTGTTGGGATTCAAGATTCTTTAGATTCTTCAGTTGTTATTAATGATGCAGCAAACGAAACGATTAATCCAACAATACGTTTACGCTTGCGTCCGAATGCAGAGATTGCCATTACAGGGCTTCCCATCGATTTAACACCCGCTGAATATAACCGGATAGCTGCGCTGGTTAAGGTTTTCACAATTGTAGAAGGGGATCAATAATTGAATATCATTAGTTTTATCAAAGGGCTTTTTAGGCTTTTTAACGAAAAACAACCTACCACAGTGCAACCAGCAATTTTTATTACCCAGTATATAAATACTCAGAATCAGAATAATGCTGGCAATCAAGATACACAGAAACAGATGTCAACAGCAATTGATAAAAAAAATAGCCATTCGCCACAAACTTAATCTGGCAGCTTCCATTTTCTTGAAAGTAACTACCGGATTCATAAACTAAAGTCGAAGCCTTGTTGTTGCAAGCCCCATAAGCAGTGCATGAGCCAGTAGTCTTTTTCAACAATGGCGGGAATCACTTGTTTTTCTTTGGCGACCACTTCAAATAATTGTTTTACGTCAGAAAGTTCATGTAGAAGAGGCACTAGATAGCTCCGTGAAGAATTTTTTTGTAGCAACTTTGCCATATTTTTTTGCACAGTTTGCGGCTTGTTTTAATAAATTGTTTGGCAGTTTATTTTTTATTTTCAACTTTAAATTTTTGGCATTCTCATCGGCCAATTCTTTTGCGTTGTTAAGCAAATCGACCACAAGAAAAGCCGGCGTTAATTTTTTAGGAAATCCGCGAGCAGGGCGACGAAAGTCAAATGCTTTATCACCCAGTTTAAATACACCATGGCGTTTGTAATTGTAAACAACGGTGCGATTATAAAGTTGAGTTAATCCTATTCCTAAGGAGTTATAATCATTCCACGATAATAATAAGAAATCATCATCGCGTAGAAAGGCTTTAACGAGAGCTTTATCGTTTGGCGGTAGATGACCAAAACGAGATATCTTTGGTGCGTAATATAAACCAGGCGCGACTTTTTCTAAAAAATCCTCAAGAGCAAGTCGCATTAAGTCTCGGTCAACCGCCTTTGAATAAGGCAATAAGTCTTCTCGTCGATAGACGTGACCCGATTTCAAATGATGTGCTAATTTCTCAAAGCTTCGTGTATACATAATGTTGTTATATTAATCTATGAACAGCATTTACGCAAGTATTTTTAGTAAAAATTCATGCAGTTTTTAGCAAAAATACTACTGTAAACAACTTTTCTATATTAATCAATTGGTTAAAAGACTTGCGGCGCTTGTCTTAAAATCTCTCGGAGTCAAATCCCATGCCGGTTCGATTCCGGCCTCGGGCACCAGTTTTCTCTTGAATATAAAATCGTCGTCATTCTTTGTCTTTTTACTTCCCGAAAGATAATTTAAAAAGATCGCAAAAAATAAAAGCTTCTATTAGAATAACAAAAATCTGGCAAACATTAACCAAAGGAAATGAGCTATGCCTATACCCAGTAATATTGATAACAGCAATCCTCTGCGTCGGTTTTATGAAGAAGTGATTAATCAAAAAAAACTAGAGGTCTTAGATGAACTATATGCGCCAGATTATGTGAATCACATTGTGCCATTTGGTTTGGAAAAAGGCGTTGATGGTGTTCGGAAGCTCATTGCCGCGCAAATAGCCGCCTTCCCTGATTGGCATATTTCTGTGGATTACTGGATACAGCAAGGAGACAAACATATTGTTAAATGGATGCTTGAAGGAACACATACGGATGAATATCTCGGCGCTAAACCTACGGGTAAACATTTTAAAATGATGGGCGTTGATATAGAAACCATTGTGGATGGTAAAATAACAGAGCATGATGGAGCAGAAGATATGCTTTCTTTGTTGCAGCAAATTGGAGCGGTGAAAGAGATTTTTCTATAATGAAAGGCAGCTCTATCAGATTAAGATCGGTTCAAGGCAAAAAACTTGTCTCATTTTTACGAGGCGGCGACTATGCTCACCCTGGTGAAGTCGAAGCAATTAACAGAGCTTTTGCGCATATACCCAAAATATCTAGCAACCTTATATTAGATGTTGGCTGCGGGTTAGGTGGCACCGCGGATTATTTACACCAATCAGGCTTTGGACATGTCACGGGCATCGACATTGAAACAGAATCTATTATTTATGCGCAGAAACACCATCCAAGTTGTACATTTTATCAAGCCGACATAAAGAATTTGCACGCATCAGCTATTGCCAGCAACAAATATGATATTATTTGTATTTTTAATGCTTTTTATGAGTTTCAAAATCAAACCATTGCATTAAAAGAATTACGTAAATTGGCTCATGATGAAACTCAATTCATCATTTTTGACTATGTCGATTTAAGTCATGGCGAAAGCGGGTTCATTGATACTTCAAATTCGAATGAAACATCGAATCCAGTTTCACTCGATGGTTTGGCTAAGATGCTTAAAGAAACCGGGTGGGACAATACCGAATATATCGATTTAAGAGATGAATATATTGAGTGGTATAACCAATTGCTTGAAAAACTTTCTGAAAAAAAAGAAAATATAGTCTTGGACTTTGGGCAAGAAAAATTTGACCAAGCGCTTACCAGATACACTTTTATTCGTGATGAAATATTTAACGGAAAAATAACCGGCGGAATTTTTATTATTAACGCGAGTTCCGGATAAGCTTTGTCAGAACTGAAATGTTTAGTACAATGCTCAGGGTCTGTCACAGAATAAGTGATACATTTAGCATCCCATCTGACAGGCATCTTTGGACGTTCTTCAATCGAAAAATAACTTACATAGTCCCTGCTATGTGCGTTTTTTTTCTCAATCAGAACGTCCAAATCTGCCTATCAGCTGGGCGCTAACTGCACCACTTATTCTGTGACAGACCCTTAGGTTTTGGGCGAAAATGCGCCAGACTTGGTCAGATGAGGCATTTATCGCAAAATAAGCAAAGATGTAGTCATGCTACATTGAGCTTATTTTGCGATAAATAACGAAATATGGCCAAACAATGGCGCATTTGCAGCCAAACGCTTATCCGGAACTCGCGTTATTATGTCTATTCCCTTTTCTCAACTTTGCATGAGCCAGTAGTCTTTTTCAATGGGGCGGGGATCACTTATTTTTTTTTGGCGACCACTTCAAATAGTTGTTTTACGTCGAGCAGGTCGACGAAAGTCAAACGTGGATTCAACAAACAAGTGCAACACCTAATTTAAATTTATCACGAAACTAATCATTAATTTCTCAATAAACAAATTTATCATATCATGAAAAATATATAAAAAATATTATTGTTTGTCTATCTTTTCAACAAATGGATTAAATGTATAAGGACAGCTAGTATCTTTAGCCGGTAGTTTTAAATATAGCAAGTAATCTAATTCGCAATTAATCATGCAATCGCTTTGAGTGTTATAAATAGCCGTATGACCAACACCCTTCCAAGTCAGTAAGCGTGAATTCTTTAAACGCTGTGCTAATTCCTCGCTATCTACATAAGAAGTAGTTGGGTCATGTAAATTACCAACAATAAGTACCGCTGGAAATTGGGCTGTTTTCGATATGCGAGTTAATGCATTGGCGGGCATTTGCCAACCAAAACTAGAAACTTCAAACTGAGTGGCAACAACACCGCCAAACGGATAAAGCTCATTGATCTTATGCGCATCATCCAGTAATTGTTTATAATTGGGCTGATTATTGAAATCGAGCGCAAAAACAGCTGTCGACAACCAATCATCTTGGCTATCTACTAAACCCGTATCTGGATGATAGCCTTTCATTTGATTAAAAAGATTTAGCAGCAGACTGGCATCTTTCTTAGTGTAGATGTCGTTAAGCCCTTGCGCCAAATATTGCCAAGAATTTAAGTTACATCCCTGCAAAGATACAGGCATTGTCGGGAAAGGTATCAAATCTTCCAGCAAGTTGTTAAACATCCCGCGAGTTAATTTTTGGTTAGCAAGTTTTCCTCGTCCAGAAACGTGACCCTTGTCTAAAAGCTCTATTGTCGCAGCAAATCTTTTTTGTGGGCGGGGATAAAGAGCACACTTGGAGCCAGCCTCAGTACAAAGGTTAAAAAACTGCTGCAAGGTATCTTCATTAGACGCTGCTGCATGTAAAATCCATGCGTGCATATCATAATCGGGGTTTATATTACCGTCTAAAACCATAGCACGAACTTTATCGTGATAATTCATAATGTATTGCTGCCCCAAAACGGTACCATAAGAATCACCATAATAGTTAATTTTAGCAATACCCAAAGCTTGGCGTACCATATCTAAATCTTTCACGCTGTTTTTAGTTGCAAGATACCGCAGGGTTTTGTCACGATAGGGCTTGCATACAGTAAACAGCTGTCTTTGCAAACGCATATAAGTTTTTAGCTGTTTAGGATCGCTTAAATTTAATTTCAGCATTTTACTACGTAGCTTTTGTGCAGCGTATGTTTGGCAACTGAAATCCAAATTACTGCCACGAACAGTAAAGGTCACTAAATCAAAATGATCATGCAGCGCGGAAAAAAGTTTATGATTAAAATGGGGAAATTGATAAAAAGTATCTTCCTGAGATTCCCAAGGCATACCGAAATTTATAAATAGAGTACCCACTTTGCTGCTTTCATTGGCAGCAGGTACTTTAAGTACTTTCAAAGCAAAAGTACCAGCATTTGGTTTCTTATAATTTTTAGGAACTGCTATATGAGTATAAGAACACGATGAGCCATTCATATTCTTACTGCAATCATGCCAAATCAAATGCGGTGTGTCAGAAAAAATACCACCACTACTAATAAATAATAATGAAAACAAAAAAAACCTATTTAAGCGCGATAAATTTGTCGACATATTAAAGCACCCATCATTTATTTTTCAGCAATTACTAACATTTCAAAGTCATCTATTGTAAGCTTATCATTTCTTGAATAAGCTCCAAGTTTTGCCCCATAAATATCTATCTTTCTAAAACCTACTGTTTTTAAAAGCCAGGTGATTTCTGGCGGAATATAATATCTTTGATTGGCTTGCAATGTTCTCTTATTACCAATATCATCTTGTACGGTAACAGTATTGTGTTCTCGAAAAGTCATCAAATCAAATATATTTCCTTTACATTCCGTATTCTTTTCAGCTTTATTTGCCGCATAAAATTTTTCTGTTGAATTATGTATCGGAAATAATCCATTTAAGGTCGTAAAAATAAATTTACCATGCTGTTTTAAAGAGGCAGAAACGTTTTTGAGTATTTCATAATTCATCTCATCTGTTTCCATTAATGGAAATGATCCTTCACAAAGCATAATAGCTAAATCAAATTGATTCTTAAAAGGAAGATACCTTGCATCATGTTTTTCAAAATCTATTTGAAGGTTTTTTTTCTTTGCTTTTTCTTTTGCATATTGCAATTGTGACTCTGACAAGTCAACGCCTACAACTTTGTAACCTCTTGTTGTAAACTCAATAGTATGCCGACCTGTACCACATCCAATATCAAGGATCCTTGATGATTTATTATGATTTATTTCTTTTTCAATAAAATCACATTCACCAATAGTACCTTGTGTATAGTATTCCTGGTCATATGTTTTCGCATAATTCTCATATAACGATTCATACCACTGTTTCATGACGTCTTGCTCCTTAAATTTATAAGTCGTCCATATTATTTGTTTATGGGGGATTAAAAACCTCCTTTGGCGTGGCAAATCCCAACGTCTTTCTTGGTCTATTATTAAGTTTATCAGTGATAATAGCAAGCTCATCTTCTGTTACGCGAGCAAAAGAAGAGCCCTTTTTAAGGTACTGCCGTATAAGTCCATTGGTATCTTCATTTAGGCCACGTTCCCAAGATGAATATGGATGAGCAAAATAGAAATCAGCTCTCAAAGCCTCGCTTATTTGCTCATGATAGGCGAATTCTGAGCCATTATCCCCCGTAATTGTTAATACATTGCCTGCGAAAGATTCCAACCCAGAAATCGTAGCTGAGGTTACTTGTTCAGCTGTTTTTTGATTGATTTTCTTTGCAACCATTTTCTTTGATACTCGTTTAACAACAGTAACAATCGCTTCTTTACGATTCTTGCCGATGATTGTATCAATCTCCCAATCACCTATTCGTCCCTTTTCATCAACAATATGAGGTCTTGCGTCGATAAATCGACGATTTTTAATGGGACATTGCCGTTTAGGGCTGCCATAGCGTTTACGATATTTTTTGTTTTGATGGCGTAGATGCTTATATAGTTTTCTGCCCTTCTGCTTATCTTTTAAAATAAATTGATAAATCCATTCATGACTAATCGAAAATAGATTGTGTTTTTTAGCGTAGCCACTGATTTGTTTTGGGCTCCAATCATTAAGTAGCTTCTCGCGCACAAAAGCTTCAACTTCATCAGTCCATTTGATTCGTTTAGGTTTTTGCTTGTGCCTATCTTTTGCATGTCCTTGAGCGTAGTCAGCTTTATATTGCCAAGAACCTAGTGCCGTTCTAACAAAAGTTATATTGCGGTTTAGCTCGCGGCTAATACTCGATTTATGAACGCCTAGCTCTTTAGCAATTTCTGTTTGGTTATATCCAGCTCTCCATAGTGTGCTCCAATTTCACACCGTCTCAAATATGTTAGTTGTTTGCATCCCATTTTGCCAACCCTTGTTATAATGATAGTGAGATTTTATAACAATCTCGCTGATCATAAATTTAATAAAAGTTGCAGTTATGAGTTGAATTCAGGAAATGCTTTATTACCCGGGTTAAATACACTATGGCGTTCTTTTTCTTTATGTATGGTTGCGATATGATACAATTACTTCATGAGAGGTTGATAATGTAAGTTGTTTTATATCACCGTCTTAAAGTCACTTGATTTTGAGCTTGTTATGGATATTGAGATCGAAGGAAGAGGATATACTTGTTTTGGTGCGGCAGGCAAACCCTATTTTTGGCTTTATAGCGGTGATCACACAGCGCCGAGAATATCTGAATAATACTGGGATAAGAGCCATTAATGAAAAATTTCAATACATACGGCAAATCGCCTTTTAATATCGTTGTCGTTCACGGAGGGCCGGGGGCGACGAGTGGTGTAGCGGCGGTTGCAAAAAAATTGTCTGAAAATTATGGTGTGTTAGAACCGCTACAAACGCAAAATTCGGTTACGGGTCAGATAGAAGAATTAAAAACGGTTATCAAAGAACATTCTGATTTACCTGTTATTTTAATCGGACATTCATGGGGCGCGTGGTTATGTTTTATGGTGGCTGCGCAATATCCTGATTTAGTTAAAAAATTAATTCTGGTGAGTAGTGCGCCGTTTGAAGAAAGCTATGCGACCAACATAGCTAAAACGCGTTTGGATCGATTGAGTGATAAGGATAAAATGACAGTCGGAGAAATTGTCGAAAAACTACGTGACCCATCCATTACAAATGAGGATATTGATCAATTTATAAAATTTATTGTAGCAGTGGATTCATATAATCCCGTTTTTTATGAAGCAGGGCAAAAATTTAATGTTGAAATTTTTAGAAGCGTTTGGGCTGAGGCAGCTAAATTACGAAGTAGTGGGCAACTTTTAACATTATGTTCTAAAATACAATGTCCGGTTGTGGCGACTCACGGCGACTATGATCCGCACCCTTATCAAGGTGTAAAAGAACCGCTTTCTGCCGTGTTAAAAGATTTTAAATTTATTTTGCTAAAATACTGCGGTCATACGCCGTGGATAGAAAAAGAGGCGCGAGATATTTTTTTTGAAACGTTGATTTCTTTTCTTTAGATGCAGCATGTGAGTCCAAGAAAATTGGTTACTTCTGGTACAGTTAAGGATAATGTGATTTCAGCACTTTGGTATTTGGGTCAAATGAATGTTGTTCAAAAAATAATTAAGCGAGAAAGAGTTTAATGATGTGGCGCAAGAGATGTCGCTGGATGACTATATGCAATGCGCTTGGAAAGTGGTATATTATTCGTGCGCATTGAAAGATTGAGAGACGGTAGCTAGTAAAGCGCTAGGATTGGTAATATAGGGAGTATAAAATGATTAAAGCAAATCGTATTTTTGAAAAACGGCCAGTTGTTTTTATATTAAGTGTTACGTGGTTGCTATACGCCATATTATATCTTATGTTAAAACAACACGGCGGCATGAACCTCTATGTTGGATTATTGGCTTTTGTTGGAGAGATTGGTGTAGAGTTTTGTATTATTGGATTGCTATTTGCTCTGTGGAGAAAAACTGTTGTCAGGGAAAGAAACATGTTTGCTCTTTTTGGGATCTCTTTTTTATTTTTGTTGATGAGCGATACAATATTTAATTTTGTCGTAAATATCTATGGGATTACTAGCTTTAGCAACGCATTAAATTCTTTTATTAATATTCCTTTTATTGTATTTTTGATATTGCAATTGATAATTTGGAGTAGCTTTTTTACAAGAGCGATTGTTGAACAAAAAAACAAAAATACCTTTCTGTTAAGTATCCCAATTGTTGTAACAACATTGATTGTATTTGTAATGTTTCTGAGGGGAAATTCCATTGACGATGCTCAATTGTTTTCTTTATTGGGTTTATATACTATCTTAGAAATTGTGTTGCAACTTTTGAATTTTATTTTTGTTACCCTGACCTTATGTGTAACACAAGATAAACCAATTCGTTTTGTTGGTATAGGTTTTCTTTTGATTATTGGAAGTGCTTCAATTGAGCAGTTAAATACAGTTATGAGGATATTAAAGCCGATTTCTGTTATAGAGACTCTATGGGTTTTGGGATTGCTTTTTATGGCCTTTGGTTTTTATAATAGATTACAGAATGTCGATATAAAAACACGGAAATGGTTCGGCAATTAATATAAGTTATTACATGTTTTGGTTAAGCGCTTAATTCAAATGAAAGATGAGGATATAAGATTATCTCTCGCGTTGTTTCCGTGCGTATTTCCCGGGGCGTTTTGCTTTATTATGACGACCGTCGTGTTTTTTAGACTCGGATCCTCTTGCATCCGATGTTCGGGATCCTCGTGATCCTGATCCCCATTCGCTTGAGTGCGGTAGGCGGGGCTAAACGAAATGTAGGTTGGCGCTGAGCAGAGCGAAGCCCAACATCGTTGAATGAAATTGTTGGGCTTCGCATTGCGCTCAGCCCAACCTACGTGCTCGATTTTCAAGAATAAAAGTGATTAATAATATTGCTATATATTCCGCGATAATTAACGTGTAAAACTTATAGTATCTCCGCAAGACTTCCATATCCTCTATTGGCATCTATTAATTAAGTTTTCTGTGAGATATAATGTTCCTTTAAAAAAGAGTGGTTGTCAAATGTTAGAATTTTTTTGTGTCTTACAGCGCGCCAAGCAGCTAAAAAATAACCGTTTGTGTTAGGCATGTATTTGAATTTGTGTTTTGGTGGAGGATTTTGGATTTTGGTAGTACTTGATTTCTTTAAAAAATTATGAAGGGCAATCACTATGGATAATGATAAGTATGAAGTTGGCCTGCAACGTATGCGGGAACTTATGGGCGATAGAGCGGATTTAGTTGTCGAAAAATTAAAAAAAATTTCACCAGATTTTGCTCGATACACCGTTGAGTTTCCTTATGGTGAAATTGGAAATAGAAAAATATTCAGTAACAAAGAACGAGAAATGGCTATTGTGGCTTGCTTAATAGCAAGAGGAAATACAGGCTCACCTTTAAGATCACACCTAACAGCAATGCTTAAGGTTGGTTGGGCAAAAGAAGAAGTTATTGAACTCATACTATTGTTAACTGTCTATGCTGGGTTTCCTGCTGCTGTAGATGCTATTAATGTGTTTTCTGAAATTATTGACAGCTAATCCACCATCAATTACTCGAAGATGTGGACGAGTAGAAAATCGAGGCTCTTTTTCACTGTTTTTTGCTGAAAAGAGGGAAGTTTTATGCTATTCTTTGGCTTATATTGTTAATTGTCAAGACTTGACACCATTGATCTGATTAGCCCCTTTTGTTTTTTGGTATTGAAGCCCCATTCCGGCGAATTTAAAATAGTTTGAAAAACCTTTTCACAAAGAGACAAAAACATATAATCACTAGAAACATTACTCATAACAGAAATTACAATATTATATTTTGGTGAATACATAAATAGCGTCTCGAAACCAGGTGCATCACCACCATGCCACCAAACCACGCCAATATCAGGGCCAAGATAATCACGCGCAATACCTAACCCATAAGCAACGGCATCAATAGGAACATTCGATGAGCCAGCCGGTTTACAAGCTTTACCCCAATAACCATCATCTCCCGCCATACAAACAACGCCCTCCATTTCATCTAACTGTTTTTTTGGCAAAACATTGCCGCCAAATAATGCCTGAATCCAAGTGGTTAGATCACGACTATTTGATATAATCGAACCGGCCGCATCTGCGTAAGATAAACTAACGTTGGTCGCATCATAATTATATCCAACATAATCAGAAAATAATTCGGTATATCCATGCAATAAACGATCTCTAATTTTATCGGGAAAATCCTGATCTGCCGGTGATTTTGGCAAATAATAAGTATCGGTTAACGCTAGTGGCTCAAATAACATGGTTTCCATAGCTTCTTGCATAGAAAGATGAGTAAGATTGCGAATAATCATCCCTAACAAAATATAATCTGTATTTGAGTAATACCAACCCTCTTCTCTAGGCTTCATACCGATAACAAGCTGCAATAAATCAGCAGGAGTCCAACGTTTAGTAGGATCAACAAGCATGGTATTTAATAGTGTTTCATTATCAGTAATATTAGGAATTCCGCCGGTATGATTCATAACTTGCTTTATAGAAATATCGCCCCAAGCATCCATCTCTTGCTGAGTTAGACAAAGCTTACCGGTAGGATCATCGCAAACTTGCAAATAATCTTTAATTGGATCATTAATACTTTTGATGGCTCCCGCTGCTTCTAACTTTAAAATAATGGCTGAGGTAAATGATTTAGTAACGCTGGCTATTTCAAATAAACTTTGGTCATCAACCAAGCCATTAGAATTCATCGCGGTTGTACCGCTATAGAAAGTATGAGCCTCCTTCTCACCCGGCAAACTAACTGACATTGTCATACCGGCAGAAAGGCTGAATTTCGTATTATATTGATATGAATCAACACGATATTGATCTAATGCTGCTTGCAATTGATCATCCAGTTTCGTTGTTGATTGCGCCAAGCCATTATTGAGAAAAACCATAGCTAATAAGCAGGTACAAATCAAAAAATAAAATTTAGTTCGCATAATTCTTTCCTTAATTTTTAAAATTACAATCAATAATCTCATCTTAGCATTTTAGCAAAAAAAATGTCTGGCCGCCCCCGTATTTTTTACTGGTTTTAACAATTATGATTGTATGAGTCTTCACAAAGTTTTAGGACCTGTGGATGAAGTTGTCGTTGTTTCCCAACCTCTGGTCCTTGGGTATTTTGCCACTTTTCAAATTTTGTAACTTTTGGGCATACCAATGCTCGTCATTTTGTTTAATACGCCACAACCAATCATCGCTTCTTGTTTTTGTCGTTCCATTTTTCTCGACTGCATTTGATTTCCCAATATTCGCTTATAACGTTGTATCGCTAATTCAGAATAATTTCTCTGGCCATAGTGTCGTCGACGTTGCCATCCCATACGACCACCATCACCGAATTCAATCTCAAAAATATTCTGATTACGTTGTTTATGATTGTTGTCATGATACACCACATCTTTGCGTGGTGGAATAACAATATCAGCTTTTGGAGACTTCTCTGACAGGGTTCCTAAACGTATGTAGGGCGTGACAGACGCAAACCATTTGATTTTTATCGCCTCTCTTAATAAAACCTTAATATTTGCGTGCTATAACTCCTACGTGCTATAACTCCTACGTGCTATAACTCCTAATGGTTAGAATAATTTTTTGGAGGATAAAATAGATGTTTACACAACAACAACAAGAACGAGATGAAAATTCGATGGTCACCTTAATGGGGATTGTCCAGGGCTCCCGCATTAAAATTTGAACAATATCGGTAAGTGGCTGTATGATTCAT
>JBBTCW010000055.1:0-7781 GCA_038043025.1 Pseudomonadota bacterium | reverse complement strand
CGCGCGACTGCGACATGCCACTGGCATGTCGGTTCGCGCTCACCCTCTGAGCTGATGTATATTAAAAAACAAAAAAATCGGCGCCCATATCAAGCTGAACGCCGATTGCCACTCGAAGTTAGTTGCTAACCCTGCAACACTTCCAATAAATCTTCCAATTCTTGTACAATTGACAGTAACACTTCTTTTGATAGCGTTTTTTTAATCTCTTTTTTGGCTATAACAGGCACTTCTTCCTTGGGCGGTTCTGATTTTTTATCTACTTTTGCCACCTGTATTTGCTGTTTAGCGCCCGCAATCGTAAACCCTTTTAGATACAATAACTCACGAATATCGCGAATCAACTCAATGTCCTTCGTCTGATAATAACGGCGGCCACCACGACGTTTTGTGGGTTTTAATTGTGCAAATTCTTGCTCCCAATAACGCAGCACATGTGGCTTAATTGCGCATAATTCGCTGGTTTCCCCAATGGTAAAATATAGCTTATCGGGAACAACGGGTAACACTTCTGCAATGTTGCTATTAATGTGACTCATGTGTCTTAGCCTTTATATGCTTTTCAACAAGTGCTTTGAGTTTTTGGCTAGCCTTAAACGTCACAACCCGTCGCGCTTGGACAGCAACTGCTTCGCCCGTTTTAGGATTACGCCCTGGACGCTTTTCTTTATCGCGAAGATTAAAATTACCAAATCCAGATAATTTCACTTGGCAGCCTGACTCTAAATCAGTACGAATCGCCTCAAAGTATTCTTCAACTAACTCTTTTGCTTCTCGTTTATTTAACCCAACCTTCTCAAATAAATGTTCGGCTAAATCAGCTTTCGTTAATGCACCCATTTATTCTACTCCCTTAACTTCGCTCCTAAATCACTTCTAAGAGTTTTAATAACTCGTTCTATAATATCAACAACTTCCTCATCTACTAGAGTGCGCGAAGAATCTTGTAACGTCAACCCCAAAGCAACACTTTTTGCATCTTTTTCACAGGCGGCGCCCAAATAAACATCAAAAATAACCAACTCGATCAGTAAGTTACCAACAACTTCTCGAATTTTGCTCTCGATACGCCCAACCGAAATATCTTTCTGAACAATAAACGCTAAGTCCCGACGAATAGAAGGAAATTTTGATATGGGTGAAAAAATAGGAATTTCTTTTTCATTCACGGCATCCAATATATATTCAAATAAATATATCTTGGCTGGTACGTTTAAAGATTTAGCAACCGCTGGATGAATCGCACCCACATAGCCCACCACCTCACCACCTTTTTTAATAGCAGCAGATTGTCCTGGATGTAACGCATGATGTGATGTGGGTTCAAACGAAAATGTAGTGCGCGCATTCGATGTTAATCGTAAGACTTGCTCAATATCACCCTTCACATCATAAAAATCGCTCTGGTGCACTTTATGACCCCATTGTTCGGGCAATATATCGCCATATACCAAACCGCTTAATACTTTTTGCTCACAAAGGTTGCCTTTCACTTGTCGAAATCGTTTGCCAATTTCAAACAAACGAATGCGCGATTGCTGGCGATTGTGGTTATATTGAAACGCTTGTAATAAACCCACCCACAACGATGTTCGCATGACACTCATATCACTTGCAATTGGGTTGATTAATGGTTGTGCAAATTCTTGTGGCTCCAACAATTGCTGTAATTTTGGATCCACAAAACTATAGGTCACCACCTCATGATAAGCGCAATCTGCCAATTTCGTGCGAATACGGTGGTCGGTTACTTTGTGATGATGATGAGCAGAAAGATGCATCGGCGCTTGATAGGTATGCACTGGCAATTGGTTATAACCATAAATTCGTGCGATTTCTTCGATCAAATCTTCTTCTAATGCAATATCAAATCGGAAAGAAGGTACTTTAACTTGCCATTTATTTTTTTGTTTTTTCAATGAGATATTAAGTTTTGTTAATATATTTTCTATTGTTTTATCAGGGATCTCTAAGCCGAGTACTTTGCTCACGCGATCGGCGCGCAGCAACACCGTTTTTTGCACAGGCAAATATGACTTCTCTTGGACATGAATAACGGGACCTGCAGCACCACCCACAATATCCAATAATAATCCTGTGGCTCGTTCGAGGGCTAATTCCTGTATTTCAAAATCCACGCCCCGTTCAAAGCGATAAGAAGCATCTGTCGTTAATTTATACGCGCTGGCACTTTTTACAATCTGTTTTGGATCAAAAAATGCGCTTTCTAAAAAGATATCCGTCGTTCCACGTGTAACACCCGATGCTGCACCGCCCATCACACCGGCGATAGCTAATGGTTCTTTTTTATCGGCAATCACTAGCGTTGTGGAATCCAATTGAACAATGCAACCATTCAACAATGAAATCTCTTCATTCGGTTGAGCAAAACGCACTTCAATATAATCGTTCAACTTGGCTAAATCAAACGCATGCATCGGCTGACCTAATTCCAACATGACGTAATTCATCACATCTACCACTGGATGAATACTGTGGAATCCAGAACGTCTTAATTTTTCTTTGAGCCACAAAGGCGTTGTCGCATCGACATTAATTCCGCGCACCACGCGCGCAATATAACGCGGGCAGGATTTTGGCTCATGTAATTTGACCGGAAAGGTATTTTTGATCGTGGGTTTAATCACGCTGATTTTCGGTGTGCAATAAGGTTTATTATAAATCGCACTCACTTCTCGAGCTATTCCTAATACGCTGGCACAGTCGCCTCGATTGGGCGTTAAATCCACTTCTATGGACGAATCATCTAACTGTAAATATTTTCGAATATCCTGGCCGATCGGCGCATCTTCTGGCAACTCTAACAACCCATTGCTCTCTTGCGCCAACCCAAGCTCTTTGTCCGAACACATCATGCCCTCGGATGATACCCCGCGTAATTTTGTCTTTTTTATTTCAAGATCACCGATCGTTGCACCTAATAATGCCACCGGCACTTTTAATCCAGGCCGAACATTGGCAGCGCCGCACACAATGACTAAGGGCATTTTGTCGCCGACATCGACGGTACAAACATGCAAACGATCCGCATCAGGATGTTGCTCGACCGTTAACACTTGACCGACAACAACCTTAGAAAATTTACCCGCAACGGATGAAACTTCGCTGACCTCTAAGCCAACCATGGTTAACTTTTCGGGCAAATCATCGAATGCAATATCATTATTAAACCATTCGGATAACCAATTGGTACTGAGTTTCATTATAACCTCTTTAAGTGCCTCGTCATCCCGCGGACAAGACCAGCGGGATCCAGTTTTTGTCATCCCGCGACTTGATCGCGGGATCCAGAAAAATTTATATTAAAGAAAGTCTGGATGCCGCGATCAAGTCGCGGCATGACAAGGTTAAAACTGTCCCAAAAACCTAATGTCATTTTCAAAAAGAACGCGCAAGTCATTAATTTTATAGTAAATCATCGCTAGTCTATCAATACCTAAACCGAATGCAAAACCCGTATATTTTTCTGAATCGATATGAACAGCTTTTAAGACGTTCGGATGAACCATCCCGCAACCCAAAATTTCTAACCAACCCGTCTGCTTACAAACACGGCAGCCTTCGCCTTTGCATAACACGCATTGCATATCCATTTCACCGGATGGTTCCGTAAAGGGAAAATAAGAAGGCCGAAAACGCACGGCAAGATCTTTTTCAAAAAAACACCGAATAAATTCTGTCAGCAATCCTTTTAAATCACCAAAGTTCACATTTTCATCAATCAATAATCCTTCCACTTGATGAAACATCGGCGTGTGAGTCGCATCAAAATCACATCGATACACCCGACCAGGTGCAATCATACGAATCGGTGGTTTGTGATCTTTCATGTAACGAATTTGTACGGGTGATGTGTGCGTTCGCAATACACGATCACCATCCAGATAAAATGTATCATGCATTGCACGCGCCGGGTGCGTTTTGGGAATATTTAATGCATCAAAATTATGATAACTATCTTCAACCTCTGGCCCTTCTTCTATATCAAAACCCATCGATGAAAAAATCATTTCAATGCGATCCCGCACTTGCATGACCGGATGTAACGAACCGGATGATTGGCCACGGCCGGGTAAAGTAACATCAATGGATTCTTCTTGGAGTGTCGCTTCTAACGCAAGACGAGAAAGATATTCTTGGCGTTCGTTCAATAATGCTTGAATCGTTTGCTTTGCATCGTTCACTGCTTGCCCAACTTTGGGTTTTTCAGCGGCAGATAATTTACTCACGGACTTAAGCAATTCAGTCAGTTGGCCTTTTTTACCTAAGAACTGTACGCGAATGGCATCGAGCTGAAGTAGCAAGTCGGTCGTTTGATTAATCGCATCTTTGGCCGCCTGAACAATTTTGTTGATGTCTTCCATAAATACAGTTTACCTAAGCAACAACCATATATAACCTCGTCATTCCGGAATCGTTGCGCCGTTGCGCAACAATGTCCGGAATCTAGGGGAATCGACGTGCGGGACTAAAGCATTCTCTGGATCCCGGATCACTCGCTCACGCTCGTGTCCGGGATGACGGCTCTTTTTTTTCCCGTCATTCCGGAATTGTTGCGCCATTGCGCAACAATTCCGGAATCCAGCGTATTTCTCTGGATTGACACTTCGATATTAAACCAACTGTTCCTTCGCTTTCTCCACAATCGCCGCAAATGCTTCTTTATGATGAATGGCTAAATCGGCAAGTACTCTGCGATCA
The DNA here is from genome assembly GCA_038043025.1 of Pseudomonadota bacterium. Classification (GTDB taxonomy): domain Bacteria; phylum Pseudomonadota; class Gammaproteobacteria; order UBA12402; family UBA12402; genus O2-02-FULL-42-9. Next base: position 3,059 of record JBBTCW010000055.1, on the reverse strand, counting down.
ATTTCAATGTTTGCTTTCTTCAAGCCACTCATCAATCGACTATACGATAATCCGAATTCACGCGCACCCGCGTTAACGCGCACAATCCATAATGATCGAAAATCACGTTTCTTTAGTTTGCGACCAATATAAGCATACTGCCCTGCTTTAATGACAGCTTGCTTTGCAGATCGATATACGCGGCTATGCGCACCATAATAACCTTTCGCTTTTTTTAATAGCTTTTTGTGTCTTGCTCTCGCCGTGACACCACGTTTTACTCTTGGCATAAACTCCTCCTTCTGGCTTAATTATTTAACATTCGATTGACAGCTGCAACATCGCTCGCATTTACGGAGGAAGTTCCTCGTAAATGTCGTTTACGTTTGGTGCTTTTGCTGGTCAGAAGATGGCGTCGATTCGCACTTTTGTGCTTATACCCACTGCCCGTTTTTTTGATGCGTTTTTTAGTCGCACTCTTGGTCTTCAACTTATATGACATATTAACTCCGCATTTAACTAGAATTAACTCGCTTCAACCCTAGTTGTTTTATTTATTAATTACTTAACTTTTTTGGGTACTAATACCATTCTCATTTGTCGTCCTTCAAACGTAGGTGCTTGCTCCGTATCGGCATGCGTTTCGACATCATGCTGCATCCGTTTCAAGACCTCCATTCCTAACTCCCGATGCGCAGCCTCGCGACCACGAAAACGAAGTTGGACTTCCACTTTATCTCCATGTGTCAGGAAACGTATCAGGTTGCGTAGTTTTACCTGATAATCCCCTTCCCCAATCCCTGGGCGAATTCTGATTTGCTTGATCTGCATCTGTTTTTGTTTTTTCTTCGACGCAGATTTCTTTTTCTTTAACTGAAAAATATACTTGCCGTGATCCATAATCCGACAAACGGGTGGTTCGGCATTGGGAGAAATTTCTACAAGATCAAGTCCGACTTCCATCGCTTTTGCTAAAGCCGCTTGCCGAGATAAAATGCCCAGTTGCTCTCCTTTTTCATTAATCACCCGAACTTCAGGTGACCGAATATCGGCATTTACATTAACTCGTTTTGTTTTTGTAATAATACAACTATCCTCCTACTTTTTTTGAAGCATCTCAGCCTGTAAGCGAGCGGTCAATGCCTCTAAAGACATACTGCCCAAATCCTCTCCAGCCTGAGTTCTCACCGATACGCTCAAAGCGTCCATTTCCTTATCACCGATAATGAGCTGATAAGGAACATATTTCAAGGTGTGCTCGCGGATTTTAAAGCCGATCTTCTCATTTCTCAAGTCTGCTCGGCATCGAATGCCCTGTTTTTTTAATGTTTTTATGATTTTTTGGGCATAATCGGCCTGTCGATCGGTAATATTGAGCACAATGACCTGTAAAGGCGCCAACCAAAGCGGTAATTTTCCCGCATAATGCTCCAATAAAATCCCAATAAATCGCTCAATCGAACCCAAAATGGCACGGTGAACCATGATCGGTGGCTGTCGACTGCCGTCTTTTGCCACATATTCGGCGCCCAAACGACCTGGCATCGAGAAATCGACCTGAATCGTACCACATTGCCAAACCCGTTCTAAACAATCGCGCAGATGAAACTCGATTTTAGGGCCATAAAAAGCGCCCTCGCCCGGCGCCCAGTCGAAGGCTAATTGTTTCTCATTTAAAGCAACTTCCAATGCTTTTTCCGCACGCTGCCAATTTTCGTCTGTGCCAATGTATTTCTCAGGTCGCGTTGCCAACCGTATAACGATATCGTTAAAACCAAAATCATGATACGTATTTAACACAATATCAATCAGGGTAGTAATTTCAGTCTGCAATTGATCTTCGGTACAAAATACATGTGCATCATCTTGCACAAATTCCCGAATACGCATCAATCCATGCAGCGCCCCTGACAATTCATTGCGATGACATAAGCCAAATTCCGCCATGCGTAACGGCAAATCACGGTAACTCTTTAAACCCTGATTATAAATCTGAATATGACCAGGACAGTTCATCGGCTTGATAGCATATTCACGATTTTCGGACATTGTCGTAAACATGTTCGCATCAAATTTATCCCAATGACCTGACTTTTCCCACAGTATACGATCCAAAATTAATGGCGCAAAAACTTCTTCATAATCATTGTCTTGTAGTTTATTTCTCATGTACTGGATTATGTTTTGATACAGCGCCCAGCCGTTCTGATGCCAAAACATCATACCGGGCGCTTCTTCTTGCGAATGAAATAAGTCCAAATTTTTTCCAATGCGTCGATGATCGCGTTTTTCGGCCTCTTCCAAGCGCTCTAAATAGGTCGTTAAATCTTGCTTGTTCGCCCAAGCGGTTCCGTAAATACGTTGTAACATGGCATTATTAGAATCGCCACGCCAATAAGCACCGGCTAATTTCATTAACTTAAAAGCTTTTAATTTGCCCGTACTCGGCACATGTGAACCGCGGCAAAGATCAGTAAAATCGCCTTGCTCATAAAGTGAAATCGTTTCTGTTTCGGGTAACTCTTTGATAATCTGCACTTTATAATCTTCACCCAACGATTGAAAAAACTTAACCGCATCGACGCGCGACATGACTTTTCGTGAAATGGGCAGATCTTTTTTCGCTAATTCCGCCATGCGTTTTTCAATTTTTTCTAAATCTTCAGGTGTAAACGGATGTGCATAAGCAAAATCATAATAAAAACCATTATCGATCATCGGACCAATCGTGACCTGTGCACTTGGAAATAATTGCTTAACCGCTTGCGCCATTAAATGCGCCGTGGAATGGCGAATGATATTGAGCCCTTCAGGATCCCGATCGGTAATAATTTTCAGGCTTGCATCCTGTTCAATAAGATAGCTCGTATCAAATATTTGATCATTAATTTTTCCGCCCAAGGCTGCTTTTGCTAATCCTGCGCCGATCCGAGTCGCCACGTCATAAATGGAAACGGGCTGATCAAATTCTAACTGCTTCCCATCGGGAAGTGTAATAATTGGCATGAAATCTACCTACGATAATTGGTAGGCGCGAGTGGGATCGAACCACCGACCACCACCATGTCAAGGTGGTGCTC
>JBBTCW010000054.1:0-7307 GCA_038043025.1 Pseudomonadota bacterium | reverse complement strand
CCGTTATTATAATCACTGGATACCGGCTTTCGCCGGTATGACGAAAGTCTGGATAAATGCTTCGCATTTTCCGGGATGACGGCTCTTTTTTACGTCATTTCGAATCCCGCCAAAGGCGGGACCAACGGCGAGGGAGTGTGAGAAATCTTTTTGAATCGAAGTGTAATTCATGAGATTTCTCTCCCGCCTTCGGCGGGATTCGAAATGACAGCTTACAGTGTCCGCGATATCCTGTCACTAAACACACGCGCTCAACCCAAGCTAGGCGCCATGAGATATCACAATCTTGCATTTAACTATGTTTCGATTTTCTTGGATCACGCCAAGATTTTATTTCTTTTGCTAATAGCATTTTAATAAAAGATTGGTAGGGAACGTCTTCTTTATTTGCGATAGTTTTAATTTCGCATAATAAATTTTCCGGCAATCTAAGCGATATCGTGCTAGTAGAGGGTTTTAAGTTTGGAAAATAGGCCGAGTTTGACTGTTCCCAATCGATATAATCAGAGGAGTCATGTGTTTGCCAAAATTTTCGTTCTTCTGCAAACGTTTTAAATTGTGGTAATTTTTTCAAGTTGCTCATAACTGTTTTGCTCCTTTCTATTCATATCACGGGCAGAAATAATGCGTATTAGTTTATTTCTAATCGTAAATACAATAAACAGCTTTCGCTGCATATTTGTTTGTCCTAATAAGTATATTCGCCGTTCTTTTGTTGAATGCTTTTGATCGTCGTGCATCAAAATGGGTCGATTAAAAAATACCTGTTCGCATTCCCATCGAGATACAAAATGTTTATCCAAATTTTTGGTGAGATTCCCAGTGTCCCATTCAAAACCCGTGCAATTGGCTAATATTTTATAGTCCATAAGATAGATTGTATATTACCATAATATACATGTCAAGTGAAAAAGGATCGTCATTTTTGAGCAGTTATTCCGTGCCCGTTCTGTCTCACGAGATTTCTCCTTCTCCGCTTGCGCGGAGTCGTCGAAGCTCAGGGGTACAGATATGTCTCACCTCAGAGGACGCAAAGCGTCCATCTGATTCTAAATGATTCATCATTTTTTTCTGATAAATGCCATTCTAACAATAAATACCAGCTTACCTCTGAGCTAAAATTTATATATAACTTCTTCTTCTGTAATAACAAAATCAAGTGGCACGTCCCAGTGCTCATTGGGTACGAGATCAACTTCTTGAAAGGAATACGCTAAACCGCATAACGTGGGACGAGAACCAGATTGCTCAAAGGTACGATCGTAAAATCCCGCTCCCGTTCCTAACCGATGTTGCTGACGATCAAATGCCACTAGCGGTGTCAACACTAAATCTAAATCATTAAGCGCCGCCATACGACTAGGCGATAGAATAGGCTCTAAAATACCAAATTTATTTTCTTTTAACGTATCGCCAAACGCATATTCCACAAATGATAAGTGTTTGCCAGTTAATACGGGCAAATAACAGATTTTATCAGCATCCCCTATCGCGCGAATAATTCTGTGTGTATCTACTTCAGCTTGATACTGAATATAACAAGCTATCCGTTGACTGGTCTGAAAAATTTCTGATTCAATGAGTTTCTGTGTGATTTTTTCGGCGACTGTTTGCTGATCTTTTTTAGAAAGTTTCTCTCGCTCGGCGCGCATCAATTTTCGAATTTTATCGCGAACACCCATAGAAAAGTTCCAAACAAAAAAATATGTAGCTATTAGCCTCAAAAACAAAAACTCGGGCAACGTTCAGATTTTGGATGATTTTTGGTGAAAAATCGATGAACGAGGCGGAATGACTCGATGAGTAATCATGAGCATTTTAAAGAGATTTTTCACCAAAAAGCGCCAAAATATGGACGTTTTTGGATTGTGCTGAATAGTTACAAAAATATCTGCTAACTTTGGCAGGCAACTACGATCATGAACCCTAAACTTAAAGTGGGATCTATAATACTTCGCCCAGGCATTTTACGTATTGTAACTTGCACAAAATGCAAAATAGTGACAGTTCCCTTAGGGTTAGCAATATCGGCTCATGTGTAAATTACCTGCCAAGTTAACAGATATTTACAAGCTCATTATAACTCTTCTTGCTCGGTGATAGTCAAGGCTTCTTCTATTTTTTTCTGCATATCACGAATACGTTCCGCCATCACACCAACCCATTTGTTTTCCTTGCGGCCAGTTGTCAATAATTCATGTGTTACGTTTAACGCGGTCATGATTGCAATGCGATCAACGCCGATAACTTTGCCGCTATCGCGTATTTCGCGCATATGTTGATCTAAATAAACCGCCGCATCCTGCAGCTCTTGCGCCATATCAACAGGACATTTTACTTGGTAACTTTTGTCTAATATGCGCACTGAAATTTGGTGATCCGTCATTCTTCTGTACTCTCAATTGCTTTTAATCGACCAATTAATCGTCGAATATGATGTATGGCTTTATCCGTCTTGGTTGTAACGGCGTTTCGTTCATTAAGTAACGTATGTTGTTTTGTCCGTAACGCAATATTGTCGCGTTTTAATCGCTCAAAATTTCGTAATAACGCATCCACTTGCCGTTCAAAACGATCTAACACGGTATTTTCCATGACACCACCTATCATATTTATACACTTCTATAGTATGGCGATTTTTTACTTTCGTCAATAGAATCAACGTGTTTCTGTAAAGATTTACACCACTAGGTTAAATTTTTACTGTGTATAAATAAAAATCATTTTTTACTTGCTCGCTCTTGCTGCTCTTGCACCGCTTGTCTAAATTTAAATGGACGCTGAATACGCAAAAACGGCGCACGCGCAGATCCGCGATCGCTCACTGTAATACTGCCATAATTTAAAAAACGCCCCAAAATCGTTTGTCGTACCGAAATTGATGAAATGTTGGCAATAGTCGTTTCGATCGAATCTCGCGATAACCAACCCACTTTGATCAAAATACGCATATTGGTCACAATGATTTCACTCATCACATAATCAATCCACGCTAAAACCGCATAAAAGGCGGCGATGATCCAAGCCAGCATTGCAAACAACCAAACATTTAATTCAACCACAAAAATAACACCCAACAACAACCATATCACTGGCGCCATAAACACAATCCAATGGCGATGACCGGCGTAAACAATTTTTTCGCCTGGAATTAGATTTTTTTCTGCATAAGTTTTCATAGTTTTCTCCGTTAAAAAACTCGATCTCAGCTCAGAGGACGCTTCACTGTTATGACTCATGCGAAGCTTCGCTTACCTCTGAGCTAAAATTAATTTACTCACCCCTTGATACCCTCTCGGCAATTTATTGCCGCGGCGCCCTCTCTCTCCATAATAATGTTTTAAGTCTTTTGGCTTTAACGTGATGCTGCGGTTGCCTGAAAAAATTTCTAATGATTGACCTTCAACAAAAACAGCAATCGCTGCCACATATTCTTCGCCACTGGCCACACGCGCCGTGGGAATGTGAATGATTTTATTCCCTTTCCCTTTGGGCAACACAGGTAATTCACTCACCGGAAAAATTAACAAACGCCCTTGATTAGTCACGCTGACAATATACTCCTTTTCAATATCATTTATTTTAATCGGCGATAATGCAACCGCGCCTGGCGGCACACGCAGAACCGCTTTACCCGCACGATTCTTGCCCGCCAAATCACTAAACTTTAATATGAATCCATACCCCGCGCTGGATGCCATCAAATAATGTTGCTCCGATTTATCCATCAAAACAGATTTAAAAATTGCACCCGGCGGCGGATTCACACGACTGGTAATCGGCTCGCCTTGTCCGCGAGAAGATGGCAGCATGCGCGCAGATATCGAATACACGCGCCCTGTCGAATCAAAAAATATCGCTGACTCGTTACTCAACCCTTTCGCTGATGCACAATATTCATCTCCGTTTTTATAACTTAATGTCAGTGGATCCACGTCATGCCCCTTTGCGGATCGAACCCACCCTTTTTGCGATAAAATAACCATCACGGGTTCAGTCGGCAATATTTCATCTTCATCAATGACTTTTGCTTCGGCTCGCTTGACAATTGGCGAGCGTCGTTTATCTCCATAGGTTTCCGCATCTGCGGCCAATTCTTTTTTCAATAATGTTTTTAATCGAGAGGAGGACGCTAAAGTTTTTTGCAATTCGTCACGCTCGGCCGCCAAGGTTTTTTGCTCTTCTCTAATTTTAATTTCTTCGAGTTTCGCTAATTGACGCAAGCGAATTTCTAAAATAGCCTCGACTTGTCGTTCGCTTAAGTTGAATTTCGTCATCAGTGCTGATTTTGGCTCATCTGATTTTCGAATAATCTTAATGACTTCGTCAAGATTCAAATAAACGATTAACAATCCGTCCAATAAATGCAATCGATCTAAAACCTTGTCGAGCCTAAATTGCAATCGTTTGCGTAACGTGCTTTTTCGCCAATCCAACCATTCATTTAAAATTATTTCTAAATTTTTTACTTGCGGACGACCATCGCAGCCGATCATATTTAAATTCACACGATAGGTTTTTTCTAAATCTGTCGTCGCAAACAGATGCGCCATTAATGTATCCACATCAACACGATTAGACCTCGGCACAATAACCAAACGCGTTAAATGCTCATGATCCGATTCGTCACGCAAATCACTCACCATCGGCAGCTTTTTTGCCTGCATTTGCGCAGCGATTTGTTCTAAGAGTTTTGCACCCGACACCTGAAAAGGTAACGCCGTAATAATAATATCGTTTTTTTCTTTTTCATAAACCGCACGCATGCGAATCGTCCCATTGCCCGTACGATATATATCTATGATCTCTTTGCGCGGCGTAATAATTTCAGCGTCCGTTGGATAATCCGGGCCTAAAATATATTCACATAAATCGTTTAGTTGTGCTTTTGGATTTTCCAGCAAATGCATACAAGCGCCGACCACTTCTTTTAAATTATGTGGCGGAATATCCGTTGACATCCCCACTGCAATGCCCATGGTTCCATTTAATAACACATTGGGCAAACGCGACGGCAACAATATGGGTTCTTGCAATGTCCCATCAAAATTAGGCTGCCAATTAACCGTGCCTTGTTCTAACTCTTGCAATAATACTTGCGCATACGATGATAATCGCGCTTCGGTATAACGCATGGCGGCAAATGATTTAGGATCATCAATCGATCCCCAATTGCCTTGGCCATCCACCAGCGGATAACGATACGAAAAGGATTGCGACATGAGCACCATCGCTTCGTAACACGCGCTGTCCCCGTGCGGATGATATTTACCTAATACATCACCGACCGTGCGGGCAGATTTTTTAAACTTTGCTGAATTTTTTAACCCCAGCTCAGACATGGCATACACAATGCGGCGTTGCACCGGCTTTAACCCATCTTCAATATGCGGCAACGCACGATCCAAAATGACATACATCGAATAATTTAAATACGCATTTTCTGTAAAATCTTTGACCGGTTTCGACTCGATGTCTTCGAAGTCTAAGACTGGATCTTGGGACATATCTACTCTTCCAACTGCCTGATGATTCAACATCATAGCGCATTTTTAATAAAAGGATAACTAGCTCAACATCAATTATCCTCGCAAACCGAAACAAATCGATACGTGTAATAAAAATACTGCATTTTTTGCAAAAATCCTTTGACACTTTTTAAAAAAACTTTATATTTATTGTGAACTGCTTTAATTTTTTAACCCAAAGGACAAAAACATGCTAACCCGCGATGAAATTCTCAACATATTAAAAAGCGAACATGTTTCGTACATGCGTTTATGTTTTATCGACATTATGGGTATCAGCAAAAATGTTGAAATTCCAGCCAGTCAGTTTCCAAGAGCGCTGGACGGGCAAGTTTTGTTCGATGGCTCGTCGATTGAAGGTTTTGCTCGTATCGAAGAATCGGATATGATGCTGATTCCCGACTACAATACTTTTCACTTGCTGCCATGGGATCACGACGGACATAAAATTGCGCGCATCATTTGTGATATTGCCAATACCAACGGCGAAGCATTTCCTGGTTGTCCGCGCTCTGCGCTCAAACATATTTGTAACAAAGCAAAACAGATGGGTTACACCCCTAAAATGGGGCCCGAAGCAGAATTCTTTTTGTTTGAACGCGGCGAACACGGGCAAGCAACAACACGCACACATGATTCCGGTAGCTATTTTGATTTAACACCTATCGATCGCGGTGAAGAAACGCGCCGCGCCATCGTGCAAACGCTAGAAAAACTAAACTTCGAGGTAGAGGCGGCACATCATGAAGTAGCGCAGGGACAACATGAAATTGATTTTAAATATGGCGATGTATTAGAAACAGCAGATAAAATCGTGACCTTTCGTTTTGTCGTACGAAAAGTGGCGCTCGATTTTGGATTGCACGCAACGTTTATGCCAAAACCAATTTATGGCATCAATGGGTCGGGCATGCACACACATCAAAGTTTGTTTATCGACGATAATAATGCTTTTCATGATCAAAACGATCCTCTCGAATTATCGCAAATCGCACGACATTATATTGCAGGATTATTGCATCACGCATCCGGTTTTTGCGCGATCACCAATCCGCTCGTTAATTCCTATAAACGTTTAGTCCCTGGATATGAAGCACCCACGCATATTGTTTGGTCTTTACGAAATCGCTCGCCACTGTTGCGCATTCCTGATCGACGTGGCAGCGGCACACGTGCGGAATTACGCTCACCCGATCCCGCTTGTAATCCGTATTTAGCATTTGCTGTGATGCTCGCGGCTGGATTAGACGGCATCGAAAACAAAATGGATCCCGGCGAACCCGTTAATAAAAATATTTATACCATGAGCGGCCGCGAACGTGCACGACTAAAAATTAAATCGTTGCCAGGTGATTTAGATAAAGCGATTGATGAAATGGAAAAAAGCGAGCTCGTCAAGAACACGCTCGGCGAACATATTTTTCAACACTTTATTACGGCCAAACGTCGCGAGTGGCAAAAATACATTGCCCAAGTCCACCCATGGGAAGTTGAGCAATATCTTACAACCTATTAATCCACTTAATCCACTCATACGCCATGACCTAGGGTCTGTTACAGAATAAGTGATCCATTTAGCATCCCATCTGACAGGCACCTTTGGACGTTCTTCAATCGAAAAATAACTTACATAGTCCCTGCTATGTGCGTTTTTTTTCTCAATCAGAACGTCCAAATCTGCCTATCAGCTGGGCGCTAACTGTACCACTTATTCTGTAACAGACCCCAAATCCCGATATAGAAATTAAAATTAAGAATATTGAATCATATTTTGAGCGA
>JBBTCW010000053.1:0-28871 GCA_038043025.1 Pseudomonadota bacterium | reverse complement strand
AGTGCTTCCAGGATTGAAATCATGATAAACTTATGTATAAACCCATGCCGCAAGCCGCAGGGAAATTTTCACATTATTGTGTCTTCCTGCAGATCATCATTGATCAACGCTGGGTTTTTTGAAGAATCACCGTCATTAATGAGCCCCGGCGGCGGCTGTTGTTGTTTCCCTAAGAAAATATCGAGCGATAACACTCCTTCAATTGAACGCAGCGTATGGGCTTTTAAAGCATAATCTTGGGGGATAGATCCACCCATATGCCAAGGCCCCCACTTGGCTTCATTCATATCCACATATTGTCCCATTAAACTCACAAAAATATTTGACATGATGCGATAACGCAATCCTAACCCCGCATCCCATGCATAGGTGTTGACAAAGTTTCGAGCATGTTGGCCCGCAGTGGTAACTGGTGTTCCGCCCCTATAAGTGATACGCGAACTCGTTCGATTGCGCGCATAGCCAACACCGCCTTTTAAAAACATCGTCAGCGGTGAAACTTTGTTAAAAAAATGAAAATCATAATAGGCATTTAAGATTATCGTGTTATTGATCAATGTGCTATTAATTTTTTGCGGTTCTGTTGCCGATTTAAAAATGGGATTCGCTGAATAGGATACTTTTGGTCGATGCGTATATTCTACCGCCAAGCGCGCCGGCGTCGAGGCAAACCCATAACCCAACGCAAAAAAGCCACCGGAGCCAAAGCGACTAACGCCGGTGTTTCTAGGAACAACTGTTTGATCTGATGATACCACTTTAACATTATCAGCTTTCACATAGCCATCCATGCTACCGCCACTGAGATAAAACCCGTTCGGCAAAAATACGCTGCTCGCCATTGCACTCTGCACTGATAAGAAGCACCCTCCAGCCAAAACCACTGCTGCAAACCTTTTGTTCTTTATTGTCAATATTTTATACATCAATAATCGCCTTGGAAAATATTTAGCCTATTCATTATAAAATGTTTTTATATCCCGCGTCTAGTAAAAATCAATCGCAATCCTTGAAAAATTTAATATTTAAGCCATACTATGATGAGGATCATTATAGGGATATTTATGAACAAATTTTTTAGCTCTTTGGGCGCGGCTATATTGGTATCAGGATCTTTACTTTTAATCAGCGGCCATACTTTCGCCATATTTTCTCCTAAAATCCTTGCGTTCAATACTACTGTTGGTGAAAGAGAGGTCGTTCAATTTAATGTCACACCGGAGGATTTCACAGGCAAAATCACGTGCATCCAAGATGTCGAGGACTTGGGTGATGGCGTATCCAGCGTAGCAAAATATTCATTTCCTCGGTTGTTCCCAGTATCCTACACAATATGGCAAGGTTCCGCTCCACTAAACGCTGACACGATCTCATATACCATAACAAGTAGTCCGCGAACCGATTTTTTGTTTACATCTCTAGATATTAACAGGCAACCCGTTTGTAGCAACCTAATTAACAGCTTGTTTACTGATGTAAAAATGAACTATCAAATTAATGGAACACAACTTGTATTAACGATTACAGGAACCGCTCAGATTTCGGAAGAAAAAAATCCGCGATTTACCATTACTTACACGTACTCTGGTGCAAACACAGATTTTGGCATAAACAGTTGCATACTAGAAGCTGCGTCGTCTACTGTTTGGTGTTGTTCCTCTGCGGCAGCAGATGCATGTAGCTAAAGCTAATTAAAATTGAAAATGGAGACAGTAATGAAAAAATTAGTATCTATGGCAACCATTTTGTTAGGAGTGCTTCTTTCGACACAAAACGTCATCGCCGACGCTGTTTGCCCGCCGCCGGTTCCGCCGTTGGTGGGGGGTGGTTTTAAATTAACTGGCTTCCCAACAACGGCAGATGATCTTATAACGCTAGAGCCACCCGTTTTTCTCAATAAAATTGCCGATGACATCTATTGTGTTAACGAAACTGTTGAACAACTATTCCCAATTTTTCCGATCGATAGAAATGGAATTCAAACATCTTCTGCTAGCACGATTACTTTTCAATTAGTCAACCATACGGTTTCTGTTCCTCAAACCTCCTCTATAAACAGAATTCTTGGAACACAACAAGCAACTCCGCAGCAATGCTCTCAAGAGCAAATATTCGCAAAGGGACCTCTCAGCATACAGCTGCCGCCAAATTCGGAAGTTGGAGGATCATCGGCTTTGGACAATACTTTTAATTTTTCAATTATAATAGGCTCGCGCAAATTTGATTATCAAACGTCAGACATTAAAAGCGTAGGATACGGCAACAACTGTCCATTGCGCTATTATTACATACCAGGAGGAAGCTGCGTCGGCTTTAAAGCGAGTAAATATTACCCGAATGCAGCGACCTGTACATAAACTCCTGCCTTCTAACGCGAGTTCCGGGCAAGCTTTGTTAACCCAATGAAATGGACTCATCAAGAGAGATCAATTTTCAACTAAAATATTTCTTGCCATATTTATTCTATAGTGGCATTCTTGTACCGAGTGATGACCTCGGGCTCAAGTAAGGAAGTCAGAGACTTGAAATCTTCCGGCGTCAGAGCAATTGCTATATGCAAAAATTAATCTTGTCATCAGGAGCGCCAATCTCATTGAGGCGTCACTCACTACTCTTTCCAATAGCCGCTTGCTTTTATGGATGTGGCGTGAGGGAAATCGTCCTCGTACTCTGTTTCGCTTTAGATGAGCTACGCTGATTAACATAATCCTATCAACGCCCGTGGAATAGGGATTGTGGGCACTTTATTTATCTCACCCGCCTGATGCGACTTTGTTAAAATGATGCTGTTGTTGTACTTCATTACTTGCTTCAAGTCTTTTGAGCGAATTTGATTCGTCCATTTTATTTCAACAGGCCAAAACTTTTTGTTTCTCACATAAGCAATATCAACCTCGCCTTCTGCTTTAATGTAATACGTTGGGTAATAACGCGCATAGTGTGTCACAATCGTACTTTCAACCAATTTTCCACAGCTATCAGATTGCGTTACCATTGGTAAAATCTGTTCTTGATAAGGATGCTCAACGGGAGACAACCAATACCGCATCGCATGATAAATAAAAGGATCTGAAAACATTATCTTTTTTGCTTTTTTTGGCGCTTGAATTAACTTGTCTTCTAATAAGGCATTTTGAATAAACACAGCATCCATTGATGCTAAAAGTTCAACATAATCAGAGACTGTCTTCGGATGCTCAATCGAAAGATCTTTCGCTAACGCATTCCAACTCACCTGCGTGCTATACCGCTTAATAATGGCATGAACAATTTCTCTTAAATAATGCTCTTGTTTCCCATGCTTTAATAAATCACCACGAATCCAATCAGAATAGGTAATCAACGTTGCTTCATGAATAATACCTTGTTTTGCGATATCATTAATGGCAGTCAAATACCCTCCATGCTGCAAATAATTGTTAAATTCATCAAACAAAGTGCCGGTAGAAATACTCTGGACATTCAAAACATTTGTTTTAAGTTGTATGAATTCACGGAAAGATAAGGGATGCAAATGGAAATTAGTTTTGGCCGCGAGACCTCTACGCCCTGGAAATGACATCCTCGCTTCTTGAATAACAACCGTATCCGAACCGGTTAACATGAGAATGGTGTTTTCTAGTAATCCCGCATCTGCGGCATATTTTATTGCTTTCTCCCAAGCTATAATATAGGTCACTTCATCCACAATGAGATACCGCATATGCAAACTGTCGGTTTCCGATAACTGTTGTTGAATAAGTCGTAGCAATCCATGGGCATCATCAATCAATTCCCCGGAAAAAAAAGCGATGCGATTAGCATGAACACCCTCCGCCAGTAATCTCGCCATCCATTGTTTTAATAGCGTGGTTTTACCCACTTGTCGACCACCTGTTAATGTATAAATGCCGGCTGTTTTAAAAGGAAATTCGTTGAGTAAAGATGAAGTATAAATATAAACTTGCGACTTAAGCTTACGCAGCTGTGGATCTTGTGCCAGAAATATATCGGTACCTTCAAGATGAAGGTTATGTACTAAAAATCTCGTATCCATGTGTCTATTATAGTACAGTTTTAAATTTATTCAACGCTCATTGAATAAATTTAGTCAATGCTTATTCTGCATAGAAAAACTCGGAAAAAACTACTTCTCAAACCGCGCTTCTAACGCCGCAACCGCGGGGAGTGTAGCAAGTGTAGTCCGGATGAAATGTGCGAAGCAAGTGTGGCCCGCGAACAAATCGGTCTCAGCTCAGAGGACGCTTCACTGTTATGACTCATGCGAACAAGCTGGTCTCACCTCAGAGGACGCAACACGTTCATCTGATTCAAAATAATTCATCATTACTTCTGGTAAATGCCATTCTAACAATGAATACCAGCTTACCTCTGAGCTGAAATCTATTTTAATTCTGCTTCGCTTCATACGGGCTACGCTTGCTTTTATGGATGTGGCGTGATGGCAACAATGGTGATCTGTTTTTTCTTGGAACCGTAATACCAGAAAATGCGGTAGGCCGCAGGTGTATTATTTTCAGCATATGCCTCAAAAATATCTTCTCCTTCAGGACCGATGATGGCTGTGTATTTATGCGTATTTAACCCTGGATGTCTAGGGTTCGCCTCTAAGTAGGCTAGCGTTTTTAGCACTGCTTTGACTCGTTTCCTGAGGCTTTTATTTTTATGCAATGCTTCTAACTGAGCTCTAGCAGTATTGGTAAACTGAAGCTTAAACATTATTCAATCTCGCCCTCATCTAAATATTCTGCAAAGCTACCTAAGTCATTCAATCTATCATCTTTCGCATCCTTAATGCCCTGCTTAACTGATTTTAGCGCTTCTTTATTATCAAACAACCATTTCTCACGCGCTGGAATCTCGACTAGAGGATCTAAAATAATGCGATGGTGTTTGTCTACTGTCACAGCAAAGCCGCTTACCCCTTCCGTCAGCTTACCTAAGTAAATTCTGCCTTTCGTGTCCGGTTTAATGTGTTTGCTTAATTGAGTCATAATGTTCACCTATATTTGCTCGATTTAACGCAATTATAGCATAAAGTGGGAATATGTCTATATGATAATTTTCCCACTTTTGGCGATTCACTTCATGGGCGTCATGCCGCGACCTGATCGCGGCATCCAGAAGAATTACGCTTTTTCCCTGGATCCCGCGGTCTTCGCCGCGGGATGACATTATTAGAATGGCATTTACCAGAAGTAATGATGAATTATTTAGAATCAGACGAACGCTTTGCGTCCTCTGAGCTGAAACCGATTTGTTCGCATGAGCTCGCAAGTGTAGAAATCTCCCCGTATTCCGCTTCGCTTCATACGGGCTACGCTTGCTCGGAAAAAACTACTTCTCAAACCGCGCTTCTAACGCCGCAACCGCGGGGAGTGTAGCACCTTCAAGATATGTTAAAAACGCACCGCCGCCTGTTGAAATGTAGGAAATTTTTTCGGCAAGACCATATTTTTCGATGGCGGCAATCGTATCTCCACCGCCGGCAACGGAATATGCTGAACTTTCAGCAATGAGACGCGCTAAATATTCGGTGCCTTTCGAAAACTGATCGATCTCAAACGCGCCCAGCGGACCATTCCATAAAATCGTTCTCGCTTTACGTACAATTTCGCCAAATGCTTCACAGGTATCGGGGCCGATATCTAAAATTTTCTCATCATCATCCACTTGATCAACCGGCTGAATATAAGCCTCCGCCTTCGGCGATAAAGACGTTGCAACAACCACATCGGTTGGCAGCGGTATATGAACCCCTAATGCTTCCGCCATGGTTGCAAGCTGTTCCGCTTTATCTAACAAATCATCCTCATATAATGATTTGCCAACAGGATGGCCTGCGGCCGCAAGAAACGTATTCGCAATACCGCCACCCACGATTAAATAATCGACCATCTGTGCAATGGAGTTCAGTAATGCTAATTTTGTCGAGACTTTTGCCCCGCCGATAATCGCAACCAGCGGTCGCTTAGGATTTTTCATCACTTGACTTAATGCGTCGAGTTCTCGGCTCATCAAAATGCCTGCGCACGCAACGGGCGCGTATTTTGCAACGCCATATGTCGATACTTCTTTACGATGCGCGGTTGCAAATGCATCATTCACATAAACATCACAAAGCGCTGCCATTTTCTGTGCTAATTTATCATCGTTTTCTTTTTCGCCAACATTAAACCGCGTATTTTCGAATAAAACAATCTGGCCGGGTTTAATCTTAACTCCATCAATCCAATGACGAATCAGCGGCACTTCTCTGTTTAACGCATCAGATAATTTTTTAGCGACGGGCGCCAAAGAAAATTTTTCTTCAAATTCACCTTCCGTCGGACGACCTAAATGAGACATGATCATCACGGCTGCATTTGATTCTAGCGCAAGCTTGATGCTCGGCAAGGCAGCTTCAATGCGCGCCTCTGAAGAAATCTCTCCCTTTTTCAAGGGTGTATTGAGATCGTCGCGAATTAATACTCGCTTATTTTTAAGGTCAACATCTGTTATTTTTAAAAAAGTCATACAATTACCTTTACGTTTTTTTACTGGTCATTTCGAATGAATACCTGCTTACCCCTGAGCTGAAATTTATACGCTCATCATCGCGCGCGTTGTGTCCAACATACGATTTGAGAAACCCCATTCATTATCATACCAAGCACACACTTTTACAAAATTACCGACCACTTTTGTCAACGATGCATCAAAAATTGATGATGCACTATTATGATTAAAATCACTCGACACTAATGGCTCGTCATTATAAATTAAAATATCTTTTAGCTCGCCCACAGAAGCGGCCTTCATAATTTTATTGATCTCTTCTACCGAAGTTTCGCGCCGAGCGGTAAAACATAAATCAACAATCGATACATTCGCCACCGGCACACGGATAGCAAATCCATCCAGCAAGCCTCGCATTTGGGGCAACACAAGTCCCACCGCTGCGGCTGCGCCTGTTTTTGTAGGAATCATCGACAACGCCGCTGCGCGCGCACGATGCAAATCTTTATGCGGACCGTCCTGCAGTAATTGATCGCTCGTATAAGCATGAATCGTTGTCATCAACCCCTTTTCGATACCTACCCCTTTTAGCAAAACTTTGACAAGCGGCGCTAAACAATTCGTCGTACAGGATGCATTCGACACAACGGTATCTGTTGCTTTTAATGTATTGTGATTAACGCCATAAACAATGGTCGCGTGCGCATCGTTTGCTGGCGCGGAAATCAATACTTTTTTAGCGCCTGCTATTAAGTGTGCGCTTGCTTTATCCAATGCACAAAATAATCCTGTACATTCATGTACGACATCAACAGCTAATTTTTTCCAGGGCAATTTGCTCGGATCACGTTCAGATAAAAATGGAATGCGATCGCCATTAATAATTAATGTGCCCTTCTCGACCGACACATCACCTGCAAACTTGCCGTGTACCGTATCATGCCGCGTTAAATGCGCTGCTGTTTCAACCGGTACCAAATCATTGATCCCCACGATTTCAAATGCATCGCGATGACCGCCTTCATATAATGCACGCGTGATCAGCCGGCCAATGCGGCCATATCCGTTAATGGCTATTTTGATTGTCATAGGTCACCTCTTATTTGCGAACTCTATCTATTACTTCTATCACATGTTTAACCGTAAATCCAAGCTCCTCGAATAAATCTTTCGCCGGCGCGGACCCGCCAAAATGGTCTAAACCAATCACATACCCCAAAGTACCTACCCATGACCGCCAATAAGCCGTCACCCCCATTTCGATGGCCACCCGCTGAGTAACCGCCACAGGTAATACCGATTCCCGATAAGCCGCATCTTGCTGTAAAAAAATATCCGGCGATGGCATCGAGACAACGCGAATACGATGATCCTTGAGCGCTTCGGCCGCGGCCATCGCCAAACTCACTTCTGAACCGGTTGCAATCAAAATATACTCGGGACTCTCCACATCCCGCAAAATATAACCACCGCGCCGAATTAAATCCGTTTGCGCACGTGTTCGTTTTTGTGCCGGTAACCCTTGACGCGATAATAACAATGCCGTGGGGCCATCACAACGCTCAATCGCCGCCTTCCAAGCAACCGCCGTTTCAACAAGATCACAAGGACGCCATGTCGATATATTTGGCGTCATGCGCAGGGCGGCCGCTTGCTCAATCGGTTGATGCGTCGGACCATCTTCACCTAACCCAATTGAATCATGTGAGTAAATAAAAATCACGCGCTTTTTCATGAGCGCCGCCATGCGAACAGCATTTGCGGCATAGGTATAAAAAACTAAAAACGTGCCTCCATAAGGAATGAAACTACCGTACAACGTCATGCCATTCATTATCGCGGACATGCCAAACTCGCGCACACCATAATGAATGTAATTTCCATCGGCTTGATCATGCGTGATCGCTTGCGTACCCGACCAATTTGTTAAATTAGATCCAGTTAAATCTGCCGAACCGCCCAATAACTCCGGCAACATCGGTGCAATCTTTTCTAACACCTGTTGCGATGATTGTCGTGTCGCCAGTTTAGTATTGTCTTGCGAAAACTCTTGTATTATAGCATTAAATGAATCTTCAAAGCCGTTTGGCAGCTGTTGATTCCAACGACGCTCTAATTCTTTTGCCGCGGCCGGATGGTTTTGACGGTATTGAGCAAATAGTGTTTTCCATTTCTCTTCTAATTTCTCGCCGCGGTCACGCGCATCAAACGCTCGATTGATTTCAACGGGAATTTCAAACGGCTCATACGGCCAATTGAGTTGTTTGCGCGCTGCTGCAACTTCTTCATCACCCAGCGGTGAACCATGCGCCGATGCGGTGTTCGCTTTATGCGGCGAACCAAATCCAATTGTCGTATGACAACAAATCAATGTCGGTTTTGTAAGCTCTTGTTGCGCAGTTTCAATCGCGACGCGAATCGCATCGGCATTATGACCATCGACACTGCGAATCACTTGCCAACCATAACTTTCAAAACGCATGGGTGTATTATCGGTAAACCAACCGACTACATTGCCATCGATTGAAATATGATTATCATCCCAAAACACGATTAATTTTCCCAAACCTAACGTACCCGCCAACGAACAGACTTCATGCGAAATACCTTCCATCAAACAACCGTCGCCGGCAAACACATAAGTGAAATGATCGATGAGATTAAAATTATCTCTATTAAATTGGGCGCCTAATGTCCTTTCAGCAATCGCCATACCCACCGCATTGGCAATGCCTTGACCGAGAGGTCCGGTGGTTGTTTCGACACCGGGCGTTTGATCAACTTCTGGATGTCCCGGTGTTTTCGAATGCAGTTGACGAAAATTCTTCAGATCATCGATTGATAAATCATAGCCACTTAAATGCAATAAAGCATATTGCAGCATCGACCCATGACCATTCGATAGTAAAAATCGATCACGATTTGGCCATTTTGGATTATTCGGATTGTGGTGTAAAAAGTCATTCCATAGAACCTCGGCTATATCTGCCATTCCCATAGGCATACCAGGATGGCCAGAATTTGCGCGCTGCACTGCATCAACGCTTAGCATTCGAATGGCATTAGCAAGTTCGCGATGAGTTAGCATAATATATGATCTCCAGTTTTCACATTTGATGCTGCAATGATTTAATACTGCATTCAATATGTCAACTGATTTAAATTGAGAAATCTCCGCCGCTTGCGCGCGCGTCAAGGACGATGGACTAGCTTCGCCTCACTATTTATAATAGAATTCACAGTTCATTGTTCAATGTAAATCTTATTTTTAATCACACAAGGAATTTCATTATGCCCTTTACACGTCATCCGCATCCCGAGCATTTAGGTAATCCAAATGAATTTCAAATTATTAAAGCGCCAAATGGGTTTGAAGCTGAGATCACTTTGTTTCCACATGAACCTTTAACGTCAATACAAATTACTGGATGGCCTGAAAAAGATAGTAAACAAACATTAAGAGAATTTCATGAATTCATGCAAACACAATATGGCGGAAAATTAGTCTTTAGGTACGACGGTGCCGAGCAATATGAAATGTTTCAACAAAGCGGTTTTGAAGAACTTCCCCCAGAAGAATTAGACAGGGTTCATTGTATTGAATATAAAAAACTGCATGAAGCTATTGAAGCAGAAACAAAACAAACAAACATGGCGCCAAGCGCTGTGGTCACTCTTTTTTTTCAACAACACCCTCGTCTACGAGATTATGAAAAATTATTCGATGTAATGTCATGCGATTCTATGGAGCACGCAGCCGCTGCATACGCATTCAAAGCAAAACATGCGCCTACTTTTGTGACGCCAGAAAAAGCCCAAAAAGGCATCTATGGTACTATACCTGAATTTAACAAATCCCAACACCCAAGCGCTCATGCTTATCTTGTCACGGAGAAAGATTCCGGCGAAATAGTGGGATCTATCCTGTATATGCAACTCGATCCAAAAACACTCTACATTACCGATTTCATTGTACATAACGAGAAACGAAGCAACGGGATGGGCGCACATTTGCTTTCTAAAAGTCTCGTCGCATTTTTAGAGACCATGCCCGATCTTCGCGTCGGTCTATACAAATTGAGCCAGGGCGGAAAAAGTTTGTTAGATCATCTTGATCAAAAGAAGCTAGGCCCTGCTATTCAAGCCGAATCTCAATTGTTTTTTGAAGAAAAGCCAGAAGGCCCCGTCATTCAACAAGCGCGACAAAAAGCCTTGCGACTTGACGCAGAAATGGCTGCGGAGATAGCACCGGAAGAAACCATGCTCGCTCCCATGGCACGGTAGGTTGGGCTAAACAAAATGTAGGTTGGTGCTGAGTGCTCAGCCCAACCTACGAGCTTTCGTGGAGAATGCTCGCCTTTAGTTTGGATCGTCAGGGTGAGGTGGCTGATCGAAAGAAGCGTCACAACTAACTTTGCCGTCATATACCTTGGATTTCAAATAAACAGTATCAAAGTCGGGTTTCTTCTGAAATGCATCAGTAATCGCATCAAGGGTATAGTGACAACCACTGTCCGGGCGGTCCACCAGCTCAACAAATATGTCCCCCTCATCCTCCAACTTTATCGGTCCGCTATGCACTCCTGGCGCCAGGTCATGACGTGTACCCGAGCCTTGAGAAAACTCAATGGATTTTTTCGAGTTTTTGTTATTATATACCGCATAAAAATACTCCTTAGCAAACGCGCTATTTATTGATATAGCAATAAGTGCCACTGAAGTAAAAAACAAGACAATAAATTTTTTAATCATACATGATATCCCTATTTGTTAGTTCGACAGAACACTCTTAAATGCGAATGCGAAATAGACCACATTACTCATATATGAATAGCAGAATATGCACGTTTATGCAACCAAAATCCTCAGACCCTAAACAAAATGTAGGTTGGTGCTGAGCGAAGCGAAGCCCAACCTATGCGCTGTCATTTCGACGACCGAAGGGAGGAGAAATCTCATAAATTACACTTCGACCCAAAAAGATTTCTCCTCCTCCGCTTGCGCGGAATCGTCGAAATGACAAGAATTTTTACGCAGAGGACGCGGAAGAATCGTCATTCCGGAATTGTTGCGCCGTTGCGCAACAATGTCCGGAATCCAGGGAATCGCAGTGCGGAGCTAAAGCGTTCTCTGGATCCCGCGATCAAGTCGCGGGATGACATAACACTTTCTGTCATGCCGCGGTTTAACCGCGGCATCCAGGAGAATTTCACTGCCTTTTGTTCTCCCCCTTTAACGTTCGCGCGCATATCGCCATGAGCTTGTGGTCAATTGGCCGGGAGCCAATTGAGAGCTCGTAGCTCGTAGGTTGGGCTGAGCGCACGAAGCGAAGCCCAACATTATTGAATAAAATTGTTGGGCTTGACAGCCCAACCTACGTGCTATGGGTGCAATGCAACTCCGGCGCCAGTTTGTTCCTGGATATTTCCAATAGGCGTTACTATGTTCAATGAGTGGACCGGGGCTGAACCTTTGCTTCTTGACCAGATGTTTGCCCAACAAGATTGATGACGAGACGCCTCCACTACTCCACCCTCATCAACAGCAAATGGCTGTTCTACTCCCTCCTGAAAATGCGAAACTAACGCCCGAAGATTATCTTTTATGGCGGCTGTGTTCGCCTCCAATAGCGTAGACACGGAAGCAAGATCGATAGGTCGCACATCCAAAGATTGAGGTACTACTGCATTAGCAGAAAACTTCGATTGCAGCTGTTGTAATAATGCATAGGTTGCCAAAAATCCCTCATGCTCACAAAAAAGGGTAATCACTTTACCGGTCATAAGAGCAGTCAGTGCCGAAAAAAGGATATTAGCTGTACGCATGGTTATTTGCCACGCGGGAGGGTTTCCTCCCAGCAGGGTGTCACCCAGCCAATTGATCATTCTGTCGATGGCGGCCGTGGTATTACCAAACGTAATCAATGTGAGAAAAGTAACATTGCCGTAGATAAGAGCATAGCTTGTATACTGCATAGCCCGCAATGGACTTTTCAAAGAACGTGAATCTATTTCAGCCGGTGGCGCGATCGAACGACCTTTGGTGACAGATGAATAGAGAAGAGAAACTTGCCCTAACAGTACCATGAGAAACATATTTCCCAAAATCAACCCCAGTGCTGTATTAGCAACCGCTCGGCCTGTTGCCGTGGGCAGTGAGATTTTCTCATGCAGCCATCTCGCAAATGGTACGCCCAGCGTCTCAATGCCTAATTGAAAGGCGGGCAGAAACAACATTAAGTAACCAATCGAGGCTAAAATTGCCTGCGTTTTCGCCAAAGCATATCGACGCCACTGAGTAGGATTTTCTCTTATCGCGGCGTCAGCTTTGCTAATCTGCATCAAGGCGTCTTGCAGGTTTTTGGGAACCGGGCGAACCTGAAATGCAAATTCAGCAATTGCAGTGACCAAAAAGCTGGAGGCTTGTATCCACACACCTAGTTCGCTACTTGTAACTGCTTCACCATCCGTCACCCATGCCGCAAACATTTTATAGAAGTTCCATCCACCCACCATCGCAACAATATCAAAATATAAGGAGCCAATCGCACTTGCGCCATAAAGCGGTCCAATTGCAGGTTGATAGAAAAGTGGATCGGGAGAAGGCAGGGCTTCTCTCAGAAAAACCTCCGACCCTAAAATCTCCCATGGAAAAAAAGATTCAGCCACAATGCGTTTAAGAGCTCTCTGGCGTGTCATGCCGGATTCGAAAATATTGAGCCCCATCTCAATAGCATTGAGTACTGTAAAAACCATCAGAAACTTGTCCAAAGTTTCGTGTGAGAAGAAATCATTCGGATCATTTACAGTCGTGCTGGTAAAGGCGTTCAATGCTGTAACAAGTGCCACAGTCGTCGAAACACTTAACATCCCTCCCCCCATCAAGGCTCTCGCCATTAGAATGACAGGATAAGTCACGGAATACCCTATATAACCTGCAATTTTTTTAGCACGATAAACTGCGTCAGTCGGTTCAATGCATAATATTGCCTGCAAATACTTATCATCGTCACCTTGAAATTTTTCGAGATGCCGATAATGTTTAAAAAGTACTGTATCAATTTGTCTACCGAAAAAAGTTAAGATTCGAAAAAGCATGGTGACTTGTGAAACGGATTGTTTCAGTCTTTCTAACGCATCGTCTTGGCCGAGTGTTCGCTTGAACTCATCCACAGAGATAATTTTATTTCTCTGGATAAAACGTAACATCTCTAAGTGCAGACTCCTCAACCCCATTATTTGACCATGAATCTCTTCTGCTAACGCATTGACCTCTTGCATTGAAGTATGCGTGGTAGGAGAGTGTTCGATAACAGCAATTGTGCGATGAAGTAGATGGGTAAAAGCATGACTATCAACTGAGACTAGCCGATCCGCTGCGGCGCCAGCCACAAAGCCTGCTTCGTGAATTGTAATATTTTTGATATCCTGTTTTTCTAATTTAGCAGTCCAACCTCGCATCGCTTTAAGCATGGGCAGAAACACAGGATGAACAATCATAGAAGTTCCCTCTCGGGAACGACGATCAATCAGCTTGGCAAAAAATACTAGCGCTGTTTGAAATTCAGTATCAGAGTTGATTTTTATTTTTGCAGGGAGAACTATTTTTTTCAATGTGGGTTACTCCTTTTAATGATGGGCATGACGTCAAGTCTGATTTGGACATGCGCCATTATTACCATATTTTTTAGCACAACACAAAAAAATAAACCTTCTAAGCACGGTAGGTTGGGCTAAACAAAATGTAGGTTGGTGCTGAGCGAAGCGAAGCCCAACATTATATTGAATAAAATTGTTGGGCTTCGCACGCGTGTGCTCAGCCCAACCTACGAGCTGGATTTCAAACAAACAGTATTTGTATTTTTGTCTGTGAAATCAATCGCACCATAGGCACATCTCTTATTTTTTATGGCTTGATGAAAGTGAGATTGTTCAATCGGCACCCAGGGTCTTTGAAGTCGTCATCTACAATGGGTTTCAAATAAACAATAGAATTGTCGCCGAAATTAATCTTGCCATATTGACACCAGGGACCTTTTTCCAAAGTTCCGCTTGAATTGAGTTTCATAAAACGAATTACTACAGCTTTGCCCTTTTTGAGCGTTCTCGGAGTGCCGCTATTTTCGTTTTTCTCCAAAGTCACTGCATTCGCTGACTCACCATCTTGATAAAACCGAATGGGTTGCGGGTTAACGTTATATACCACATATTCCTCTTCTGCAAACACGCTATTTATTGATATAGCAATAAGTGCCACTGAAGTAAAAAACAAGACAATAAATTTTTTAATCATACATGATATCCCTATTTGTTAGTTCGACAGAACACTAATGCGGATCCGCATTACTCATATATGAATAGCAAAATATGCACGTTTATGCAACCAAAATCCTCAGAACTTTACAGTATGAAATGAGTCTGAAGGGGGGTTGATATTTTTTGCACTAAAGAATATCCTTGATCATTAAAATTTAAAGAGGTGTATTGATATGTTAAAGAAAAAAAAGTTTGCATTGTTTACGGGCATGTTGGCCACATTATTTACTCTCACCAACGCGCAAGCTAGCATGATAGATGCTTCAACGGCGACCCACCAAGGATGGTATACCGAAGCAGGTGCCGGCACAAATGCCTATTACCTTGGTGTTTTTTCCACAGCAGGAGACCGTTCAGCGACACAAAGTGGCATTATCGGTTTTGGTACAAATATAGGCGCCGGTTACCAGTTCAACCCCAATGGCGTCGCCGCGGAAGGCGGACTTCTCTTTGGTCGCATTGAACGCCAAATCAAATTTAGCGATAATTCTACTGCGACGGTCGACGCTAATGTATATGCACCTTATTTCACTGCACGCTGGTCGATCCCGTTATATGGCGCATTTTCTTTTGTTCCCAAACTGGGTGTCATGTTTGCTGATATCCCAACTGTTGATTCCACTTATTCGAAAACAAACGAAAAAGCAAGAGAAAAAGGCGGTGGGGTTGTATTACCTTTTGTAGGCTTAGGAATAAGCGCGTCCGTTAATCAAAGTCTTGACGTCACTTTGCAATATCAAGGAGCCGTCTATGGTATCATTGGCGCCGGCCCTGTAACGCTGGGTTTGAGATATTATTTTGATTAAAAGTATTATTGATGAGTAACCATTACCTTTTTACATCTGAATCCGTCTCCGAAGGCCATCCCGATAAAATCGCGGATCAAATTTCGGATGCGGTTTTGGATGCTATTTTAGCGCAAGACAAACACGCACATGTCGCCTGCGAATGTTTCGTCAAAACAGGCATGGTATTGGTCGGCGGTGAAATCACCACGACCGCCTGGGTTGATGTTGAACAACTCGCGCGCGAAGTGGTCAGAGATATCGGCTACAATCACTCCGATATGGGATTTGATTGGGAATCTTGCGCGGTATTATCCGCGATTGGCAAACAATCACCCGATATCGCACGGGGTATTGAAAAAACCGACGCAAACGAACAAGGTGCCGGCGATCAAGGATTAATGTTTGGTTACGCCTGTGATGAAACCGATGTATTGATGCCGGCACCGATTACTTATGCCCATCGACTCGTTAAAAAACAATCCGAAGCGCGCAAAAGTAAAAAATTACCCTGGTTGCGACCCGATGCAAAAAGCCAAGTAACATTTGTATATGAAAATCATAAACCGGTTGCAATCACAACCATTGTGCTCTCCACTCAACATACGCCCGATGTCGATGACAAAACGATTCGTGAAGGGGTGATTGAAGAAATCATAAAGCCGGTGATGCCCGATAAATGGATTACCAAAGACACAAAATTTTTAATTAACCCAACGGGGCGATTTGTGATTGGCGGCCCTTTAGGCGACACCGGCTTAACCGGACGCAAAATTATTGTCGACACGTATGGTGGCATGGCGCGACATGGCGGTGGTGCGTTTTCCGGCAAAGACCCTTCTAAAGTCGATCGCTCGGCAACCTATATGGCGCGCTACGTCGCCAAAAATATTGTAGCATCCGGTTTAGCCAAACGTTGTGAAATTCAAATTTCATATGCGATCGGTGTGGCTAAACCAACTTCCATCAATGTTGAAACATTCGGTACCGGCACGATGGATGATGAAAAACTTGTGGCACTCATCAATGCCTATTTTGATTTACGCCCGCATGCGATTATCGAAATGTTGGATTTACTGCGCCCCATTTATCGTCCGACCGCAACGTATGGCCATTTCGGCCGCACTGAATTTACCTGGGAAAAAACGGATAAACCACTCAATGCCTAAAAGTGGTGGGAAAAAACGGCATAATTGACGGAAAGTCGTACGACAAAATGACAAAATTGACAAAAAGTGGTGGCAAAAAATGTCATTTTCGGTTATATTCTATCTATGAAACGAAAGCTTTATCAATCGCTCGCACACTGGAAACAGAAAAAAAACCGTAACCCATTGATTTTAAATGGAGTTCGTCAAGTTGGAAAAACTTACTTACTTCAAAAATTCGGCGAGGAACATTTCCCCCAATATCACTATCTCAATTTTGAAAAAAATACTGCTCTCGATAAAATTTTTGAACCCGATCTCGATCCGCACCGCATTATCAATGAAATTCAGCTGTTTTTACGCACGACCATCAATATCCATAAAGATCTCTTAATCTTTGATGAAATACAAGCCTCTCCTCGTGCATTAACCAGTTTAAAATATTTTTGTGAGGATATGCCTGAATTAGCGCTTTGCAGCGCCGGCTCTCTCTTAGGCATACATTTAAATGAACAATCATATCCCGTCGGCAAAACCGATTCCTTAACATTACATCCTATGTCATTTGAAGAATTTTTATTGGCCACAAATGACAAACAGACAGCGGAATTTTTTCAATCCATTCAGTTATCTTCAAAAATTCCTGCTATCGCTCACGAGCGTTTATGGCAGCAATTAAAAATCTATTTTGTCGTCGGCGGATTACCCGAAGTCGTTGCGCTTTATAACAGCCAAAAAGAAGATTTTTACGCGGCAACCGTACAAGTGAGACAAAAACAAAATGAATTAATTAAGGATTATTATGCGGATATGGCAAAACATTCAGGCAAGGTGAATGCCATGCATTTAGATCGCTTATGGCGCAATGTACCGATGCAGTTAGCTTCTGCCCAAAATGGATCAGCCACCAAGTTTAAATTTAAAGGTATTGTGCCCGGGATAGATCGTTATGCGCGCCTCGTTAACGTTTTAGATTGGCTAGAAAATGCAAGTTTAATTATTAAAACTTATCTCGTCAATAAAGCAAGAACCCCTCTATTAGCACACACCAAAGAAAATACATTTAAACTATTCATGTTTGATGTTGGTATATTAGGCGCAATTGACGATATCGAACCAAAAACAATATTAGACTATGATTACGGCTCTTACAAAGGCTATTTTGCAGAAAACTTCGTTGCACAAGAGTTTTTATGCGCGGCAAATAAACAATTATTCGGTTGGCAAGAAGGCACATCAGAAATTGAATTTATTAAGCAAATAGAAAATGAAATCATTCCCATAGAAGTAAAATCGGGGTGGATAACACAGGCAAAAAGCCTTAAAATATTTACAGACAAGTATCATCCTGTTTATCGTGTTGTTTTGAGTGCAAATAACCTATATATTGATCATGAAAATAAAATACATCGTTATCCACTTTATCTCGCAGGGAAATTTCCCTTAACATCATGAGAACATCCAGAATTTATCAACACGTCGATCTCGCCGAAAACTCCACCGTCACATTAACGGACGCAGCTGCGCATTATCTTTCGAATGTGTTGCGTTTATCGATTAACGATCCGATTACTATTTTTAATGGGCGCGGGGGTGAATATGACGCAAAAATTATTGCACTTCAAAAAAAACAGGTGCAAATAAAAATTGGAAAATTTCATGCGACTGATCGTGAATCACCGTGCAACATACATCTCGCGCAATGTCTTTTGCGAAATGAAAAAATGGATCTCGTGATTCAAAAAGCAACGGAACTGGGCGTCGCGCAAATCACGCCCATCATTTCAGAATACTGCAATATTCAGCTTTCAACAGAAAAACAACAAAAACGTCAGCAGCGCTGGCAAGAAATTATTATTCACGCCTGCGAACAATGCGGCCGAAATATTTTGCCTCGATTAAATGCGCCGATTCAATTGCAACACTGGGTATCAACACAAACCGCTGATTTAAAATTAATTTTTCACACCGAAAATAATGACGTGATCCATGCAACAAAACCCAATAGCATCATCGCGCTGATCGGCTCCGAAGGCGGCTTGAGTGAAACAGAGGTTCTGCTAGCGAAGCAATATGGTTTTCAATCCGCTTCTTTAGGCCCTCGCATCCTGCGTACAGAAACGGCGGCGATTGCAGCCGTTGCTGTGCTACAAAACCGGTGGGGCGATTTATAGCTCTTAATAATCGACATTTCACACAATTAGTGACAAAATAGATCAACAAACGTAAAGAGATATCTAAAATATGCGCAAAATTACATCGATTTTTGTCTATGCCTTCGCCCTGCTTGCCTTGCACACAGGCTATGCGGCCTCGAGAACGCAATACGCCAGAACCGATTCAGGCATATATGGTGGTAAATTAGAAAACGCGCGGACATCTGTCGTTAATCTACCCGGCAAAACCATCATTATTATTCCATCGGATAACTTGTTTGAAATAAATACCGCAAATTTTTTGCCGAACGCAACTGATATTTTAGCCGATGCGCAGAACATGCTGCCTTCTGATAAAGATATTTACATTAGCGCACACACCGACCCCATTGGCGCCAACATTTCATTTCAAGGGAGTCCGCTTTCCGAACAACAAGCCAGCAAAGTCGCCGGTTATTTTTGGGCGAATGGTTTAAAAATAAATGACGCCAACCAAAACATACGCTATCGCGGTAACAATGATGATTATCCGATTGCATCCAATGATCGGTTGCAAGGCATGACGGTCAATCGCAGAATTCAAATTACATTGGTACCGCACGAAGCCAACGCAATTGTCGCCCAAAATCAAACGTTGATTCCGGTGCAACATACATTGGTTATTCCGATGAAATATTCGAAGTGACTTGACCACGGAATCATTTCTCATAACCCTCCTTGTTCGCTGTTGTCGACGACTGTTTTTTTGCATGTCATTTCGACGACTCTGCGCAAGCGGAGGAGGAGAAATCTCGTGAATTACACTTTATACCAGTTGAGGTAAACCCGTCGTGTGGTACAAATCCTGCAGCGCATAGGCCATCTCCGGCGTAGCATATAACACATCCATCTTTAATTTGATTGACTTCATAAAATTTGTTAGTATGTTTATGAGGACTTAAATAAGCACCCGTACTAATACCACTCAAAATGAAGTGAAATTATGACAACTATTGAAGAAAGAATATTAGCACTCTCGGAAAAATATTCTAAAACTCTTCGTCAAAAAATGACCGAGAGAATTATGGAAATGGAAGCAGATAACAATTCTCATTATTTGATATACAGAGTTTTAGGCGTTGCGACAAAAGAAGGAAAACTTATTGACGAGTACCAAAATATGGGTCGTTTCCTCTATAAATATGCAGGCTCATTTTTGGAAGAGGCGGCAATCCTATGCTTTGAAGAGAGATTTCCCAAAACACAAAGAAAATTACGTATACCAAATAAACTTGGATCAAGACCCGTAACATTTGAAATTGATTGTCTCGTAGGGAAAGATGCGTACGAAATTAAATGGAGAGATGCAACAACTGACGGCGATCATATCACCAAAGAGCACACGAGGGTAAAAAACATTAAAAACGCGGGGTACAAACCTATTCGCATAATGTTTTATTATCCCAATCGTACCCAAGCTATCCATATACAAGAAACATTAAAAACTATTTATGCTGGCGTCGGTGGTGAATATTATTTTTGCAAAGAGGCTTGGGAAGTTATCAATCAGAAAACCGACGTTGATTTATTATCCATACTTAAGAAAATTGCCGATCAGAAAACCGAGCCCAGGGATTAATTTCAAAAGATATGATAAAGAAAGGTGACTGCAAAACTGCATTAAAGAAAATTGAGCCTAATTCCATAGATTTGATTTATCTTGACCCGCCTTTTTTTACACAAAAGAAACAATCGCAAAGAACAAGAGATAACCTGAGAGGATACGCCTTTGACGACAACTGGGAGAGCATCGAATCTTACAAAACTTATATTGAAGAAAGATTGCTTGAATGTAAGCGTGTATTAAAAAAGACTGGAAGTATCTTTTTACACTGCGACAGAAATGCATCGCATTATTTAAGAATTGCCCTAGACAATGTCTTTGGAGCAAATAATTTTCAGAGTGAAATTATTTGGACATATAAGCGATGGTCTAATGCAAAAAAGGGGTTACTAAATTCTCATCAAGTAATTTACTTTTATAGCAAAACCACCGACTTCAAATTCAACCGTATTTTTGAAGATTATTCCCCAACAACGAACATCGACCAAATTTTTCAGAAAAGAATGAGAGATGCGAATGGAAAGACAAAATATAAGACAAATGCCGTCGGTGGCTACGAATTAATTCAGAACAAAAAGGGAGTTCCGCTTTCCGATGTTTGGGATATTCCATATTTAAATCCTAAAGCAAACGAGCGTGTAGGTTATCCTACGCAAAAACCAATTTTATTACTGGAAAAAGTAATCCAATTAGTAACAGATGAGGGTGATATTGTTTTAGACCCGTTTTGTGGAAGCGGCACTACACTTGTAGCCGCAAAATTACTTAATCGAAAACACATAGGTATTGATATATCAGATGATGCCGTGCAACTAGCAAACAAAAGGGTAAACAATCCAATACGAACAGACTCAAATTTATTAAAAAATGGAAAAAGTTCATATTTGAATCAAGATCCGGAGATTTTGCAAATCTTAAAAATAATTGATGCTACCCCTGTACAAAGAAATAAGGGTATCGACGGCTTTCTAAGGGTTGGCAATTCAGCAAAGCCAATACCGGTAAAAATCCAGCGATTCAATGAAACCCTAGAAAAGGCACAGCAATTATTATTACGTGCCTCAACTAAAAATGGTTTCGAAATGAGAATTTTAATTAAAACGAATAATCTTTCTGAAGGGACTTTATTTGATTTTGGTCAGGCGGGCACGCCCAAAAATTTATTGGTAATTGAAAGCATAAACGAGTTTATTAGGAATAAAGAGAAAATAGTTTCTATCTTTTAAATTGAGAAATCTCGTGAATTACGCTTTATACCAAAAGATTTCTCACACTCGTTCCGCTTTCAGTCCCGCCTTCGGCGGGATTCGAAATGACAGGAAAAATAAAGCTTATTGTTGGGCTTCATTTCAATGCGCTCAGCCCAACCGACGAGCTGCACTTCGATTCCCTGGATTCCGGACATTGTTGCGCAACGGCGCAACAATTCCGGAATGACGGACTTCTACAAAAAGAAAACACTTTTGTGAAACAACTCCGCCAAATTCACATCAAACGGCGGAAACACAATTCCTTTTTCCGTAATAAATCCTTTAATTAATTCTTTTGGCGTGACATCAAAGGCGGGATTACGCACTTTAATGCCCTCGGGGCCTGTGCGACGCGCACCAAAGAAAGTAACTTCATCTTCTTTGCGTTCTTCAATCACAATATCTGCACCTGTTTTGGTTGCAAAATCAATCGTCGATGACGGACATGCAATATAAAATGGAATATTAAAATGCTTGGCTAAAATCGCCACGCCCATCGTGCCTATTTTGTTCGCCGCATCGCCATTGGCAGCAACGCGATCACAGCCAGTGATCACTAAATCTATAAATCCTTTCGACATCATAAAGGCAGCCATATTGTCGCAAATTAATGTGACATCAATACCGGCTTGTTGTAATTCCCAGCTCGTTAGTCGCGCGCCTTGCAACAACGGGCGCGTTTCATCTGCATATACTCGAAATTTGCGCCCCGCATTATGCGCTAAATACATCGGCGCCGTCGCTGTTCCTAATTCCGATGTTGCGAGCGACCCCGCATTGCAATGCGTTAACACGCCGCTACCCGCTTTAATTAATTCTAATCCTGCTTGACCAATGCCGTAGGAAATCGCAATGTCTTCTTCGTGAATTTTCATCGCTTCCGCTTCTAACACTTGATACAACGCATACATATCGTCTGTTTTGGTTGATTGTGCTTTCATCACCATGCGATTTAATGCCCAGCTTAAATTAACCGCCGTCGGGCGCGAAGAATTTAAATACTCGGCGCCTGTTTCTAATGCCGTTAAAAATTTAGGACGTGATAAATCACATTTTCCTTTAATCGCATACAAAACACCGTACGCCGCGGCCACACCAATGGCCGGCGCACCACGCACTTTGAGTTGCTTAATGGAATCCCAAACTTGTTCGATCGTTTTTTGTTTTTCATAAATGACATCAACCGGTAATTTGGTTTGATCGATTAAAACAAGTGTTTCATTTTCCCAATATAATGTACGCGCTTTTTTTAACATGGCCTCAGTAGATTGAATCATTAGTCATTCCTTAATTCTTTATATAAGTTAATAACGCGTTCCGATGCTTCGGCGATACTATTCCCGAAAGAGATGATACCATCTTGATGCCCCGCCATCACGAGAATTTTTTGTTGAGGTAAATCAGTCGTATGGTACAAATCTTGCAGTGCATAGGCCATCTCCGGCGTACCATATAACACATCCATCGCCGTTGTCGGCACATGATTCACCAAACGCTCCCAGAGTAATTTACTGTGCACATGTGCAACGGCTTTAATGCGGCGATCGCAACAATATAACACCGCATGGCTCATCGTTTCAGAAGAGGCTTTGTTTCCGCCCCAACACCACACTTTATTTTTTGATATATCAAAATCGGTGACGCGCGCATAATGTTCGGGCGTTAATTGATCCAAATGTCCTGTCGAAGAACTGGTAATCCAAAATTCACGCTGATAACCGGCTCGGGCACTTAAATTTCCAAAACCAACCCCGTCAGGATAAGCACCGATTAACCCTAAGCGATAAAGACGATCACGCCAACTATTCAATTCTGAAAAAAGTAACGGCGGAATCGTCATAGGCAGTTTCGCCCATCGACAGTCGAATTTGATATAACCTTCATCGCGCATGCTATGTCAATCCCAAAATGACACCACTATTTTCCGGGTAGGATTCAACCAATTTTGGCCATCCATAATAATGCACTTGGCTGTGATCCGTTGCCTGCGCAAATAATTTGTGCGAAGCAAAAACATTGGCAATAACGGAGTCGTTTGCTCTCACATACACCGTTTTTGCAATTAAATAACGCGCATTGAGCTGAGATGAATTTTTCGCATGTACGACCATTTTTCCGGTAACACCCGCGATATTTAATTTTGCGCTACCTGATAAGTTTATGCGAACCATCTGGCTGTTTGACCAAACCAAATTTAATTCCACCGAGCCCGTTTGGTCAATATTGGTTACATTAGAATAACCATGCATGCCGACACTGCCCAATCCTTGTTGTGTAATGTTCATATCGCTCGATTGCAAACCCTCAATATTCACCTGATCTGCATCTACTAAGTGCACATTGCCCATATCAATATAACCCTGCATATAAAATCGCTTTACTTGATCCAAGGTGAAATTGGGCATCATAAAAGCGCCACGAATATCAATGTCATTCGCGTCTATAGCACTAAAATTAGTGCGCGTCGGCGCCAATGATTGGACATACACGCTGGTTGTCCTTTTCACCGAAAGATCGTTTAATGTTTGTAGATCCACTTCCACAACGGCCGATGTTGCGTCACGCGACCATCCGGTGCTGCCCGAAACATATAAGATCCCATTTTTAACATCGGCACTCACCGTTTGTCCTAAACTTTGATTCACGATCGTTTTTAAGGTGGCAGCGCGACTACCCGCCGTCACCTTCAAATGCATGGGTCCTGACGCAACAACCGATTGAACCCCTTGTAATGGGGTTATTCGTGCAATAGCAGCGGAATTTTGCTGTACGGTCGAACATGCGGTTAAACTCAACACAATAAGAATCGATAAACCCCGCAATATGACTTTCATTGGACTCTCCCTCTCGTTAACGTATCCTCTACTATACCGCTAAACACTCATTTTTGTAAAACAAAAAAATAGGCATGAAATGGCCGATCTTGCTGAATGCGCGCGATATTTTCTTCTGCCACTCTCATCTCAAAACCTGCGTTCTTCGCCAGTCGTTCAATATATGGCTTCGAATGACAAAACCGACCGGTTGGCTGTAACAACATATCGCCAGTGGTGCAAATTTCTGTCGAAAACGCCAATAGTCCGCCCGGGCAAAGCGCACGATAACAAGCCAACAACATCGGCTGTAAATCCCCCTGATATACAAACACATCAGCCGCCACAATTAAATCGGCAACTTCTTTTTGCGACGATAAATAATCCAAATTATCTAACACGATTAATTGATCATAACTGTTTTTTTGTTCGGCTTGCTCGATCATCTTCGACGATAAATCAACGCCAATCAATTTGTTCGTCAACGGTTTAAAATAATCACCGCATAAGCCCGTGCCGCAACCCAAATCCACCATGACCCGTGTATTGCCAGACATCAATGGCTCAACATATTGTTTTAGCAGACGCGGTACGCTGTAGTTCAGCTCATCACATAAATGATGATCAAATCGATCAGCATAATCATCAAACAATTCTTGAATATACTGCGCCGGCGCCGCTAACAAATCTTGTTTGCCCTTGAGCGCATCCAACAAAAATTGAATCGATGCGTCGTTGGGCTTTTGTGCTAACGCCTGTTCAAAATAATATTTAGCTGTTTCAATATTATTTTGTTTTAAATATAACACGGCGATATTATTGAGCGCGGCAAAATGCTGTGGCGCTACGTCAATCGCCGCCTGATAATAATTGATGGCACTCGAAAACTCACCCAATTGAGTCTCAATAACGCCTAAATCATACAGTATTTCAGCGTTTTTTGTCTGAAGCTTTAATAACTGCTGACAATAATATTTCGCCTGAATATAACGCTCTTGTTGCAATAAAAAAACGGCAATCGATGATAACAAGGTCACATCATCGGGCTTGATCAGTTCAATATATCGAAAATGTTTATCGGCATCTTCATATAATTCTTTTTCAACTAACCATTTACCTAACTGCAAATGCGCATGCAAATGCGACTGATTGACGGACAACACCACCATTAAACTCGCCACTGCTTCATCCATTTTGTTTTGTGCCTTTAAGGCCAATGCTAGATTATAGAGTGCGGGCACGTGATCGGTTTTCAATTTTAACGCGGTTTTGAAAGACGCTTCAGCCTTTGCATAATCGCTTTGCGAATAATGTAACAATCCTAAGTTGTGATGCGCATCAACATAGTCCGCATCAAAAGACAATGCGGTTTCAAACGCTTGTTCCGCTAAATCAATTTCGCCCTGCCAACGATAAATTTGTCCCCGATGATTATATAAAATGGGCGAATGAGGTTCGAGCGCCAATGCTTTATCTAAATATAATTTCGCTTTGGATAAATCCGCTTGCTTTAAATAAATAAAACTCAAATAATCCAACACCGACACATTGTCTGGCTCAGCTTGCAAAGCCGTTAATAATAGTGTCTCTGCTTCTTTGATAGTAGCCGTCTGTTTTATATGTGCAATAAGGTCATCGGTATTCATGGGTATCCATCAAGTATAAAATTAAAGTATAAGGGTCTGTTACAGAATAAGTGATACATTTAGCATCCCATCTGACAGGCACCTTTGGACGTTCTTCAATCGAAAAATAACTTACATAGTCCCTGCTATGTGCGTTTTTTTTCTCAATCAGAACGTCCAAATCTGCCTATCATCTGAGCGCTAACTGTACCACTTATTCTGTAACAGACCCTAACCGTTTTTGACATCATTCTCCCTCTCATTCTGTCGCATGAAGAATGCGATATAATTAGTATCACATGATCAACTCGTATAACCATCTGATTTTTATCATATAAATCAATAGGTTGGCTAATTTAAACTGATAACTTAAAATGGACATATTATGTGGATCAAATGAGACTTACAGCAACAGCTTGTCCATGATGCGGGCAATTACATTCAAATGCTTATTGGACCACCTCAATGCGGCAAAAGCTCTTTACTCTCTCCATAAAACATGGATGGGAAAAAGCGCAAGTGAAAATCCTAAATTCCCAAAAAATTAGGCGCTCAACCCAACCTGCAAGCTGTCAAAGCAATTTAGAAATGTCACCTGCCCAGCAATTTAGAAATGTCACTTGCTGGCGGTAAGAAGCCGCTCAAATAACTATCAAATTCTCTGTCGTTGACTTATTGCAATCTGGTTGTATTGCCGCCAAGGATGGTGAGCCGATGGCTTATGACCTGTACCGCATCTATCTATTTTCGTATGAATTTCTTTGCTATTGGCAATCGGTGAAGGCTGATTTTTTTTATCAAATGTTTCATACGATAAAATTTTATGTTTGTAAATTAAAGTGCAGTAGGTTGGGCTAAACAAAATATATTGTAGGTTGGTGCTGAGCGAAGCCCACCGTTGGCGAATAAAATTGTTGGGCTTCATTTGCATTCAGCCCAACCTACGGGCTTTTTTGTTCTAACCCGCGCATTACATTTAAGCCATATGGCGCAGGTTAACACAGATTCAGGCAGCGCGATATTTTTTTCTTTTTCAACAACTCGGCCGCAAGGGGATTTCCGCGCGGACGGAGCTCCTCTCGGGGAGCATTGCATTGCTCCCCATCGCCCTTGACGCGCGCGCAAGCGGAGGAGGAGAAATCTTTTTGGATCGAAGTGTCATTGATGAGATTTCGCCGTCGCCTACGGTCCTGAAAAGCCATATGTTTCAGGGAAAGGATGCTGTAGATCATTAGAGAGCGTTTCTAAAAATTTGTCTCCCCAGTTGGTTTCGGATTGTTTTACAATGATTTTTTTGCCAATAAACCAATATAATTGGATTACCTCAGTATTAACTGCTAATGCTGCTTGCGGTCGACTGGTTTGGATTTTAGTTTTAATTTCCCCAAACAAATATTTATATTCTTGGTCTAAATGCAAACTGATGTTATTTGGTTTTGAAGTAGATTTAACTATTTTCGTCATAAAATCGCACCCAAAAGACGAATTCAACTCATAAGTGCAACCGCTATTTTTTATTTTAGATCAAGATCAATATTAAAAATTTCCTTAAAAACTTTGCGGAGCTCTTCCCTAGTCATCCATTGCTCATGTAGTTTTTTATGCAAGTCCTCATCAATTTTATTAGTTTCAATCAGTTGCTTTCCGGCTAATTTTAAGTTTTTGTAATAGACGTCGGTTTTATCATGGAAAAAATCTCGACCTAGCAGCCCGGCTGATGGACGTAAAACCTCGCCAAGATAATCATCATTCTCAAACTTTGCCAAATGACGAATAAGATGAACTAGTGACTCAAAACATCCTATTTCAGGAAAGCCAGCTGGAGAAACCAGTAAAAGCTTTTTCCTTTTCTCTGGTCTTATTAATTTCACCAATGGAAGCATGCGATCCATAAAATTTTTAGTGAGACCGCTGACATTATAATAATAAAGTGGAGTTGCAAGAATATATAAATCAGCGGCAATATATTTTTGTAATAACTCTCCCATATCATCATTAAAAACGCATTCGCCAGGAGTTTTAGTCCAGCAACTCATGCAGCCAATACAATGATGAATTTGTGTTTTGCCAAGATAAACTATTTCAGTTTGAGCACCGGCCTCCTCCATACCTGCCAAAAGAGGCTTTAGGATTTTTGTGGTACAACCATTCTCATTGTGAGGTGAGCCATTAATGGCAAGGACTTTCATGCTTTGTCTCCAATTTATTTGTCGGTATTGGCATAATTTGAAATTATTCTAGTTTAGCATATTTTCACAATTTTTATTTATTCGCCGTATAAAATCTAAAAAAAATCTTTTACTCTTCGGAGGTTAAAATAGACAACACTTTTTCCTCTACTGCCTGCTCAATGTGCCATAGCTTTGCTAAAACTTCTTTGCCATAAGAACTAACACTGTAATTATTATTGCTGTAGCATGTAACTATATTTTCATACAATAATGGCCGTAATAAAGCCAGCGTAGCCTGTATGAAGCGAAGCGGAATACGGGAATATTATTTCCCGGATTGCATGTGCTTCGCACATTTCATTGGGCTACACTTGCTCGACTTAAAACAGCAGGACAAATATTAATCAAAGTGTCCACGATGTCCTGTCCCTAAACACTTCTCCCCCCCCCCCTTAACGTTCGCGCGCATATCGCCATGAGCTTGTGGTCAATTGGCTTGGAGCCAAT
>JBBTCW010000052.1:0-10986 GCA_038043025.1 Pseudomonadota bacterium | reverse complement strand
CCACTTTGCTCCTAAAACATGCTATTTTGCTGAAGTTTTTTTTAGCTCGGGAATCTCTGCTCTTCAACCCATTGCCTGGTGTTGTCGGGATCACAAATGGGTGCTGCATTCGTCAGATATTCGCAAATATGATAAAAATCAATCAGATAATGTCCTCGTTGACCAAATTGTTTTTCTATTTGTTCTGCTATCCAAGGCGCGCCATCCCCAACAGCATGAAGATAACTGGTTGCATCCCATCCCACACGATGAACGCAATCTGCCATATGATCGCCCGCTGTATCGACATCCTTAAACGTAGCGGAAAATATCGGTGAGGTAGATCCTTGAGCATGTGCTAAGGTTAATCGTGCCTCTCGATAACACACCGTTTTCTTTTTTCGTCTATCTTTTTGTTGCGCATCGATGTTAACGATAGGCACCATACTGCCATCCGTTTCAGAAATCACACATGCTGTCGGTGGCGCGTCCAGATGGCCGCGTTGAGTGGCTTGTATCGTTTCTATCTGAGCCGCATGTCGTAGCGTTATCGTTCGTGGCGCACTTTCCGGTAAACTAATTCCATAATGTTCTTTGAGTTTATCATGGACTCGATTAAACGCCTCTTCCGCTCCAAAATCTACCAAAATTCGTTGCAAGGAACATGAATAGTAATGATGAGTTACCCCTGCGCTCAAACTAAACGGTCTTAACGTTCCTTGGTTAGGCTGATAAAAAGTTTGTTCCATCACCTCTATTTTTCCATAACTGGTGTGCCACTGAAGTTTTTTTTTACATGCTGACGCATATGTGGTTTTTGTTCCTTCACATGTCCAGCTACCTTAGTTGATTGGTGGTTAGCCCAGCTTTGCAAGGCGTCTTTACCCAAAATTCTAAGTTCTTTGATGACTTGCTGCTCTGCTTCATCTGCCAAGGTGCTTTCACCATTCGCATTCTCCACAATCGTTAATAATTGTTCAAAACGAGCTCTCAACTCTGGATAAGAGCGCAAATGCTCATGAAATTCATTTTCTGTCATTCCTTGATTCCTCCTCTAAATACTAAGGACAATAGAATAACAGTCAAAACTTAACCGTCAATAGCAGTTTTAATCGCACCCCATATCTGGCCATACTTTGACAAACTAATTACAACCTATATACTTTGTCGTTTAAAATTTCAATAAAATCAATATATGCGAATATTATTTGTGCTACCAAACAAAGATGACTTTGGCTTTAAACCTATTGGCCTTGCGCTCCTATCCGGGATTGCGCGTCGTATAGGTTGGGAAACAAAGCTTTTCGACACTACTGAAATCGATTTTGGTTTTATGAGCGATACAAAATCTCGAGAAAAAGCCAAAGTATTCAAGCCTGTCAACTTAGCGTTCTATGGACATATCAAAAAAAAAATTAATTTGCAAAAACACTTTATTGAAAGTATAAACCAATTTCACCCCGATTGCATCGCTATTTCTGTTTTAAGTGACGAAGTATTAATTGCTTCCAACATAACAGCCATTGCTAAAAAATTCTTCCCTCACATTCCCATCATTTGGGGTGGAAAATATCCTACACTGCAACCTGAGCGCACATTATTACATTATAACGCCGACTTTGCTTGTATTGGCGAAGGTATTGAAGCTTTCAACGATTTTTTAAACGCCCTTTCTGGCAAAGAAAATATTGAGTTATACTCTATCCCCAACATCTGGGCAAAAAAAGAAACCGTCGTTATAAAAAATAGCATTCGCCCACTCAAACAGAATCTCGATGATTTGCCCTATGTCGATTGGGATTTGTTTACACAACCTCATTTTTATAAACCCTTTGATGGCAAGGTTTATAAAGCCGGCGACCATATGCTCAATTGGGGATGTCCGCATCATTGCACGTATTGTATTAATCACTTTATGCATGATACGTTATATAAAGGATTTCCTATCCTCAGAAGATATTCTGTACGGCGAATTATCGACGAATTAAAATTTTTAAAAACAAAATATCAACTAGAGTTTTTAAAATTTCATGATGAAGATTTTTTAATGCGGCCATTAGGGAATTTACGTGAACTGAGCGAAACATACCGACAAGAAGTCAATTTACCCTTTGTCATAGAAACCAACCCAAAAACCGTTACGCGTGAAAAAGTTGAGCTACTTAAAAACATGAATTGCGTAAGCGTTTCACTCGGCGTTGAAACAGGTGACAAACAATTAAGAAAAAAAATATTAAAAAGAGCGGATAGTGAAGAAGACATAATCCACGCATTTTCTTTGTTCAAAAACGCCTCGATTCGAACCACATCGTTTATCATGTTAGGCATTCCCTATGAAACCAGAACAACCTATGAGACAACCATACAACTCCTTAAAAAAGCAGATGTACAATATCCTAATGCAGGTTTTTTCTTTCCTTTTGAAGGAACTCTCTTAAGGCAAGTAGCCATTGACGCGGGGTTTTTCAATCCTGACAATAAGCAAGAAATCATATATACACAAGATAAACCAGCGCTGACCTCTAAAGAACTGAGCGAAGCGGAATTAATCGAAATGCGTGATGTATTTATTCTATACGTAAAATTACCGAAAGCTTATTCGCCATTTATTAGACGATCTGAAACTCCTGATCAAATTGGCCAAAAACTAAGAACAAAAATTTTAGAAATATATGATAAAACAATTTTTGCACATAATGGATGGTATGTTAACAATGGCTCAGAATCTATTTATCTACAACAATTACAAGAAATTTTTAATCCAATCACAGAAAAATCGTAGCAAATAACGTATCACAACAACCCAGTGCCGCCAATGAACTCTCATAAGCCTCTTGCAGTCTCGATGTATCTATAAATGACCACTGTTGATGCCCCCCTGGCTTGCCTTTCACCAACCACATCAAGTGATTAGACAACGGATAACGCTGCACTTGTTGAATAGTCCATTGTTTAAATCCCGCTTTTTTAAACAGCAATTCTAACGTGCTCGGATTAAAAATAAAAAGATGCGGACTTAAATAAATAAAAGATGAGAATGCCTTACAATCATATAATAATAATAATGCATCATTCGCATTTGGAATTTCTATGATCAATTTTCCATTAGGCTTGATTTTTGACTTTATTTCTCGAAGAAATTCAACCGGACAATGAACATGACCTAGGACATGAAACACACTGGCCACATCCACACTCTGATCTTTCACTTTACTTAACTGATCAAATACTATGAAGCCTTGCTGTATAAGTTCCTCTCGCCACTTCGTTTGTAATTCCACGCCGCACGCAGCAGAGCAATGCTCGCGCACCAACCGCAAAACACCCCCTGCACCACACCCAACATCGAGATAAGAACAGTTTGTTATTAAAGGTAATATCTTGTCTGCCTGCCTTTTATTATCCTGATAATATTCATTTAAATACATTTCCAAACTCATATTTGAAAACTGCTCTTCTGTATAAGTTTCTTTATAATAATCATGATCAATATGATCGGTCTTGTTCAAAAAAACCAATCCGCAATTTTCACATCGTAATGGCTTCAGATGATGTTTGTCACGCACCCGTCCATCAACAAACATAATATTTTCACTATCACACAAATAACAATTCATAGCATACTCTACTCGTTTTTTCACCCGTCTATCGTTTGAGTCTCAGCCAATTTCAAAAAATGATTTGTATCTATTCGCTTTATCTGAAGCGCATTCTGCTCATCACAATCCATCATACCTGAGTCAACCGTAAATGCTAAAGCACATTGATATTTCTTTAAAATCGCTAAGGTTGTTTTATTGTAATCCCCATAAGGATAACAAAATGTAAAATATTTTGAACGCGGATAAAAATAAGATAAAAAATCAAGCGATCCCCGTATTTCAAATTCTTGTTGTTCAAGACTCAGATTGCTGAAATGCACATGATTAACGCCATGGCCACCGATATACATCCCGTGCGCATGCATTTCTCTTAATTGCGCCAAGTTTAGATACAGTTGTTTTGCAAAAGAAACCTCATCACATTGCACATGCTTTTCAAATAAGCGCTCCAATAACAATTTGCGCTCCGATGCTGGCATCAGAAATTGTAACATCTTTTTAATGTAGCAAATGTCAGATGAATCCCATTCATCATGATATATCGACTTCTGCTTATATTGATAAAGCGCCTCTTCTCCTTCGCGATCCCGCACAAAACGATCAATCTCCTCCACCAACTGCAATTTATTTAATACAGATGCCAAAATAAAATGAATTTTATTAACATCCAACATGTGGTGTTCTAATGTTGCTTGTTTGACCGGGAAAAACACACCCTGAATACCACGTTTCATCAGCTCTGGGAAAACATATTGATAATGATCAACATAACCATCATCAAATGTTAATAAAACAGAATTTTTTGGGAGTGGCTGATCTTGATAAAAAGCCGCCACCACATCAGCCACGGT
This sequence comes from Pseudomonadota bacterium, assembly GCA_038043025.1. Lineage (GTDB taxonomy): Bacteria > Pseudomonadota > Gammaproteobacteria > UBA12402 > UBA12402 > O2-02-FULL-42-9. The sequence goes on along the minus strand of JBBTCW010000052.1, from coordinate 6,554 downwards.
CACACAAACATAATGCGTTATTACATAATCTAACTGTTTTATAAACAATCGATTATCCAACCCTTTCATCCCCGGATAGGCACTGTTTTTTATGGGTCGAACATAATGATACACAACTACCGTTAGCATATAATTCTTGTCCCTCCAAAATACTGATAACAGGCTCTCGCCATCTCAAGATCAAAGGGCGTATCAATATCGATCCCCGATAATTCTGTCATTTTATATATGATGCAAGAGGACAAATCATAAAATTTTTTATTCCGCAAAAAATAGGGCACAGCCGTCATAAAAATTGCCCCATTAATAAACCAAGCTTCATCATACCCCTGCCGTCCCGTTGCGGTTATCTTTTTAACAAGACAGGATTGAAATTTCTGTTCATCATTTTTATAAATCATATCACAGGGATGTTGTAATGGCGGAGAAACCGAAATCAAACTATCCGCGGCTCGATCACAAAAAATCTTATAGGCTCCTCGAAGTTCCTGTGGTGTTCGAAAAGGACACGTAGGCTCTAATAGCATTAATGAATCAGCAACATAATTCTCGTGCATCTTCAGCCAATTTAATAAGTGCAATACGACATCCGCTGTGGGCACATCGCCTCCAGATAATGCTTGCGGTCTTTTAAAAAGAACCTCTACCTCCGGATATTGCCTAGCAATATGCAGAAGAGCATCATCATCTGAACTCACTATGATTCTATCAAAAATAGCGCTTTCAATAGCCCCGAAAATAGCCATATCCAATAACGTTTTATCCCCAATTTTTTGTAAATTCTTTTTAGAGATCCCTATTGAACCACCTCTTGCAGGAATGATTCCAATTATATTCATTATACACACACATTTTCAAGCAATATCTGAACATCTTCTTCCGTAAAATGAACTGGATTAAGTTTTATATTTTGCAGCCTTTGTTCCATCGTTAAACGAACAATATCTGCTCTTGCACCCCTCCCCTCACAGCGCCATGCTTTCAAATCACGGGGGGCATTCAATCTATCATAAAACTGATTGAATTTATTAATAAAATCTACTGTCTTTTCTTTTTCGTTAAGCGAATGATTAGCATCGAAAAGTTCATCATATATTGAAGCATAACCCAAATATCCTTTGGTCGTATTAATTTCAAATACACCACGTAAAAAAATGCCACCAGCAATACCATGTGGTACTTTATAATGAACACCGAGAGGATAAGACACAGCACTGGCAGGACCTCCTCCTGCATTCATCAACGCCACTCCTGCTAAATAAGCGGCTAATTGCAGCTTAGACCACGCCTGTAAATTATCAGAATAATTTAAACAAATTGGCAAGTACTGATAAATCATCGCAAATGCTTTCACCCCTATTAATTTAGTCATATCGGTTGCAGTTGTTGCTGTTACTGCTTCAGCCGCATGAACCATGGCATCCAAGCCAGAACTCACTACAATATGCCGAGGACAAGTGGCTACTAACCGGGGATCCAATACGCCACATAACGGCGCGACATATTGACCGTTGATCCCTAGTTTTTTATTTTCAATGGTATCAATAAAAGCGGCCGTCCATGTCACTTCGGATCCTGTTCCGGCGGTAGATGGATAAGCGATCACGGGCACGCCAGGATTCATCACTTTATGCATCCCACGATAATCAATTCCTTTTCCGGAATTTTTTAATAACACGCCAACACCCTTCGCTAAATCAATAACGGATCCACCGCCAATCGCCACGATAAAATCTGATGTTTTATAAGATAACAAGTCAACAAACGCATCCAACTGATCATAGGTCGGCTCCTCCTGAACGGCAAAAGGACAGACCGCCTGTAATAAATATCCATGCTCTTTATACAAACTTAGTACAGTTTGTACCGCTTCTCGATTCAAAATAGCATCATCAATAATAGCAATAAAAGTATGATAATCACTCTCTTTTAAAAACGCATACAAAGATGAATACGCATCTTGACCAAAAAACACTTTTGTATTAATACTAAATTCGCTCATCATTTTATTTCCTATGCTGACACGACCACTTTAGCCATTTCTCTAAGAGCCAAAACTGTATTTTTTGTTGCTTCAATCATATAATCAAAATCATCCTCAGACATCCAACAATGAAATGGCAATGAAACCATATTATCAAAAAATAAATTTGTATTAGGAATTCTTGCATCACCATAACCCATTTTGGAAAATAAGGGATAACGATTTAATGGATAATACTGAACAATCGCCTGTACACCTTGAACACGTGCAATATAGTCAATAAAATCATAACTATTTTTTCCTTGTTTACGACCATCATATCGAAACGGTAATAAATGGTGAGCAGATTGATATTTTTCAGGAATCGTTTGAAAAATTAACTCGGGGCAACCCTTCATCGCTTCAATAAATTGATTATGTCTATTTCTACGATCGATACGCAATGAATCCACCCGCTTTAACAACTCAATCCCTAATGCGCATTGAGGTTCCCCCAAGCAAAAATTATGTGGCCATATATTTTCATAGCCTTCATCAAAATCCACATTTACCATAGCAGGATGCCAATACTGTTCTCGCAAACCACCATAAGGACGATGCCCATTATGCCGTAAGCCCGGCAACACTTTTGCCCATTCCGGATGATTAAAACAAATCATCCCTCCCTCACCCAGTGTCGTAATATTCTTATGGGACTGAAAACTAAACACACTGATATCGCCAAAACTACCCGCACGTTTCCCGTCAATCGTTGCACCAATAGACTGCGCGCAATCTTCCAAAACAGGAATATTATGTTGTTTCGCCAACTGCATAATCTCTGGCATTTGAGCCGGCAACCCATACAAATGCACTGCAATAATCAGTTTTGTTTTTTTAGTAATCAGCGGCGCAATCGTATCCGCAGAAACCACTAATGTATCACGATCAATGTCTGCCCATTTGATTTTTACACCATGGCGCGCAAACGGATAAACAGACGCACAATACGTATGCGCGGGACAAATGACTTCATCGCCCGATTTCAGCTTTAACAAAATAGCCGCTAATTCTAACGCGGTTGCACAACAACTGGTTGCAAAGGCATAAGACATATTGACAAAATTGCTAAAATCTTGTTGAAACTGCTGCTGATAGGTGCCTTGCGTCAGTGTTGTAATAACATCCATCGCATGCAAGACCGCTTGCTTTTCCGACTCAGAATATTTTATACCCACACCACTATAGGGAATTTTGAACACCACAGGATTACTCACTATATTTCTCTCCTCATTAAAAAATTGTTTTTTCTGATACCAAATCTACAAATCTTTTTTGCAATTGTATCGCATCCAATTGATTTGACCTCAATATATTTACAAATGCATCCGCCGCGCTACCCTTGCCCCAATATAAAATTGGCTCTTTTTTCGGCATTTTCTTTGCTTTTCTAATGGCGGATAAAATAGCCTCTTTGTCTTCTATCGAGTCAATAATAAAATCCCTCGACAATCGATATCGCCCATATTGCCGAGCACCCAGATTAATGGCATATTTTGCATATACAGGCGCCTCTCGGATACCGCTACTGGAATTGCCCAACATAAAATCACAATTTTTTAACAAGGTTAAAAACGATTCAAATCGAACGGATGAATACAATTTAACATGCCGACACTTTTTTAATCTTTCATAAGCATTCAAGATAATCTCGCAACCACTATCATTATTAGGATAGATAACAACATAATTTTCACCGCTTTCCAAAACGGCATTTACGACTTGCTGAGCATTGATGTTAAGCTCATGTTTATTCAGAGTCGTTACCGGGTGATATAAAAGAATCGCATAATTCTTAAATGGAATTTCGTAATAAGATTTAACCTGATCTAGCGAAGGCAAAGTATGAGATAACATAATATCAATTTCAGGTGAACCAATTATAAATACGCGCGACGCCGGCTCCCCTAATTGAACAATTCTGTTGCATGCCTCTTCATTTGCAACCATATGAATATGTGCTAACTTAGATACCGTATGACGGATGGATTCATCAATCGTACCGGAGACTTCTCCCCCCTCAATATGAATAACGGGAATGTTTCTAAATGATCCCACAATGGCACCCGCAAATGCCTCAACCCTATCGCCATGCACAATAATAAAATCAGGCTGCAAAACCGCAATATATTGCCCAAAGCCAACTATGGTATTGGCCAAAACGACATCCATCCATTCGCCAATCGACTGATTTTTTCCGACAAAAATATTTGAAAATCGATCTTTGAATATCTCTGTGACAGTATAGCCATATTCTTGTAACACGTGCATGCCCGTCGCATAAATATGCACCTCAAAATCACACAAACGACAACAGGCTCGCATGAGTGGCTTTAATTTACCATAATCCGCTCTGGTACCGGTTAAAAAAACTAATTTTCTCATTCGACCATCGCTCGCTCTAACTGCACATCACAGGCAATATCAACCAACACTTTTTTACCCAATAAGGCCTCATATTCTTCTGCCAAAATCTCACCCGTTCCTGGGCGCTTCACCCAAAGATTTGAACGCGATAATTTTTCGCCTTTTTTAATATTTCGTATACTCACTACACATGCATAAGCAAAATCAATGGTAGGCCGCTCTTCTTTTAAAATCGTCTTTGATCCACCACGACATTGCCAAATAACCTTTGAGGCCAGCAATAGCTCTTTTAACTCCTGCTCATCCATCGACACCTCAATATCGGGTCCTTGTCGACCCTTATGATCCGTAAAATGCCGTTCCAACAGAGACGCACCTTTTGCCACCGCGCCCATACATGGATAATGACTGAGAGAATGATCAGAAAAACCAATAACCGCATCTGGGAATGCCTTTCTTAACACCCCCAACGAACCCAACCGCACTTTGTCATACGGTGTTGGATAAATACTTGTACATTGCATTAAAGCAAAGGGCGTCTTATATTTTCTGATAATATTAACCGCTTTCTCAACACTAGCCACATTATTCATTCCTGTACTTAAAATAATGGTTTTTTTGAAAGCCGCAATATATTCGATTAATGGATAGTTGTTACATTCGCCAGATCCAATTTTAAAGGCCGGTATATTCATCGCAATCAAACGATCAACGGCTGCTCGTGAAAAAGGAGAGCTTAAAAAAATCATATTTTGTCGCTGAACATAGGACTGTAATTCGCGCTCCTCTTCTTCTGATAAAGCACAACGGCTCATAATATCATAGATCGACTCATTCGCATTGCCCGGCATCACCCGCCGAGCCAAAGGAATCATTTCATCCGCAATGATATGTGTTTGATGCTTAATAACCTCACACCCCGCACGCTTTGCGGCATCGACCATCTGCTTCGCAACCGCAATATCACCCTCGTGATTAATGCCTATTTCAGCAATAACAAGCGGCGGATAATCAACCCCCACTTTTCTCTCTAAAATATCGATACAGGGGTAATTCATCACAACACCCTTTTAATTAACAATATTTTTAACATCTCGACCGCAAGCAGGCAAGATTTCTTCATTTAACCCTTAATAATTCAAGCCCATAAACAACGAAATAGGCAAAAATAAAACCCAGTATACTAAACAAAAAAATAATATTCTTTTTAGAAAACGCTGATGCTAATTCAACTTGAGAAAGTGAATCAACAAATCGACCTAGACTGAACTTTAATATAAGCGCTGATAGTATAGAGTCGAACAATGCCCTTATCCTAACCATATCCGTAGATTTAGCCTCGGCTTCAAGCGCAATCATCTCACCCTCATCTTCTGCCTTAATGTTATAAGGATCAATAGCCCCGTCAGAATGCGCATCATTATATTTTTTAATTTCATTCGGAATAATCGTATTATTAAGCAACAACTTTATCTGTGCAATAGTAAAAACGGGGGGACTCCATTTATTTGCTCGGTCAAGAAACTGGTTATCATCCACATACTGGCCGACATAAGTTCCCGGATCTACATGCTGTACAAATTGTGCGCCTGTACGAACCGGAACGTAACATGCTATTAAAATGCCCGTCACCAAAAAAAGAAGCCATACCCCAACAAACAATTTTTTGTGATAGAGGGGTAACGTAAAAACATCTTTGTTGTTAATTTTATCACTTGGAAAAATATTTATTTTCATCGGATATGTTTGCCTACAACGAAACCCTGAAAACAATTTTGCAGCGCGCAGTGTAATATAACTTCACGATAAGAACAATTATTCTTAATAAAGATTCTTATAAAGATATATTGACCTCCCCCAATTCAGGGCTCCCGCATTAAAATTTGAACAATATCGGTAAGTGGCTGTATGATTCATGATTTTTAAAGTCATGGAGGCAGCTCATGGAAGGAAAAGATGTAGAAATTTTAGGCTACTTGTCGATTATTAAAGACCCTCGACTGGATCGCAAAAAATTGCATGCTCTGGGAGTTTCTATTTTTCAAGGAAATGGATGTCATGAATAACGATTACAAAAGCCCTTTAAAAAAATTAGTTGTTTTTTTCGAGAAAAGCAGAAATCAGTGGAAAGAAAAAACACTGACAACAAAGGTGCAACTTAAAA
>JBBTCW010000051.1:4203-12317 GCA_038043025.1 Pseudomonadota bacterium | reverse complement strand
AATCAATTGTTATCGATTACATGAAAGAGTTTTCACCAGCCCAGCTCAGAGCTGGACAAAACAGGTATGATACAACACTTGCTGCGTCTGTCTTCCAGCAGCTCAGAGCTGCATGGATTACACGATGTAAGGTATGGCTTACATTTTAGGGTAGCGCTATGGGATTAAGTATTAAGAATAATTCTAAATTGAACAGTGAGTTGGTGTAAAATTTTTGTTAATCCTACGTTCCAAGCATGCATGAGACTTTCGCTATCTTTATTCTTTAATGGAATCGCTTCATGGAAAGTTTTATGGATTAAAATCTCGGGATTTTTATGCGCGATGGGTTTCATTAATATAAATTGAATAGTCATGACAGCGGTGGGTTGTGCTTTATTGCGATAATCGGCATAGAGCTCTAAAACTTTTGTTACCAATATATAATTAGGTTGTGCAAGGCTTTGTGCGTCGATGACATGCTGAAATAATCCCGTGCGATCAAAATAATTCGCAAAAACATGTCGTAATTCTGCGGCGGGCGGCGTTATAAATACGTTATAAAAATCGTTGGTATAATTGACAGTGCTTAATCGATAAATAAAACTGATGCCCGAAAATTTTGGCTCGATGTTAACCGATGTTACCTCTAATATATTAGTGTTTGTTGCTAAGGGCGCTCGCACGGATTGGTTGACTTCAAATGCATATTGCGTTCGAGCAGCATATTTTGCATTTAAACACCCCGCTAATAGTGCGCAAGTGAGCGCCAAAAACAGTAATGTCGCTAATCGTTTTTTCATAGTTTATTTGGATTAAATTTCGGTGGCGGATTTCCAAACATCATTTGTGATGGATAACCTTTTGCTTGCTCAGTTAATAAAGACATATTATGTGAAATATTTTCCAAATTGTCGACGATATATGCAATCTTTTTTTGCGAGCGAGAGAGCAATTGATCCGTTTTTTTCATCACTTGATTGGTGGTTTGTGTCAGTTCTTCAAAATGAGCGAAAGCGCTGCTAAATTTTACATCTTTTAATTCATCTAAAATACTTTGCGTGCTTTCTGTCAAGTGCGTTAAGGTGCTTTTGCTGGAGGGGATATAATAATGTGCTGGCTCCCAAATAATGGGCAAGGGTGCGTTTGCTTTTGGATCTACATAATTTAATTCTAAATAGGCATTGCCCGTCAAGCCTTGTTGTGCGAGTTTGACGCGCAAGCCTTTATTGATTTCTTCTGTTGCGAAAGGTTCCTTGAGTTTGCGGGCGGGTCTTGTTAAAAAACTCGATGTGATGGCCATCTTGACATAGATATACCGATTATAGGGTGGGGTTAATAGCATTTTATGGGGATAAACTTCATTGACAAAGGCGATGTTTTTGACATAACCGATGTCTAACCCGCGATATTTTACCGGGGAACCGGTCGATAAGCCTTGCACAGATTCATTAAAATAAGTTTCGATATAGGTGGTTTTGGAAAATAGCTTTTGGTTATTTAACAATAGAATAGCGGAAATAATCAACGCAATGCCGACTAAAATAAATAAACCAATACTGAAATAGTTAGTTTGTCTGCTGGGTGTTGTCATATCTATCCCTGAAATCTACGCTTCTCGTTTAAAAAACTTCCTTACTAATACGCTATCACAGTCTTGCAGCAATGTCTCGGGTTTGCCCTGCACAATAATTTTGCCTTCATGCAACATGATGACGCGATCTGCGATAGCGTTAATGCTGGATAAATCATGTGATACGATAAAAAATGTGATGCCGAGCATTTTGGATAAATTCTGTATTAATAGGTCTAACTGTGCCGATGTAATTGGATCTAATCCAGAAGAAGGCTCGTCTAAAAACAGTATATTCGGATCCAACACCATCGCGCGCGCAATGGCGGCGCGTTTTCGCATACCGCCACTGATTTCTGCGGGCATATAATCACAGAAATCAGACAGTCCAACCATTTCCAATTTGCTGCGCGCGATTCGTTGGATCGCTTGTGACGGTAGTTCGGTGAGTTCTTCAAGCGGTAACGAAACATTTTCCAATAAATTCAAGGATCCAAATAGAGCGCCATTTTGATACATAACGCCAATTTTTTTAAGAATTCGCGCGCGCTCAATATCGTTTGCGGTAATGATATCATCATCCGCAATAAAAACATGCCCATCCGCGGGAGGAAGCAAGCCAATCATATGATTGAGCAATGTTGTTTTGCCAATACCCGAACCGCCGACGACCATGAAGATTTCACCTGGGTATACATCGAAACTAATATCGTGTAATACCAGCAGGCTATCATATTGTACTGATAAATGTCGTACTCGAATGATGGCGTCTGTTGGCATTTTATATTCCCAGGGTGTAGTAGATGTAAGCAAAAATGCCATCGACGATAATAATCATGATAAGGCTGCTGACGACTGCTTGTGTTGTGGAATAACCGACAGCGCTCGGACCAATTTTTGTTTTTAATCCCCGCATACAGCCAATGCTGGCAATGACGAGACCAAAGGCAAATGCTTTGACCGTGCCGCCGATAAAGTCTTTTAAGCGCAATGCAACCTCGAGTTGATGCAGATAAATGTGATAATTAAATCCCAACGATTTCATGACAAACGCGCAGCCGACTAAGCCCGATAGAATAAGGAAAACATTGAGTATTGGCGTCATGATGGCCGTTGCTAAAATGCGCGGAATGGCTAAAAATTTTACGGGTGATAAACCCATGGTCATGAGCGCATCGATTTCTTGATTGATTTTCATTGTGCCGATTTCTGCTGCGAATGACGATGCGGTTCGACCTGCGAGTAATATAGCTGTGATCAGCGGTCCCATTTCTCGCACAAGACCTAAACCGACTAAATTAATAATGTAAATTTGTGCGCCAAAGCGCCCCATGGGTGCGGCAGATTGAAAGGTGGAAATGATGCCGATTAATAAACCGCATAAAACAATAATGGGCAATGCTTTTGGACCAACATCTTCAAGCGCCGTGCCAAAATCTTTCCAACGCAATCTTTTTAAATTTTTGAGACTCTGCATGCTTTGATAGGCAACAATTCCTAAGAAAGTAATGCTGTCATAAATATTTTTTTGAAAATGGACGATGAAGATTTTTATATTGGTGAGCGGTATTTTCGTGATTTGCCGCATATGCGGTTCACCGCAATTAATTTGGTTGCGTAGTGCTTGCCGTAGTTGCTGTAATGACGGGGATAGATTTTTTAATTTGAAATTGTTTTTATATTTTTCACGCAAGATATCCAGAAAGGCAAAACCGGCGCTATCGCAGTAATCGATTTTCTCTGCATTTAACGTCACTTGATGCGTGGTTGTTTTAAGCGAGGTGAAGCATTGTTTCCAGATGACAGGAACCGTTTCATAATCGAGACGACCTGCGATGGTAATCGTAAGATTGCCGTTCGCATCATACTCCGTTTCCGCGCTGATTAATTTTTGCTCTTCCATGAGCTAGACCCTTTAATTTATAATAAATAAGATAGCTTGTTATTGGTATATTATCCAGTCTTTAGCTCAGAGCTGATAAAATCCAGGCTATGAGTGCCTTCCAGCAGCTCAGAGCTGCGAGAAATGGGTGGCATAAGATGCGCACTGTGACTATGTATGCGCAGCTCAGAGCTGCAAGGATTAAATTTTTGTAGGATATTTGCTCGTTTTGTGTGATAAAGCCCAAATCACATGTTCGCGCACGAGCCCAGATGGATGATTGAGTCGTTGCGTGAGGGCATCTATAATTTCTTGGGCAAAAATCTCCGTGGTTCCCGTGGCTCCATCGCTAAGCTCGGGACAGGCACGGTGTGTGGAAATCTTCATGTTATGCAGTGAATTGCCTAATGCGATGGCAATATTGCGAAGCCAGCATTCATGTCCAAGACGTTGGATGGCAGAGTCGCGGGTTTTTTCTTTAAATGTTTTTTCATCCCACAAAAACAATGTGACTAAATGGGGGGTTGTAAATTCTTGTTTTGGAGAAAACACTCCGGCGGTTATCGTTGAAATTTTTATGTTCCAAGGGCAAATGGTTTGGCATGCATCACAACCAAAAACACGTTGGCCGATTTTCGTTCTTAATTCGATTGGAATTGATCCGCGATGTTCAATAGTTAAATACGAAATGCAACGTCGTGCATCGAGTTGATTGTCAGAAACAAGCGCGTTCGTTGGGCAGGCGTCTAAACATTTTGTGCAATCGCCACAATCATTTCTTGCCGGCGTGTCAGCCAGTAATTCGACGTCTATAAAAATTTCGCCTAATACGACGAAAGAACCCGTGTTTTTATGTGTAATTAATGTGTTTTTTCCAATCCAGCCAAGCCCCGCCCGTTGCGCTAATGATTTTTCTAAAACGGGCGCGGTGTCTACAAATATTGTATATGTTAATAGATCAGTTTGTTTTTTAATATATTCAGCTAACTGTTTTAGTCGTTCGCGTACGATAATATGGTAATCTTTCCCGCGCGCATAATTTGCAATGATGGTGGAATCTGAAATATTTTCAGCATAAGGGAAGGCGGCGCAAATAATGCTTTTCGTGTTGGGTAAAAGATTCGAGGGATCTAAACGTTTTTCAAGATGTTTATGCATATAAGACATGTCAGCGGCATAACCTTGTTGCAACCAGCGTTGTACCTCCCTTGTGTAATGCGTTATTTGTGGTTGAGCGATGCCTGTGCGTACAAATCCGAGCGTTTTGGCATAATTTTTTATATCGGCAGTGAGTGTTTTGATATCTGATCGGGACATGTTGTAACCTCTGTTCCTTACGTTACAATAGTGGGCATTGTGAATCAATGGAAAAGGCTAAAATATGCGCAATCATTCTTTATATACCACTGCAGAAATTCGGCAACTTGAACAATTGGCGATTCATGCGGGCATATCTGCGGAAACATTAATGCAGTCGGCCGGGCGTGCATCGTATGATTGGTTGCGAGAACGTTGGCCACAAGCGCGCTCGGTGGTCGTTTTTTGTGGCACGGGGAATAACGGCGGTGATGGATTTATGTTAGCGCAAATTGCCCATGAGCAAGGGTTAAGTGTTCATGTGCGTTATCTTGGCGATCTTCTACATCTAACAGGCGAGGCCAAAAATGCCATGCGTCAATGCCAAGGAGCCGGTGTCGACATTCGGTCATTTTCTTTCGATGAAAATATCGATGCAGATATATTTGTGGATGCATTGCTGGGTATTGGTTTGTCCGGTGAGGTGAGGGAACCGGTGTCGCAAGCAATACAATATATCAATCAGTATGGTCAGAAGATATTAGCAATCGATGTGCCTTCAGGCATTCAATCAGATACTGGTATGGTAAAAGGCAGTGCCGTGCGTGCAAACAGCACAATAACTTTTATTGGAATTAAGCGTGGTTTAGTTACGGGCGAAGCGATGGATTATGTTGGCGAGTTAGTTTGTCATCATTTAAATTTGTCTGCCGAGATTATAGCGGAGGTGCAACCGACTGCGCAGATGTTAAAATGGGAACAACCCTTGCGCGCATTACAGCCTCGTCCTCGTTATGCGCATAAAGGAAATTTTGGTCACGCGCTGGTCATGGGTGGTGATCATGGTATGACAGGGGCATTGCGCTTAGCCGCTTTAGGTGCGTTGCGTTCAGGGGCGGGATTGGTGACGTTGGCGACGCGGCCTGAGCATGCTGTGTTGATGAATGTTTTTCGTCCTGAATTAATGAGCTATGGTGTCGAGCAAGCAGAAGATTTGAGCGCTTTATTAGAGCGTGTCAGTGTTGTTGTGATTGGCTCGGGACTTGGCCAGTCGCCATGGGCGCAATCATTATTGACGGCGGTGTTGTCAACGGATTTACCTGTGATTGTTGATGCTGACGCATTAAATTTGTTGGCGAAAAATCCTCAGCATCGGTCTAACTGGATTTTAACGCCGCATCCAGGCGAAGCCGCGCGATTATTACAAACCGATGTTGCAACGATACAATCCGATCGTTTTAAAGCGGCGAACGATATTCAAAAAAAATTTGGTGGTATTTCCGTGTTAAAAGGGGCGGGTACAATTATTTGTTGCAATCCAAACGAGTTGTATGTTTGTACGCTCGGCAATCCGGGCATGGCCAGTGGAGGCATGGGTGATTTGTTGTCGGGTATTATAGCGGGACTGGTTACGCAGGCGTTAACATTGCCACAAGCGGCGATGGCCGGCGTCGGATTACATGCAAAGGCGGGTGATTTGGCAAGCCGCGACGGCGAGCGTGGAATGATTGCGACGGATTTGTTACCGTCCATACGTAAACTGATAAATAGACCCTAAGGATTGGTAGGATTGATCATGCAAAAAGAATGGTTTTTGAAAAATGAACAAGCGACATTAGATTTGGGAAAACAATTGTCTCAACGGGTGCCGTCAGTTGGGATGATTTATTTGCAGGGCGAATTGGGCGCGGGAAAAACAACTTTTGTGCGCGGATTTTTGCGTGGATGTGGATTTACGGACAAAGTTAAAAGCCCGACCTATACACTATTAGAGCCTTATCAAATAGGGGATAAATATATTTATCATGTCGATTTATATCGATTAAAAAATCCGACTGAATTAAATGATTTAGGTTTTCGTGATTATTTTGATTTAGGTATTTTTTTGGTGGAATGGCCAGAGCAGGGAGAGGGGTATTTAGTTCCGCCTGATCTCACGTTTATTTTTGCGCATCAAGATGAGGGTCGAAAAGTAACGGGTATTGCAAGTCATGAGGGTGGCGCGGCGATTTTAAATCAATTTTAATAAAGGATTGTTTCGTGAAATTAAGTAATTATAAAAATATTGTTCTTGTATTGTTACTTTTTCCGTTATTCGCTTTTTCAAAACCAACGCAATTGTTATCGTTACGGTTTCAATTGATTCATCATTACACGCGTATCGTTTTTGCATTAAATGGAAATGTTCAATATCATTCATCCCTATTAACTCAGCCTGATCGTGTGGTGGTGGATCTTTCTAATACCCATTCAGGCATTTCAATAAAGAAATTATATCTAACAAACACAGATATCAAATCGGTTCGCATGTCTCAGGATGGTGACAAGGTGCGCTTTGTATTTGAGTTAAAAAATCCGGTGTCGCCAAAAACGTTTATGCGTCAAATGCGGCGAACGAATCAATATCATTTAACCATTGATTTAATGCCGTTTGAATCTCCGCAAGCACAGCCGGCGATTCAAGCACGTCGCGAAGAGTTTCATGATGCTGTTATTGTTATTGATCCGGGACATGGAGGTAAAGACCCTGGCGCCACAGGGGTTTTAATGACACATGAAAAGAATATCGTGTTAGCCATTGCTAAAGATTTATATGCTAATTTAAAACAGCAGCCGCATGTACATCCCATATTAACGCGGGAAGATGATCATTTTGTGCCGCTCGACAATCGATTAGAGTTGGCGCGTAAAGCGCGAGCTGATATGTTTATTGCGATACATGCCGATGCCTATCGAACGCGCAAGGCACATGGCGCTTCTGTTTATGCCTTGTCATTGCGTGGCGCAACCAGTGCGGCGGCGAGTTGGTTGGCAGATAGTGAAAATTCATCTGAGCTTATGATGGGAGGCACTAATTTAAGCGATAAAGATGCGGATGTGAAAACGGTACTATTAAATTTAGCGCAAAATGCGACGATTCAAGATAGTTTAGTATTTGGCAATTGTGTGATGCAGGCGTTGGGAAAAATCACTCCATTACATCGTCATCGTGTGGAACAAGCGCGCTTTGTGGTATTAAAGTCGCCGGATATTCCATCGCTGTTGGTTGAAACAGGATTTATTTCTAATCGTTCAGAAGAATTACGTTTGCGCAATGTTGCTTATCGACATAAAATCGCGGCTGCTTTAGCCGGCGGCATTATGAATTATTTACATCAACGTCAATCATATATTGCCGCGTCGCATGCCAATATGAAATATTTTGGCACTGCAAAGCATGTGGTGCGTCGTGGCGAAAATTTAAATTGAGAAATCTCCGCCGTTTGCGGCGTGCAGCTCAGAGCTGCGCGATGGAGGGGTTCTGAGAGGCTTGCTGTGACTACATTTCCGCAGCTCAGAGCTGCGCGATGGAGGGGTTCTGAGAGGCTTGCTGTGACTACATTT
>JBBTCW010000051.1:0-4103 GCA_038043025.1 Pseudomonadota bacterium | reverse complement strand
CCGCAGCTCAGAGCTGGGCGGATTAAATTTTTGTAAGACATTGCTTACTTCGCAGCTCAGAGCTGGGATATTAAAGAGGTTAAATTATGGCATCTCGAATTCATATTTTATCTGACCATGTGGCAAACCAAATTGCGGCGGGGGAGGTCATCGAACGGCCTGCATCTGTTATAAAAGAACTGATTGAAAATAGTTTGGACGCGGGTGCAACGCGTATCGAAATTGACATTGAAAAAGGCGGGTTGCAGCTTATTCGTATTCGTGATAACGGTAATGGCATTGCGAAAGATGATTTACTGCTTGCACTTAATCGCCATGCGACGAGTAAAATTAAAAGTGCTGACGATTTGTCTTCGATTGCAACGTTAGGTTTTCGCGGAGAAGCATTAGCGAGTGTCGCCGCTGTTTCGCGATTAATCTTGCAGTCAAAAACAAATGATCAATCGTCCGGCTGGTCTGTTCATGTGAATGGTTCTGATATGAGCGAGACGGTTTCGCCGGTGGGTCATCCTGACGGAACTACCGTTGAAGTGCGCGATTTATTTTTTAATGTGCCAGCGCGTCGTAAATTTTTACGTACAGAAAAAACAGAATTTTCTCAAATTGATGACATGATAAAATGTTTTGCGTTAAATTATTTTTCGGTTGATATTTTATTGCGACATAATAAACGTGATGTTCGTCGCTTTTTGCCCGCGCAGACTGAGCTTGAAAAAGAAACACGCATTGCCGCGATTTGTGGACAACCGTTTTTGGAGCAAGCTTTATATTTAGAAGCAGATACGCAGAATCTTAAAGTGTCGGGTTGGGTGACACAGCCCGCGTATTCGCGTAGCCAAGCGGATCAACAATATTTTTATATGAATGGCCGTTTGATTCGCGATAAGTTGGTCAGTCATGCCGTTCGACAAGCGTATCAAGATGTCATGTATCATGGTCGCCACGCGGCCTATGTGTTGTTTTTAACAGTTAATCCAGAAACGGTTGATGTTAATGTGCATCCGACAAAACGAGAAGTGCGTTTTCGTGAAAGCCGCAGGGTACATGATTTTTTGGCGCATACGATTAAGCAAGTGGTTGCGCAAGGTGAGCCATCAGGTATAGAAAACACACTTGAAACAAGAGCACAATCGTATCTGCCGCCGCATACAACGCAGCCGCTGTTTCAGCCTCATGCGCATCATGAAATTCGCGAACAAGTCGATGCTTATGCGGCGTTGCATGAATCCGTTGATGCCGACGTGTTGACGCTTGACAAACCCGACATGCCAAAACTGGGATTTGCTGTTGCACAATTGCATGGCATTTATGTGGTGGCGCAAAATGAGCAGGGTATTATTTTGGTGGACATGCATGCGGCACACGAACGCATTTTGTATGAGCAATTTAAATCCGCATTAGCCGAAAATAAAATTGAATCGCAGCAATTATTAATACCGATCAGCGTCATATTAAATGATAAAGAAGTACGACTTGTTGAAGACTGTCAAAAGATTTTTTCTGAATTAGGTTTTGTGATTGAATCGTCGAGTGAGAATTCTATCGTAGTACGACAAGTGCCCGCATTATTACAGGCGGCCGACATTGAAAAATTAGTACGTGATGTTATTGCTGATTGTATTGAATATGAAAACAGCGAACGCATTCGCGAAAACATGCATGCAATTTTGGCCACCATGTCTTGTCATCGTGCGGTGCGTGCACATCGGCAGTTAACGTTGCTCGAAATGAATGCGTTGTTGCGCGATATTGAAAACACCGAACGCAGCGGGCAATGTTGTCACGGCCGCCCCACTTGGGTGTCGTTATCGTTGGCGGATTTGGACAAATTTTTTCTTCGCGGCCGGTAACTTTTTAATTTTCGCTGAAGACGAGACAATTGCTTACAAAATTTTAATCCACCCAGCTCTGAGCTGCTACGAGTCAGTCATAGCCTGCATTACATGGCGCACCAACTGCCAAGCTCTGAGCTGCTACGAGCTAGTCATAGCCTGCATTACATGGCACGCCAACTGCCAAGCGCTGAGCTGCCACGCTGAGCTGCTACGAGTTAGTCACAGCATGACTCCGCATGCCATGCCTGTTTTATCGGTTTTTGTTCTGGTGGAGCTGAATTTTTTGATGCTTCCAGTATGAGCTTTATGTAATGTGCAATCGCTTTTTCTTTGGTTTGCCCTAACAAAGATAACAGCCAATCCGTTGTTAAAAACGCCGGTGCTTTTTCTAAACCAATGGTCGCGCGATAGCTGCCCCAACGATAATTTTTGGGGTTGTTGACGATGCCAGCGCGCACGGGATTAAGGGCAATATATCGCGCTAAGGCAATTAAATGTTCATCTTGTTCTAATAGAACGGCATGGTACCGATTATTAAATACATGACCCGTGCGCAGATAAATTTTATTATATTGTCTAGCATATACAGAATTTAGTCGTTGCATACCTGCGTCGAGGTTTGCGTTTGGCGTTTTGATTAAGAGGTGATAGTGATTGGTCATCAGACAATAGGCATGGCATTGCCATTCATATTGTTGAATAGTTTCGGCAAATAGGGTTAAAAAAAGTTGCCAATCTCGTTGTACGTGAAAAATATCACGCTTAGCATTGCCGCGTGCCGTTACATGATAGATGGCGCCATCGTATTGAATTCTCGGTGCGTTACTCATGAATTTACCTCCAAAGTTTATCTCCAAATTGTGATTAAAATATGTTACATTCAGCTCTGAGCTCTGCAAATCCAGTCACAGCCTGGATTTCCCCTGCTCAGAGCTGGGATACAAAAAAATGCATATGCAAAAAAATACAATTATTTGTTTAATGGGGCCGACGGGCGCGGGCAAGAGTCGCTTGGCTTTTGAGCTTGTAGAACGGTTTCCGTTTGAAATTATTAGCGTTGATTCGGCGATGGTTTATCGTGACATGAATATCGGGACAGCAAAGCCAACGCAAGCAGAACTAAAGAAAGCGCCACATCGATTAATAGATATAAGGGATCCGGGAGAAAGGTATTCGGTGGGTGAGTTCAGATATGATGCATTATGCGAGATAAATTCGATTTTTGCAAATAAAAAAATTCCACTCTTAGTTGGTGGTACGATGTTATATTTTAAAGCACTGCAAGAAGGGCTTTCGGATTTGCCCAGCGCCGATCCAAAAATACGTGAAAAAATTGTTAGGCAAGCTGAACAACTCGGCTGGCCGGCGTTACATAAAAAACTAACACAACGGGATCCAAAAGCGGCAAAACGCATTCATGAAAATGATTCCCAGCGTATTCAACGCGCATTAGAACTGATAGAAACATCGAAACAATCGGTTTCATCGCTTTATGCAGAGTCGCCGTGTGAACCGCTTCCTCATAAAATAATTAATATCGGACTTATTCCCGAAGATCGCGCATGGTTGCATCGTCGGATTGAGCAACGTTTTGATGCGATGTTAGAAGAAGGTTTTGTGGACGAAGTTAAAAAATTATACGCGCGTGGCGATTTAACGCATGATTTGCCCTCGATGCGTTCGGTGGGATATCGACAAGTATGGGATTATTTAGACGGTAAATATGATTTTGATGCGATGCGTGAAAAAGCGATTATTGCGACACGCCAATTAGCGAAGCGACAATTGACGTGGTTGCGTGGTTGGCCAAATTTGCATAACTTACATGCCGAATCGGCGAGTTTATTTGATGTTTTTCGTATTTGTCAACTGCTCTGAGCTGCTGCAATGCAGGCTGGAGCTGCATTTCGTGGCACTATCGTTTCGGGGGAAAAAAAGATCCAGGGAACGCTTTAGTTCCGCACTTCGATTCTCTGGGTTCCGGACATTGTTGCGCAACGGCGCAACAATTCCGGAATGACGAGACTTTGTTTTCCGTCATCCCGGAATTCCGCCGAAGGCGGAATGTCCGGGATCCAGGGAACGCTTTAGTTTTCGCATTTGTCAACTGCTCTGAGCTGCTGCAATGCAGGGTGGAGCTGCATTTCGTGGTATTATCGTTTTGAAATCGTTGTGCTGCGCCGTTATCCCGGTGGGAAAAAGAGCCGTCACCCCCAGGGCTCCCGCATTAAAATTTGAACAATATCGGTAAGTGGCTGTATGATTCAT
>JBBTCW010000050.1:0-9389 GCA_038043025.1 Pseudomonadota bacterium | reverse complement strand
CTAACCCCAATCTCGGCGCGCTTTATTATGGATAATTATCTGGATGACTATAGCAGCTCTGAGCTGCTGAAATCCACACCCAGTCTGGTTTTCCTCAGCTCAGAGCTGATAGGAGGCTCAAAAAATTGCTTGGGTAACTGGATTAAAAGCCAAAACTGGGATTATAATACAGCCTTTTATTACAAAGCCCATAATCTTTAAAAGATAAAGTTGTAATGACAGATGAAATTAACAGAATTTTGTTAGGTGTCAGCGGCGGCATTGCTGCTTATAAAGCTGCGGAAATCGTTCGCTTGCTCAAAAAAAAAGGCATGGACGTCAAAGTTGTCATGACACAATCCGCATTAGCATTTATTCAGCCATTAACCTTATCCACATTATCTCAGTCCCTTGTGTATTCGAATTTATTCGAACAAGAAAAAATTTTTAGCTGTGAGCACATCGAATTAGCTAAATGGGCGGATGCCATTTTGATCGCACCGGCGACCGCGAACACACTGGCTAAATTAGCGCATGGCCTCGCGGATGATTTGTTATCGACAATTTGCTTAGCCAGTCAAAAACCACTTTATCTCGCGCCCGCCATGAATCAAGCTATGTGGGAAAATTCGATTACGCAAGAAAATCTCGAGCGATTAAAAAATCGAGGTTGCCATATATTGGAGCCAGCAACAGGGGAACAAGCTTGCGGTGATATTGGCATTGGCAGAATGTTATCCCCAGAAATGATCATCGATCATCTTTTACAACAGAAGCAAAAATTGTTTTTCAATCAACATATCGTTATTACCGCAGGACCCACAATAGAAGCCATTGATCCCGTGCGCTTCATGAGTAATCATAGTTCGGGTCAAATGGGCTATGCGATTGCACAAGCCGCCATTCAACAAAGCGCCCGAGTAACACTGATTTCCGGCCCAACACACCTGGCACAACCCAGCGGGTGCTTTAACTACGTTCGTGTAAATTCCGCATTAGAAATGTATGAAGCAAGCATGCAACATGCCGCTCAGAGCGATGTTTTTATTGCGACAGCCGCTGTTGCAGATTATCGTGTAGAAAAAATTGCACTTCAAAAAATCAAAAAAACAAAGGATTTTTTAACATTAAAACTCATCAAAAACCCCGATATTATTTCTGCGGCCTCTCGCATCACCCCGCGCCCTTTTATAGTTGGCTTTGCAGCGGAAACGGAAAACATGGAACATCATGCATCGCAAAAAATGCATGAAAAAAACATGGATCTCATCGCGGCAAATTTGGTGGGTCAAAATTGTGGCTTCAATCAACCAGATAATGCGTTGTTGCTTTTATCAAAATCCGGACAGCGCCAATACCTTGAAAAGAAAAGCAAACAAGCCTTGGCTAATGAACTCATGGCGTTTATTCATGCGTGTCTAATCTAACCCCAAGCTCAGGATGTAGTATAGCAGCTCTGAGCTGCTGAAATCCACACCCAGTCTGGTTTTCCTCAGCTCAGAGCTGATAGGAGTGCTGGCATTTGCCGAATTCTGCGGTATGATAAGCATTTTGATTTATTTGGAAGAACAGTATGAAAACACGATTTTGTCCTAGCCCAACGGGCTCGATGCATATTGGCAATGTGAGAACCGCTTTATTTAGCGCGCTCTATGCCAAAGCTAATCATGGGCAATTTTTGTTGCGCATTGAAGATACGGATCGCGAGCGCTCAGAAGCGCGTTATGAACAGCAAATTTATGATGATATGAGTTGGTTAGGCTTGGAATGGCAAGAAGGACCCGATAAAGATCAAGGGCATGGCCCCTATCGACAATCTGAGCGCCAAGATATTTATGATAAGTATTATGGGCAGTTACAAAAAAGTGGTGCCGCGTATCCCTGTTTTTGCACGGAGCAAGAATTAGCCATTGCGCGCAAAACACAATTAGCTGCGGGTAAGCCGCCACGTTACACCGGGAAATGCGCGGGCTTATCTACAGCAGAAATTGATGCAAAAAAACAGTCGGGATTAAAACCCTGTTTACGTTTTCGTATGCCTGAAAATCATCTGATTGAATTTATTGATTTAGTCAAAGGGGCGCAGCGGTTTAACAGTGATGATATAGGTGATTTTATTATTCGACGTGCGGATGGTACTTCGCCATTTATGTTTTGTAATGCCGTCGATGATGCCTTGATGGAGGTGACGCATGTGGTGCGTGGAGACGACCATGTCACCAATACGCCGCGCCAAATTTTAATTTTAGAAGCGTTGGGATTGAATTTGCCGCAATATGCGCATGTGTCGATGATTATTGGTTTTGATGGCGCACCGTTATCAAAACGCCATGGCAGCAGTAGTCTCACCGATCTAAAAAACGTTGGCTTTTTGCCGCAAGCCATTATGAATTATTTGGCGAGACTGGGTCATCCGTATGATAATCAATTATTCACGTTTGATGAATTGGCGCGTCCGTTTGATTTGGAACATATCAGTTCATCGCCGGCCAAGTTTGATGAAAAACAATTAGCGCATTGGCAAAAAGAAACAGTTCAGTCTGTTGATTCAGAAACATTGTGGCAATGGATGGGTGAGAGCGTGCATAATGTTGTGCCGGCGGAATTAAAAAATACATTTATTGATATTGTTAGACCCAATGTGCTATTGCCTGATGATGCATTTTATTGGGCAGAAGTATTGTTTCATAAAGTGCATTCGATAGGTGAAAATGAAATGGCCGTGCTTCAAGAAGCCGGGGCATATTATTTTGAACGTGCTGTGCATGCGGTTAATAAATTCGGGGTGGATTATAAAGCGGTTATGGCGATGTTAAAAGACGAGTTAAAAATAAAAGGCACAGCATTGTTTATGCCGTTACGCATTGCATTAACAGGCGAAACGCATGGCCCTGAATTAATGCATGTGTTTGCATTGTTGGGGAAAGATGAGTTAGTGAAACGGTTGAAGGCGGTGAGTTGACGGGCATCATCGCGTGACACAATTAAATGCGAGAAAATTTTATGTTACAAATCTATAACAGCTTAACAAAACAAAAAGAAGACTTTAAGCCTGTTTTACCCGGCAAAGTAACGCTTTATGTATGCGGTGTTACGACCTATGATTTTTGTCATATGGGTAATGCGCGCACGTTAATTGCATTTGATATGGTCGTGCGTTATTTACGATACGCGGGTTTTGACGTTAAATATGTGCGAAACATTACCGATGTCGACGATAAAATTATTAAACGCGTCAATGAAAATAGCGAGGAATATTATGCGTTCGTGCAGCGATATATTGATATCATGCATGAAGATTTAAAATTACTCGGGGCTATCGTGCCCGATGAAGAGCCGCGTGCGACACAATTTATACCGCAAATTATTCAGTTGATAGGACGTTTATTTGATAATGGTTGCGCGTATGTGGGCGGCAACGGAGATGTGTTTTATGATGTGCGCCGCTTTAAAAATTATGGCAAATTATCCTGTTGCGATTTAGATAAAATGCGATCGGGGGCGCGCGTTGAAATATCTGAAAACAAAAAAGATCCGCTGGATTTTGTTTTATGGAAGTTGGCGAAGCCAAACGAACCGTCATGGGACTCGCCGTGGGGAAAGGGGCGACCCGGTTGGCACATTGAATGTTCTGCGATGTCAACCGATACGCTTGGCGAAACGATTGATATTCATGGTGGTGGCGCCGATTTATTATTTCCGCATCATGAGAACGAAATTGCTCAAAGCGAAAGTGCGAGTGGCAAACCTTTTGTGCGAACGTGGATGCATGCGGGATATTTGCAAACCAATAAAACTAAAATGTCAAAATCGCTCGATAATTTTTTTACGATTCGTGATGTGTTGTCGCATTTTTCGGGAGAAGTTGCGCGTTATTTTTTGTTGAGCGGTCATTATCGCAGTCCGCTTAATTATTCTGAAGACGCATTAAGACAAGCACATCAATCGTTAGAAAGTTTATATATTGCATTACGCGACATTACGCCGACTCTCGTGCCAAGCAATACGGCATTTGAAAAATCTTTTATCGAAGCAATGAATGATGATTTTAATACGCCAAAAGCATTTTCTGTTTTATTTGATATTGCACATGAAATGAATCGATTGCGTGATGTGGATATAAAAACCGCGCAAGCGTATGCAGCATTGTTAAAACAATTAGGTGGCGTATTAGGATTTTTGCAGCAAAAACCATCAGCATTTTTGCAAAAAACCGATGGTATTTCTGCTGATGAGATCGAAACGCTCATTCAAGAACGCAATCAAGCCAGAGCACAAAAAGACTGGGTGACAGCCGACAAAATGCGCGATCAACTTTCGGCGCAGGGTATTGTGCTAGAAGACAAGGATGGCCGTACTGTTTGGCGAAAAAAATAGTTACCATAAATAAATTTCAGCTCAGAGGGTGAGCGCGAACCGACATGCCAGTGGCATGTCGCAGTCGCGCGAACGCCTGGCCATGGATGGCCATATCTTACAATCCTCAGCTCAGAGGTAAGCTGGTATTCATCGTTAGAATGGCATTTAGCAGAAGTAATGATGAATTATTTTGAATCAGATGAGCGTGTTGCGTCCTCTGAGGTGAGACCAGCCTGTTCGCATGAGTTTGGAGAAACGACGTGTTGCCCCTCTGAGCTGAGACCAGCCTGTTCGCATGAGCTAGAAAAACGAAACGAAGTTTCGCGTTCTGAGCAAAAATCTCATAACCTGTTTAAAATATGCGCTAATTATTTTGCACATAAAAAGCACAATTTATTATAACTTATTGATTTTTGTTTTTCTCGAGTTTTTTTAACTTAACATTATGTTTTAACTAACTTTTCTCAGATTTTTGTTCTATGATAATACATATCATTTATAGAGTTATATTTTCATGGATGAAAAGAAACACTCCAAGCGCAAAATATTAAGGCGAGAGCCCAAGCCTGATTATTTGCGCCACTATTACCATTATCAACATCCTGTTGATAAATCGGCATGGCGTGTGTCTCGCGGAAATTTATTATCTCGCTTGTTTTTATCTTTTTTGCTTTTCGCATCACCGGTTGAAAATGTGCAAGCGTTACCTACAGGGGGTTCGATAAAGGAAGGTGAGGCGCAACTCGAATATATTGACGATGATCGTTTGAATGTGTACCAACTTTCTGACAAGTTGGTTTTAGATTGGGATAATTTTAACATCGATCAAAATGAATTTGTTAAATTCTTTCAACCCAATGCGACATCTGTTTCGTTAAATCGCATGTTCGATCAAAGTGCGACGCAGATTTTTGGTACACTCGAAGCGAATGGTCGAATCTATTTAATCAATCCCAAAGGATTTGTATTTGGTCCCGATTCGCAGATCAATGTGAATAGTTTATTTGTAACGACGTTAGATATTAATAATGTAGATTTCATGAAAGGCTATGAGAAATTTACTGAAGCCGTGGGCGGGAGTACAGGTTCGATCATTGCCGATGGTACGATTCGTGCAGCGGCGGGCGGTTTTGTTGGTATGGTGGCGGATAGCGTCGAAAACAAAGGTAATATTATTGCAAACTACGGCCAAGTTCAGTTATCGGCTGGCAAAACCGCGACATTAGATTTCAGTGGCGATAATTTAATACGCATTCAAGTGGATGGTGAGGTTGTTAGGAACGCACGCAATGCCAAAGCCGCTGTCATTAACAAAGGCATCATACAAGCCGATAGCGGCAAAGTTATTTTATCGGCTAAAGCGGCTTCCGATGTGTTTACACAAGCGGTGAATAATGAAGGCATCATAAAAGCAACGCGCGTCGAAGCAAAAGGTGGCGAAATTTATTTGTTGGGTTTTGGTGGAGATGTGGAAAACACCGGCACCTTAACAGCATCATCCGAAACTACATCGGTTAGTGCCGGTAAAATCGAAATTACCGGTAGAAATATTAAAACAACCGGTACGATTACCGCCGAATCTTTGGATGCAGATGGCGGTGTCGTGACATTGGAAGCGGAAGAGATTGCGCAAATCGCCGAAGCGGGGGTGATCAGTACAAAATCCGAAGCAGCAGCCGGTGGTACGATTCATTTATTTGGTGACAAAGTCGGTATGTTTGATCAGTCCACATTAGAAGCGTCAGGCGCGGCAGGTGGCGGTGAAATTTTAGTGGGTGGCGATTATCAAGGCAGTGGTTCTTATCGATTAGCGAACTTTACCTATATGGCGCCTGAAACAAAAATTATTGCCAACGCATTAGAAGTGGGTGATGGTGGTAAAGTGATTGTATGGTCTGAGCTTACAACGCGTGCATATGGTGCTATCGAAGTAAAAGGTGGCGCTGTTTCGGGTGATGGTGGTTTGGCTGAAGTTTCGGGAAAACAATACTTAGATATGCAAGCAAGTGTTGATCTGACGGCGCCATTGGGTGAAACAGGTACGTTATTATTAGATCCGTATAATATTACCATTCAAGATGCGGGAACAACAACCAATCCACCGGGTGCATCGGCTAATCCGTGGGAGTCCGCCTCTAATGATTCTATTTTAACGACTGCTAATTTAGAAACAATGTTAGCCTCTGCCAATGTGACTGTACAAACAAGTACAGCGGGTGCACAAGATGGCGATATTACTGTTTCAAATAATATTGATTGGAGTTCAGCTTATAATCTCACTTTATCCGCCGTCGGCGGGACAGCAAGTGATATTACAGTGAATGCAGCGATTACAGCGACTGGAACGGGTGGCGTTAGTTTGTTGGCTAATAATAACATTACGTTTGGTGTCAATGGTGATTTAACAACGACTTCCGGAAATATTGTTGTTACGGGTGGTTATGACGGCGCTGACGCGGTGGGGGGTGTCACCATGGTCGATGGCACCGTGTTTACCACATCGGGCGGAAATATTACGGTGAGCGCTGATGATAATTTAGCTGCTTATGCGATGAGTATTACGGGCGGAGCAGGCGCAGTGACCTTAATTGCTAATACGATGGCAATCAATACAGCGATTGCTGCAGCGGGTCAAACGGTAACATTGAAACCAAATACCGCTAGTACAAGCATCAGCATTGGTACCAATGCCGCCACCACGGGCACCTTAGATTTAACGGATACGGAATTAGATTATATTAGTGCAGCGAACTTAACGATTGGCAGTACAACGGATTCATTATCAGGCGCGATTAGTATTGGTGATTTAACACAGAGTTCAAAAAATTTAACGATTAATAGTTCGACGGGAAATATTACGGTCTTTACCGACGAAGTGGAAGTCACGAGTGGAAATTTAATCTTTAGTACAGGCGGGACGTTTGATCAGCAGTATGGGTTATTAGAAACTGTCACGTCAGGAAATATTAGTATTACGGGTAGTACGTTAACGCTTGGAAATATTACTTCAGTGGGGAATATTACGACATCGGGCAGCGGTGCAGTAAGTTTATTGCCGGTGGGATACAATGATATTACCATCGATCAGACATATGTTGATTCTGATTTAACGGATTTCCCCGTCTTAATTAAATTAACCGATGGCACGGGCGGACTTAATCTTGCGAATACGGCCGCTAATGGCAGTGATTTGAGGTTCTTTGCACAGAACGGTGAGCATCTTGCGTATGAAATCGAAGGGACTTGGAGTAACAGTCCGAGCGCAACGAATTGGGTGTGGGTGAAAGTGCCATCGATTTCTGGCACGGTGAATACTACGTTTAGAATGTATCATGGAAATACGGGAACGGTGAAGGACGCGCGGGCGGCGACGGAGGTGTGGGATACTAATTTTAAGATGGTGCAGCATTTAGAAGAAGCGTCGGGAAATGCAACTGATTCAACAACTAATAATAATTTTGGGTCTGTTGTTGGTGCGGATTATAGTACAACCGGAAAAATTGGTAATGCTTATGATTTTAATGGGTCAACGGATTATGTAAAAATTGATACTGGTACGGCGTTATCGATGGGTGGAACACAGGCGATGACATTGTCGGCTTGGGTCAAAAGTGACGTTGCCGGGACTGATGCTATTATTTCGAAATTTAATGCGAATGTAGCTGGCGAATATTTTCTTCATCTTATTGATTCTGGCGCTATCATGGGTCATCGAGAAGTTAGTCCTTGGAATGTAACCTCTGCTGCTGGTGAAGTGGGGTCGGGAACCGGTAATTTCCATTATATAACGATGGCATATGATGGGACCAATCTAAATGTATATGAAGCAGGTGCACTTGTAGCAACGGGTGCGATGGGCTCTATGGGGACTACTACAACGGCGGTTCTCTTGGGGGCTGAATTTGCTAGCAGTGTTGTTAGCCTTTTTTTTGATGGTGTTATTGATGAGGCGCGTATTTCTAATGCCAATCGTTCTGCTGCTTGGATCAAAGCCGAATACAACAATCAAAACAATGCGACACAAGGTGGATTTTTTAGTGATGTAGGAGCCTCGACACGTGGTATCGCTGGTGGAAACGTGAGTATTAATGGTGTCGGTGCGGTGGTAATGGATGAGATCACGGCGAGCGGAACATTGGGCGTCACAACAACCGGTGCGGTGACGGATACGGGAACATTAACGATTACAGGCGCGACGACAATTGCTGCTGGCGCTGGAAACAATATTACATTAGATACGACGACGAATGATTTTACGTCTATTGGAATTACCACTGGTAATAATGTATCGATTACGGATGAAGATGATTTAATTCTAAATGCATCGACGGTGTCGGGGACATTAGGAGTGACGACCGCTGGAGCAATCACTGACGGTGGTGTGTTAACAGTGACGGGTGCAACAACGATTGCAGCGGGTGCTGGCAATAGCATCACATTAGATGACGTACATAATTTTAGTTCGGTTGGGATCACGACTGGTAATAATGTCACGTTAAATGACACGGATGCATTGACTTTAAACGCATCAACGATATCAGGGACGTTTGGTGTGACGAGCGGCGGCACGTTGACCGTAGGCGGTGCGATCAGTGCAACGGTTGGTGCAACGACATTGACAGCAAATAGCATGGCCATCGGGGCGGCCATAACTGCGACAGGACAAACAGTAACGTTAAAACCCGTAGCCGCTAGTGGAACGGCCATTAATTTAGGAACAGGAACGGGAGCATTAGATTTAACCGGTACGGAATTAGATAATATTACGGCAAGCACCTTACGCATAGGCGCTAATGATACAAGCACGGGTGCAATTACAGTAACAAGTGATATTAATGCTGCGAATGTGGCGACTATTCATTTAAGAACGCCCTCAACGATTACGGGAACTGCCGGCGGTATTGTTGAAACGAATTTAGCATTAACCGCGGGAGGTACGATCAATTTTGCCGATGCGACGACCGATGTAGATACGTTAGCGATTAGCGGTTCAGGGCAAACAGTGACGTTTACAGATGCAGACGGAATTGATTTAGGGAGTGTGGATAGTG
>JBBTCW010000049.1:0-17111 GCA_038043025.1 Pseudomonadota bacterium | reverse complement strand
TTCTGGATCCCGCGGTCAAGCCGCGGGATGACACAGCCCTCAGCTCAGAGGACGCAACACGTTCATCTGATTCTAAATAATTCATCATGACTTCTGGTAAATGCCATTCTACCAATGAATACCAGCTTACCTCTGAGCTGAGGATAGTAATATATGGCCATCCATGGCCAGTCGTTCGCATGACTGCGACATGCCACTGGCATGTCGGTTCATGCTCACCCTCTGAGCTGAGATTCGTTAGCTCATGCGAACAGGTCGAGTGAAAATTTTTGTGAAAAAACGTGAAAAAATATTGTCTGTGCGTGGCTTATTAAACATCTCTTCTCAACGCGGGGCAATGAATTAATACGAAATTTCTGCGGCAAACCCTACTGCGAATAGTTATAACCCTGCTATAATAAATACAAAAGGCACCTGACATGAAAAAATGGTTGATTACAGTAATTTTATTTTTAGTCATTATTGCCGGTGTTGTCTATTATTTTCACAAGCGCATGGCGACTCCGCCCGCACTTACCGTTGCTGTTACAAAAGGCGCCATCACCGAAAAAGCGGAGGCAATCGGTTATATCAAACCACGCCACTCTATCACCATCAAATCACAAGTCGGCGGCACAGTGGCTAACATTTACCACTACGAAGGTGAACCCATCAAAAAAGGTGAGGAGCTGATTCGCATTACCCCCGCCCCCGACCCGAGCGATTATGCGGCCGCCTATGAAGCACTGAAAGAAGCACAATCAAATGAATCACATTATGATGAAAATCTTGATCGCTATCATGTTGCATTACAACAAAAACTCATCACCAAAAATTACACCGATTATCTCACCGCACAACAGAATAAAGATGTATCTATATTAAAACGCATTCTAGCTGAACAAAAACTTGCGCTCTTAGATGAAGGCAAAACACAAGTCGCCGGCAAGGCGATTGCAAATGTTGTCGCCAGCCCCATCGATGGTTATATTCTCTCGCGCAATGTCGACATCGGTGATTCTGTTATTTCATTAAGTTCAGCGCAATCAGCCACCTCGCTCTTTACGATTGCAAACATGAATGACTTAACCTTTGAAGGCTCCGTTGACGAAATTGATGCGGCCAAAATTCATACCCAAATGCCGGCCACTATTATAGTCGGCGCAACACCGGACAAACAAATCACTGGAACGGTAGAACGCATTGCACTGCAATCAGAGCAACAAGCTGGCACATCAACGAGCGATACGCCCTTTAATGTCAGTTTTCAACTGCAAATATCAAATTTGAAATTTCCCGATAATTTAAATTTACGCGCAGGTTACTCGGCAACCGCCGATATCAATTTAAAAACGATCGATGATGCGCTATTATTACCGGCGCGCGTCGTCCATTTTGAAAATAACAACCCCTATGTGTTGTTGCCCGCCGATGCAGGGACCGAGCCCAAAAAAAAATTTATTACGACAGGCATATCAGACGGCATTAATATTGAAATCACCAAAGGACTATCGCTTAACCAAAAAGTATTAGATTCATCAGAGAAAAGCGATTCAGATAATAGTTAATGTATTTACTGACATTAGGTCGACAAATTTTAAGGGATATTTGGGCGCAGAAATTTCGTTCTTTTTTAGCGTTATTTGGCATTACGTGGGGCACGCTCACCGTTGTGTTATTATTAGCGCTGGGTCATGGCTTCTATCAAAAAAGCCAGCAAGATATTATGAAAATTGCAGAAGGCACGTTATATTTTGCTCCGGGGATTACCAGCCAATCATATCGCGGCATGCCAACAGGACGCAACGTCAATATAAAAGCGGGCGCCGTCCTTCAGTTGCCCACAAAATTTTCTGACATTCAATCGACAGCGCCCTTCTTAACACAAGATGCAACAATGACTTTCCAAAAGAATAATCTTAAAAAATCCGTGATTGGCACCACACCCTTGTTTCAAACCTTTCAAAAATTAGACTTGATTGATGGAAGTCGTTTTTTAAATATCATCGACATTAACCGTCACGAGCATGTGGCCATTATTGGTTATAACCTCAAAGAAAATTTATTTAATGAGCATACCGCCCTCGGCCGTGAAATTCTGATTCGCAACATTCCGTTCAAAATTGTTGGCGTTCTGCAACCGCCGGTACGAAAAAAAATGCGTTCTTGGGTTGATCATGCCGCTATCATCCCTTACACGACCTATATTGATTTATGGGGCAATCAAAACATTATGTCTTTTTTTGTTTTACCACAACCCAACAGCAACACAAAAATCATTGAACGCAATGTGCGAACATATTTAGGCTATCTCTATCATTTTTCGCCCGACGACACCAATGCCCTCATGTTTTATGACACCCTAAAAATATTTAATTTCTTTAACTGGTTTTTTGTCGGCATACAATTATTTTTGGGACTCTGTGGCTCCTTAACCTTAGCCGTCGGTGGGTTGGGCGTTGCGAATATTATGTTTTTAATCGTCACCGAACGCACAAAAGAAATCGGTTTGCGCATGGCCGTGGGTGCGCGCGACTCACATATTTTAATACAAATATTATGTGAGGCACTCATTCTTGTTGTGCTCGGTGGATTATTTGGCATTACGCTATCCTATTTAACTGTATTCATTTTACAGTTCATCACCTTACCCGCATGGATCGGAAAACCGACTATTTCCCTCTCCATCGCTTTTATTACCATCGCGGTACTCGCCATGATTGGTGTGCTCGCCGGTTATTTCCCGGCAAAAAGAGCCTCGCGTATGGATCCCGTTGACGCACTAGGAGCTGAATAAATGGCCGTTTCTCTTGGACAAATCAGCAAAGAACTTTTCGCACAAAAAACGCGATTGTTTTTAACTATTTTGGCTATCACCTGGGGCACGTTATCCATCGCCATGATGTTATCCATCGGGCAAGGATTACGCGTCACCTTTGCAAAAGCCGTTGCCAATACGGGTCAAAATTTATTAATCGTGCAGCAGGGAAAAACTGCAAAACTTTTTCGCGGTTCACATAAAAACACAGCGGTATCATTTCACAAACAAGATTTACAAGCCATTTCAAAATTACCCGATGTACGTTATGTAAGCCCGCAATATTCTTGGGAAGCCAAAGTCACTTATGGCACAAAAACAAATTATCAACCCATCCTAGCTGTTTCCGCTGATTACAATAAAATTCATAGCATTGATATCCAATCGCCCGGACGTTTTATTTCACCGATCGATGAACAACAATACAGTCGTGTCGTGGTTCTGGGCAACAAAGTCTTAACGGATCTCAAATTAAAAATCACTGATCCCATCGGCAAAACAATTTTCATGAGCGGCATTCCCTTTAAAATTATCGGCATCATGCAAGAAAAATCACAGATTTCTGCGGGACGAACCACGCCAGATGCCAATACGATTTGGATACCGAGTGCCACCTATGAAATGATTAAAAATCCAACGAGCATGCCCAGCATTGCCATCACTTATAAAGATCACACTAATTTAGAGGTGTTAGAAAATCAAATTCAACGCACCCTTGCGTTCAATCATAACTTGAATCCTGATGACGACAGCATTATCGAATTTAAAGAATCCGCGAAACAACAAAACACCTTTGATACCTTTTTTTTAGGGATGCAAATATTTTTAGGCATCATCGGCTCCCTCACGCTCGCCGTTGCGGGCATTGGCATTGCAAATGTGATGTATGCATCGGTTAAGCGCTCGACGCGCATCATCGGCATTCGTATGGCCATTGGCGCCAAAACATATCATATCGTCATGCATTATGTATTAGAAGCGATTATCGCAACCGCCATCGGCGGTGCTTTTGGATTATTGCTCTCGGGCGGTTTAATCTATATTATCGATTTCATTCCAATGAATGGTCCCTTGTTTGATACGATCGGCAAACCACATCCGGTTTTATCCGGGTTCGTCATTGCATGCGTCGTAATGATTTTAGGTTTAGTCGGTTTTTTAGCGGGATTATTCCCCGCTTTAAAAGCATCACGCATCGATCCATCTGAGGCGCTGTCTTATGAATAAATTAATTGAACTGACAAACATCTACAAAACTTATCACACGGGCAAAATTGCGTTTGAAGCATTAAAAAATATCGATTTAATCATCGAGGCCGGCGAATATGCGGCTATTCTCGGGCCATCGGGTTCGGGCAAATCGACGCTCATGCATATTCTGGGCTGTTTATCCACACCGACCGCGGGCAGTTATTTGTTAGATAATAGAGAAGTCAGCAAATTTTCGCGCAATGAATTAGCCACCGTTCGCAATCAAAAAATTGGATTTGTATTTCAAAGCTTTAACTTAGTGCCACAATTAAATATTGTCGATAATGTATCGCTACCACTCGTGTATCGCGGCGTCGGTCTCATGCAACGCACCAAACGCGCCAAGGAAATACTGGCGCAACTTGGATTAGATACACACTTCGCTCATAAACCCGGCGAACTCTCCGGTGGACAACAACAACGTGCCGCCATTGCCCGCGCGCTGGTCACCGAGCCCGACATTGTTTTGGCCGACGAACCAACGGGCAATTTAGACACACAATCCGGCGCAGAGGTCATAAAATTATTTGAAACACTTTCAGCTTCCGGAAAAACAATTATAATAATCACACATGATCACAGCGTTGCCGAACGCGCGAGACGCATCATCAAGATTCGGGATGGGAAAATAGAATAAGCCCACGCTACACCCACGCTATGACTGGATTTCCCCAGCTCAGAGCTGATACTGGAAATACGAGGTTAACCATGAACGATACACGCAAGAATTTACACAAGCATTTCAAACAAATCGCTGACTTACACCTGCGCGATCTCTTTAAAGAAAATCCTGATCGCTTTCAGCATTTCTCATTAGAAGCGGCCGACTTGTTTTTAGATTACTCTAAAAATCGCATCACGACCGATACACTGCATCAACTGGTTCGGCTCGCGGAAAGCGAAAAAGTCGAAGACAAAATTCAGGCGATGTTTGCCGGCAAGCCGATCAACACGACAGAAAATCGTCCCGTTTTACATATCGCCTTACGCAATCGCTCCAATCGCCCCATCATGGTCAACGGCATTGACATCATGCCAACCGTCAATGCAACGCTCGATAAGATTCGTGCCTTTACTAAAAAAGTGCGCGCCGGCGACTGGCGCGGATTTACTGACAAACCCATCACTGATATTGTCAACATTGGTATTGGCGGCTCGGACTTAGGCCCTAAGATGGTCTGTCATGCACTCTCTGCTTATGGCGCTAACAAGTTACAAATGCATTTTATTTCAAACATCGACGGCACCGCCGTTGTTGAAACGTTGAAACATTTAAATCCCGAAACCACTTTATTTATCGTCGCTTCAAAAACATTTACAACGCTTGAAACATTGACCAATGCAGAGTCCGCAAGAGACTGGTTGCTCAACAAACTACAAGATCAAAAAGCAATTGAAAAACATTTTGTCGCGCTTTCAACGAACACCGAAAAAGTAAAAGCATTCGGCATCAACCCAGACAATATGTTTGAATTTTGGGATTGGGTCGGCGGACGTTACTCCGTTTGGTCTTCCATTGGATTATCAGTTGCGCTCTTCATAGGCATGGATAAATTTGAAGAATTTCTAAGCGGTGCTTATGAAATGGATGAACATTTTCGCACGGCGCCTTTGACTCAAAATATGCCTGTTATTCTAGCGTTAATCGGCATCTGGTATCGCAATTTCTTTCAGTGGTCAACATATACCGTGTTACCTTACGATCAATATTTGCAATTTTTGCCCGCCTATTTGCAGCAGCTCGATATGGAAAGCAATGGGAAATCGATGCAACTCGATGGCACACCCGTTACAGAAGACACCGGCCCCCTGTTGTGGGGCGGCATTGGCACCGATGGTCAACATGCCTTTCATCAATTGTTGCATCAAGGCACGACCGTTACACCGATTGACTTTATTATTCCGCGAAAAAGTTTAAATCCAGTGGGCAAACACCACGACTTATTGTTTGCCAATTGTTTAGCGCAATCGCGCGCGCTCATGCAAGGTAAAACCGAAGAAGAAGTCTATCATGAATTAACTCAAGCGGGCATGAATAAAGAACGCGCCAAAAAACTCGCGCCACATAAAGTCATGCCCGGTAATCGCCCATCCAATACTTTAATGATCGACAAACTCACGCCAAAAGCATTAGGCGCATTGATCGCATTGTACGAACATAAAGTTTTTGTCCAAGGAGCGATTTGGAATATCAATTCATTCGACCAATGGGGCGTCGAACTCGGCAAACAGCTGGCGAATCGAATCACGCCGGATTTAACATCAACGACTAAATTGGAATACGATGCATCAACGAATGGGTTGATTGAAAGGTATCGGGAATAACTTTTATTTCATTTTATCGCGGCTGAATAGCGTTGGGCTTCGCATGCGCTCAGCCCAACCTACGCGCTATTTGTGATATGAGTTTATAGCACAAAATGAGGGGGCGTTAGGTGCGGGAGTCGTCGAAATGACGTAAAAAAGAGCCGTCATCCCGGAAAATGCGAAGCATTTATCCGGGATCCAGGGAACGCTTTAGTTGCGCACTTCGATTCTCTGGATTCCGGACATTGTTGCGCAACGGCGCAACAATTCCGGAATGACGATAGAGGTGAAGCTTACCTCTGAGCTAAGATCAACTTATGAAGAAACCACTGAAGAAACCACGTTCCCTCCAATCACGCGGCCATCAAGCTTCGAGTCTTTGGAAACATAAACCGTACCATGATCACATTTAAAAGTAATGTTGCCATTTACTTCTGAGCTCTTTTGTAAAGACACCGATTGATTTTTTGTACAACGCGCATCGGATTGATTGATGACAATGTTTTTTGTTTGTGTGCTTGTTAATATCAAATTATCCGTTGTCACCGATAGATCATCACCAAAACTAGAATGATTTGGCTTTAAAGAACCTTGAATTGAAGATTTCCCTTTGACATCACTCTGCGTTAACTTGGCAGAACCATCTATATTCAATGTATTTAAATGCGCATCGTTTGCAACCAATTGGCCTGCAATATGTGTATCACCCGTCACCGTCGTACCGTCCATCGTCACTCTACCTGCAAAATCTATCGAAGAAACTGTTTGTTTGCCATAATAAATTTTACCATGCGAATTATGTCGTGCATTGCCATGCGCATAACTCGTCATTGCGATGAATAACAATGTAGATACGCCTAATATGCTTTTATTCATTTTCATCTCCCGTAAATAAATTAAATGAGGCTGCGCGAAGCAGCCTCATGTTTCATTAATTATAACAAGGGCAATTGGTATCAGCGAATGGCGGCAGCATGCTTGCACCACAGTGTCCACAATTGGTATCAAACGCTGGCATGACTCCACCCAATCCCGTCGCGCCACCGATAGTGTCCAAAATTGCCTTGTCGTGAATAATCACTCGACCTAACTTATCTAATTCAATCTTGTTTGCTTTATTCATAATATACTCCTCGTTAAAAAATAAAAATTTCCATTTGTATTTTAAGATCGCTTATTAGAATTGTTATAAAACCTTGAAAAACAGGAACAGTTTAATCAAGCAATCCGATTGATTCTTCCGTACAAAATACTGAATTTTTACTGGTTGTCAGCTTCAAATTGGATTACTATAGCCTTTTGCAATAAAAGGTAGTTATCCATGCGTAAAGAAAACATCCATTTTTTTGCTCTTTCCCTCATCGCCATCAACGTGACCATCATTGTTGCCGCTGAATTTTTGCGTCCTCTGTGGAGCAGTTACGCTCAATATATCGGCGGTGATGTGCGCACCGCAGGCATCGCTGTCAGCACATTTTCAATCGTCATTGGACTTTGTATTGTCTTCGCGGGTTATATGGAGCATCGCCTAAAAAATGAAGAAAATATGATGATCGTTACCTCCGCATTATTATCGATTATCTATCTGGGTTATTTTTTCGTACACCATGCGTGGCAATTATATATTTTGCAGGCATTATTGGGCATTACCTGCGCCTTTCAATCGCCAGCGATATTTTCGCTATATCATCGCTATATTCCCAAAGAAAAATCAGCGCTTTATTGGGGAATCTGGAATGGCTTTTACTTTATTGCTATCGGCACTGCGTCTTTGATCAGCGCCTTCGCATTACACCATTTTGGGTTTAAAATGGTTTTTGCAATATTGTGGCTGTTTTCGTTGGCATCGTTTTTACTGTGTTTGTTTTTGATGCCGCAGATGAAGCAACAACAACACCAGGAACGAATTGTAAAATTCTTCAATTAAATGGAAAGTTGGTTTATACTACGCACTGGTAACTATTCATAATGACAGAAAATAATGGAGCTTATCATGGATGCCTTAGAAACAATTTTAACGCGGCGCTCAACCCGTCGCTTTAGTAATGAACCGATTTCAGATGAGACGATTCAAACACTACTCAACGCCGGCATGAGCGCGCCATCGGCTTGTAATCAACAACCGTGGCATTTCATCGTTGTAAAAGATCGAGCACTTTTAGATAAAATTGCTGAGATGCACCCTTGTGCAAAAATGTGCACGCAAGCACCTCTCGCGATTATTCCCTGCGCCGATCCCGACTTACAGACAAAAATCGGTAAAGATTTCTGGATACAAGATTTGTCCGCCGCCACTCAAAATATTTTGCTGACCGCTAGAGCTCTTGAGTTGGGCGCTGTCTGGTGCGGTGTGCATCCACGCAAAGAGCATGAAAAAAATATCCATGCGATCTTTCAAATCCCCAAAAATATTATTCCCTTTGCCGTCATCGCTATCGGCTATACTGATGTCAAGCAAGTTCCAGTCGATCGTTACAAAACCGATCGCGTGCATGCGAATATGTGGTAACTGATTAAAAAGCTTGCAGTATTTAAAAAAAGGTCATACCCATGAAACTGCGCATCTGGCACAACTACCAATTTAACGCCTGGCAACCCAACTTTTGGGATGTTATTGCATTGCTGTTGGTGCTGTCTGTGATCATCTTGCTCGCGTGGGCAGCGTCACAAATATCAACACCCTATCATCTGGGCGAAGCGTTGTCGATTTCGTTGAATCCAAAATATTTACCCCGTTATGCATTACGCTCAATTTTTCGCATACTCACAGGATTGTTTCTATCCTTGGCTTTTACTTTTGTAGTCGGCAGCGCAGCCGCGAAAAACAAGCATATTGAACGCATCGCGATCCCACTTATCGATATTTTGCAATCAATTCCCGTGCTCGGGTATTTATCAATTACTATCGTTATCTTCATTTATCTCTTCCCAAACAGTCTGTGGGGGCCCGAATGGGCATCCATCTTTATGATCTTTACCGCGCAAGCGTGGAATATGTGTTTAGGCTTTTATCAAAGCATTAAAACGATTCCCTATGATTTGCGCGAAGCATCGGCTATGTTTCAACTGTCTGCTTGGCAGCGTTTTTGGCGCCTTGAAGTACCCTTTGCCATGCCAAGTCTTATGTGGAACAGCATGATGTCGATGTCCGCGAGCTGGTTTTTTTTGGTGGCATCCGAGGCGCTGACCGTCAATAAACAAAGCATCTTATTGCCCGGCATTGGCTCCTATATCGGTGCAGCTATTTTAAATTCCAATATCTTGGCCGTCGGCTATGCCATCACCGCCATGTTAATCGTTATTTTATTATATGATCAACTTTTGTTTCGTCCGCTGTTAAGCTGGAGTGAAAAATTTAAAGTGGAATCAACGGCGAGTGAAAAAACAGCAAAACCATTGCTCGTTCGCTTATTAGTTAAAACGCATTGGTTACAAAATGTCGTTGGTGCTTGGTTTAACGCCTTCTGCGACGCCGTTGTCAATTTTAAAATAACACGGCGAGTAAAAAAATTTGAGCATACGCAACCCATGATGAATCGCTCCGCCACGATTTTGATTTATACATGGTATATCACCATCGCGACTTCGAGCATTATCTTAATTTATTTTTTGATGCGTTTTATTTTTCATGTGATTTCAACGCATGAAATCTTGCATATCTTGTTACTGGGCGTATACACAAGCGCGCGCGTCATCATCTTAATTGCTTTGGCATCAGCCGTCTGGGTACCCATTGGTGTTTGGATTGGCCTGCGTCCACGCGCCACACATATCGCGCAACCGATTGCACAATTTTTCGCAGCATTTCCGGCAAATTTATTTTTCCCCATCGTGGTCATCGTCATTTTAAAATACCATCTCAACGTAAACATTTGGACAACGCCGCTCATGATATTGGGTACGCAGTGGTATATTTTATTTAACGTGATCGCCGGCACGACGGCGTTACCAAAAGATTTGGTCATGGTGTCACAAAACTTGGGTCTTAAAAAATGGCTTTGGTGGAAACGTTTTATTCTGCCAGGAATTTTCCCCTATTTTATTACCGGCGCTATTACGGCCGCCGGAGGCGCATGGAATGCCAGCATCGTTGCCGAAGTCGTTAGTTGGGGCAACCATACCCTCGTTGCGGATGGTTTAGGCGCATACATTAAGCAATTTACCGCATTAGGCGATTTTCCGCGCATCGCACTTGGTATTAGCATGATGTGCGTATATGTGTTAATCTTTAATCGATTAATTTGGCAGCCATTATATAATTTAGCGGAAAAAAGGTTTCAGATAAATTGACAATATATTATCCTCAGCTCAGAGGGTGAGCGCGAACCGACTGGCCATGGATGGCCATATATTACCATCCTCAGCTCAGAGGTAAGCTGGTATTCATTGGAAGAATGGAATGAGCGAGGAAGAAAACAGATTGTTTAGGATCAGATGAACGTTTTGCGTCCTCTGAGCAGAGACATATCTGTACCCCCTGAGCTTCGACAGCTCCGCGCGAGCGGAGGAGGAGAAATCTCGTGAATCGAAGTGTAATTGATGAGATTTCTCCTCCCTTCGGTCGTCGAAATGACAGGAAAAAAAATGGCGACGTTCAAATGACAAAGAGAAAGACGACATGAACGCACTCATCGAATTACAACATATCAAAAAAATCTTCAACAAAGAAGGCGATCAAGAACTATTGGTGTTAGATAATATCAGCTTTGATGTGCGCGAAGGCGAAATTATTGCGTTGCTCGGTCGATCAGGTTGTGGCAAATCGACATTGTTACGTGTCATCGCCGGATTAATTCAAGCTAACAGTGGCCAAGTCCGTTTTAAAGGCAAAACCATTACGCAACCTGCGCCCGGCATCACAATGGTATTTCAACATTTTGCGTTAATGCCATGGCTGACCGTTTTACAAAACGTAGAATTGGGATTAGAAGCCCTCGGCACTCCAAAAAAGGAACGTCGCGGGCGTGCGTTAAAAGCCATTGACATGATTGGGCTTGATGGATTTGAATCGGCGTTCCCCAAAGAATTATCCGGCGGCATGCGTCAACGCGTCGGCATTGCGCGCGCACTCGTTGTCGAACCCGATGTATTATTGATGGATGAACCCTTTTCTTCATTAGATGTCTTAACCGCCGACAACTTACGCAACGATATTTTAGATCTTTGGCTGAAAAATCCTCAAAGAAAAAACAGCATTGTACTCGTCACACATAACATCGAAGAAGCGATGTTTTTAGCCGATCGCGCCATTGTATTCGACAGCAATCCCGCAACCATTCGCGGGATTTTAAATATTAATTTACCACATCCTCGCGATGAACAAAGCCCAGAATTTCGAAAACTAGTTGACCAAGTTTATATGCTGATGACAACTGAAAAAGTGCCTCTACCACAAGAAGAAGAAATCGATTTTGGCTATCGCTTGCCGGACGCAAATATTTCAGAACTCGCAGGACTCATGGAAATATTAGCCGAAGAATTCCCGGATAAACCCATCGACCTGCCACATATTGCCGATGAATTATCATTGAACATCGATGACTTACTCCCATTAACCGAGGTATTGGACATTCTGGAATTTGCTGAAGAAGCCGGGGGTGATATTAAACTCACGACCGCCGGAAAACACTTTGCTAGCGCCGACATGTTAACCCGAAAAAAAATATTTGCGAAATATTTATTGGCCAATGTGCCCTTGGCTAAATATATCTATGATGCACTCAATAAAAGTGAAGACCATCGCATGGCCAAAAAATATATCGCGGAAAAACTTGAAAAATCACTCAGTGATTCTGAAATCGAACGCGTCCTCGGCATCATTACACAATGGGGGCGGTATGCAGAACTGTTTGCGTACAATGACAAGAGCGAAGAGTTTAACTTAGAAAATCCGGAATAACGCATTCATCCGACGCCGGTCATTTTTTTAACAAAACCATCTAAAATTGTTTATTTATTGCCCATTTTAAAGTATTTACCGCGCCTTACATGCGAGCAATTCTTGCATGGTACGCTATACTATTAATTGGATATCAATAAGGATGTTATCGGTTGCCAGTGAAGAAAATGTTATGCTTAACAGTTATGATGATAGGGATATTGGTCATCACACCCCCATTCTTCGGTTATGCCAAAAAAAACACCGCAAGTAACAACACTCTCTCATTACAAGATGCCATTTTATTGACACTCCGAGATAATCCCGATTTGCAATCAACTGAGCTCAATCGAGTCACGCAAAAATACGCGCTCCTCGTTGCAAAAAATGAATTTCACTTAAAATATTCCCTAACTGGTGCAGCCACTCATACCTGGACAAAAACAAATGAGCAATGGGGTGCCCATGGTTTAACTTATAGCGCCTCTCCAACCGTCTCGATTGAAAACAGCTACGGCACGCAATTTACATTAGCCAGTGCAAACCCCGCCACTTTTCATGGTACTTATAATCCCACGCTCACGTTGACCGTGCTGCAACCGCTAATAAAAGGGTTTGGCCGAGAAGTGGTTCAACAGGCACTGAATAATGCGCTCGATAACGAAACATCTAATATCCTAAGCATGAAAGACACCATCGTACAAAAAGTGAATAGGGTCATTACGGATTATTTAACCGTCATCAAAAATCAAGAAGCCATCAATATCGATAACGTCGCTCTAAAGAATTATGAAATCACTGAGAAAAACACACGCGCTTTAATTAACGCTGGACAGTCACCGGCACAAGATATTATTCAAGCGCAAACCTCTATATCCAGCCAAAAAACAACATTGCAGAGCGATATAAACACATTAAGCACCAGTAAAAACACTTTATTTAACGACCTGGGGCTACCCAATGACGCAGACATCGGTTTACCCACTAAAATTGATTATGACAGCATCATCACACAACTCACGGGCAATCAAGCATTACCCTCGCAACAAAACGCTCAAACACTCGCGCTGGCGTCCAATCTCAGCTATCACACACAAACGATTGCATTAAAATCATTGCAACGTGCTTTACTCGTCGCAAGAGATAATCGGCGATGGCAATTGAATATGACAACAACATTGGCACGCGGGGGTGGATCCAGCATAGACTCACGCGATCAAGGCTTGGAAAGCATATTAAATGGACGCAACCACAACGAATCAATCGGATTGGCTTTAACCATTCCGATTGATGACATGTCCTCTAAATCCGCTTTGCTGAGCGCTAAAATATCGCTGGATCAAGCAATGATAGCACTCGCGCAACAAAAAATCGAAACTGAAAGCAATATCATTAACAGTCGCAATAACTTAATCAGTAGTCAAAAGCAATTACAATATGCGCGACAAACATTGGCCTTGCAACAAAAAACAGTCGATGTATCTAACATAAAATACGCAGCAGGCTTAATATCCAGTTTCCAATTGCTGACAGAACAAAACAGTCTTGTCACCGATCAGCAAACGCTGTCCAATGGTATCATTGCTTATATTACCAGCTTAGTCGACTTCAATTATCAAACTGGCGTATCATTAGAAAGATGGGGACTAGCATTAAGGATTTAACCATGATAAAACATCGACGCACATATCTATTCCTTGCCATAATCATTTTAATTATTCTATGGGGTGGCTCGGGATATTATTTTTATAAAAACAGGGATACAACAACTGCCGCATCCAGTGCGACTCAAGTCATTACCGTACAATTCACGACCCCCACCCAAACCATGTACTACAATGGCACTATTCAGGCGCTTTCGGTCGTGCCAATCACCGCGCCCTCCGATGGCAGCGTGCAATCCATGAATTTTAACTATGGCGATACGATCACGAAAGGACAGTTGCTTCTATCGCTCAGTTCTGCGGCCTCGCAAACTAATTTTCAAACGGCATTGACCGCTTATCTGCAAGCCAAGTCGCAGGAGAAAACCAGTCAGGACACAGCCGAAAGCGACGAATTACTCTATCGACAGGGCGTAATTTCACGCAATGATTATGAAAGCGCGAAATCCACGCATTATTTTAATCACTTGGCTATGCTACAAGCAGGTGCAGCGCTCACACGATTAAATTATGACACGGCCAACATATTAAACTTATCGCTTGATAATTTAGATGACGTTCAAGCAGCCTTTAACTTGACTAAAGGCACGCAATTTTTAAAAATATACAGTCCGCAAGATGGCGTCGCGTTATTTGCCAGTACATCATCATCCGATCGCAGCCAACCCATCACTGCCGGCTCATCGGTCAAACAAGATCAAGTATTATTAAACATTGGCAATTTAACCAGCGCCAGTCTCACTATTAAAATCGATCAAATCAATGTTAACAATATTAAAAAAGGGCAAACAGCGACTATCACCGGCGCAGCATTCCCAAATATTACGCTCAAGGGCATAATTTCTACGGTTGCCGCACAAGCATCCAGCAGCAATGATAATCCAGAATTCGAAGCAACAGTGGTGGTGTCCAATTTAACCGCAAATGATTTGCAAACCATTCGCGTGGGCATGACCGCAACCGTGGCTGTTACTGTTACAGGATCTCCTCAACTCATGGTGCCGATTAACGCAATTACTACAACCAATGGAAAATACTACGTCACCAAAATCAATTCCAGCAAAAAACAAACACAGGTCGAGGTAACAACCGGTTCAACCGATGCAACCTCAGTCGCCATTACATCCGGATTAGCCGTAGGAGATCAAATTGTTGCCCCTGATTCAACTACATGATATTACCAAAACATATATCACTGGCGAAACAACTTTATTCGCATTAAATCACGTTAATTTGACGATTAATGAACATGAACTCGTTGCAATTATTGGCGAATCCGGCTCAGGCAAATCGACGATGCTACACACGCTGGGTTTGCTGGATAAGCCCACCTCGGGATCATATTTGTTAAACGGGAAAGAAGTCGCTAAATTAAGTGACGACGAACTTTCTTCATTAAGAAATTTAAAAATGGGTTTCGCTTTTCAGGCATTCTTCTTGCTGCCACGATTTGATGCAATACATAATGTCATGTTGCCCTTATTATATCGAGGCGTCAGCTTTAAAGAATCGAAAGAACGCGCATTACAAATGTTAGACAAACTCAATATGACAAAATTTCAATATCAACGTCCCAATCAAATGTCGGGCGGCCAGCAACAGCGTGTTGCTATTGCACGCGCATTGGTTGGAAACCCCGATATTATTTTTGCCGACGAGCCCACCGGGGCGCTAGATTCGAAAACATCAAAAGAAATTATCGATGTTTTTATAAAACTCTATGAAGAAGAAAAGAAAACTATTGTCATGGTCACGCATGATATAAAAATCGCCCTGCAATGCCGGCGTACGATCACCGTAAAAGATGGCAAGGTTGTTAACGATGTGCGCGATGAGGAGCGAAAAGCATGAACATAAGTATGCATTTTCGCACAGCTATAACAAACTTAAATTCGACAAAATTACGATCGATGTTGGCCGCGCTCGGCATTTTGGTCGGCACAGCATCGGTTGTCGCCATGATATCAGGCGGACAACTCGCCTCTTATCAAGCGTTGCAACAATTTAAAGCGCTCGGCACTGATCTCATGTCAATCACCATTAATACGGCCAGCAAAAGTGATGATTCTGATAGTAACAATTTAAGCAGCGCGGTCGTCAGCTCTCCAGTGACGGTACGAAAGGCGATAAATATGCAAACGGCCTCCTCAGATATCACAAGCGTTGCCCCTTATATTAGCCTCTATCAATCTATAAAGTTTCAAGGATACCCCGTGTCGGGCACCATCCTGGGCGTCACGGAAGCGCTACAAACTATTATGAAACTCACAATAAAAGAAGGGCGCTTTGTTTCTCTTTTGGATAAAAACAATTATTACTGTGTCATTGGACAAAAAATATAT
Source organism: Pseudomonadota bacterium (assembly GCA_038043025.1). GTDB lineage: Bacteria > Pseudomonadota > Gammaproteobacteria > UBA12402 > UBA12402 > O2-02-FULL-42-9. The sequence goes on along the minus strand of JBBTCW010000049.1, from coordinate 872 downwards.
GCTGAGTTAAAAAAATATTCATTAGATCCCATAGGGAAACAGATCAGCATTGGAAATTCTATTTTTACGATCATTGGCATTTTGAATGATTGGACAGAAAATTCATTTATCTATGCCGATTTAAATCAATCCATCTTTATACCCATCAATACGGCTTACATCATTTCATCCTATGCGCAAATTTATAATGTCATTTTAAAACTAAACGAAGATGTCAACATTACAACGCTTGAGCAAGACATTACAAATTATTTTAACAAAAATATTCCGGGGAAAAGTTTATATTTTCAAAGCGCCGCACAGATTTTAGCGAGCATGACATCGCAACAACAAATTTTGACGGCGTTTTTAGGCTTTATCGGCGGCATTTCATTGCTGGTGGGCGGCATTGGTATTATGAACATCATGCTCGTTTCCGTTGCAGAAAGACGACAAGAAATTGGTATTCGTTTAGCCGTGGGCGCACAGAAAAAAGATATTCAAAAAATGTTTTTGATTGAAGCCATTGTATTATCGTTTTTTGGCGGCATTGCCGGTGTTTTATTAGGCCTGACGATTTCGTTTGCCATTGCTTTGTATGAAGGCTGGCTCTTCATGATATTTTACCAACCGATTTTACTCGGCTTTATAGTCTCTGTATTAACCGGCATCTTCTTTGGATTTTATCCTGCATATAAAGCCTCTAAACTGCTACCGATTGAAACATTGAGAGGTATAGAATAAATACTCAGCTCAGAGGTAAGCGAAACGAAGTTTCGCGTCCTCTGAGCTGAGACCGACTTGTTCGCATGAGTGTGTAGCGCGAACCGACATGCCGGTGGCATGTCGCAGTCGCGCGAACGACTGGCCATGGATGGCCAGGCTGGACAATC
>JBBTCW010000048.1:0-16201 GCA_038043025.1 Pseudomonadota bacterium | reverse complement strand
AAGTCTACACAAAAATTGATTAATTTTTAAGCCTACTTATGTATAAACCCATGCAACAAGCCGCGGGGAAATAGCCATTTTAGTTCTTTGAGTGCTTGCTAAAGCACAGTAAAATAATCAGATGAAACACTTTATGCCATTGCTGGAAAAATATCTAGGATCATCTTTATCACTGAATCAGCGTGAGAAGTTGGCGCACTATTTGCAGCTCATGATGAAATGGAATAAGGCCTATAATTTAACGGCAATCACCGATCCTCATGCAATGGTCATTAAACATATCCTCGATAGTTTAAGTATTGCGCCCTATTTGGACGGCCGACGCATTATTGATGTGGGCACCGGCGCTGGATTGCCTGGCGTGCCTTTGGCTATAATTTTTCCAGACCGGCAATTTACTCTACTAGACAGTAACGGTAAAAAAACCCGGTTTCTAAATCAAATTTTGCTAGAACTTTGCTTAGAAAACATCGAAATTATCCATGAACGTGCAGAAAACTATCACCCAGAACATTGTTTTGACACGGTTGTGACGCGTGCATTTGCGTCAATTCCTGATATGCTTTCGACCACGCGGCATTTATGTTGTGAGGACGGGTTGTTTTTGGCCATGAAAGGAACCGATCCATCTGATGATCTGAAAATGATCAACAAAAACTTTCTGGTAGACAAAGTAATTCCGCTCAAAGTGTCTGGACTCAACGCAGAGCGACATGTAGTGGCAATAAAAAGGATGTAAACGTGGGCAGAATCATTGCAATTGGCAATCGCAAAGGCGGGGTAGGCAAAACAACCACCGCAGTGAATTTAGCTGCTTCGTTGGTTGCAACGAAACGCAAAGTTATGTTGGTCGATTTGGATCCCCAAGGTAACGCGACGATGGGCAGTGGCGTGGATAAAAATAAATTATCGCGTTCACTCAATGATTTATTGATGGGGCAGAAGCCTTTTGTTGAAGTACGCATCGCGTCGCCCGTTGGTTATGATATTTTGCCGGCGAACAGCGACTTAACGGTTGCAGAAATTAAATTATTAACTATGCCGGATCGCGAAAATCGATTACGCAATATTTTGCGTCCGCTCACCGGCGAATATGATTTTATCATTTTAGATTGCGCGCCGTCGTTAAATGTGTTGACGTTAAATGGTTTTGTGGCCGCGCATTCAATACTGATTCCGATGCAATGTGAATATTATGCATTGGAAGGGTTGTCTGGTTTAATGCGAACGATTGAACAGATTAAGGAATCGATTAATCCTGGGCTAGTTATCGAAGGCATTTTGCGAACCATGTACGATGGGCGCAATCGTTTGTCGGTGGATGTGTCCGAACAGTTGTTGCAACATTTTGGTGATAAAGTTTATCGTACGGTTATTCCGCGCAATGTGCGGTTAGCTGAAGCGCCGAGTTTTGGTCAATCAGCACTCATGTATGATGCACAATCACAAGGTGCCATTGCCTATTTAGCGCTGGCGGGTGAAATTTTAAGACGGCAGACGGTTGCTTGTCATGCCGCGACTTGATCGCGGCATCCAGACTTTCGTCATACCGGCGAAAGCCGGTATCCAGTGATTATAATAACGGTACTCCGTTATTATAATCTTTAATATAAATTTCCTGGATCCCGCGGTCTTCGCCGCGGGATGACAAAGACTGGATCCCGCGGTCTTCGCCGCGGGATGACATAGAAGGATGAGACATTAATTAGGGTAACTATATGATAAAAAAACGTGGATTAGGCCGAGATTTGGATTCGTTGCTCGGTGGCACATTGAGCGAATCCATATTGGCGACGACAACGTTAACTGAAACAGTGAAAGAGGGCGTCTCCACAGATGGTTTACGCAAGCTGCCTGTTGAATATTTACAGCGCGGACAATTTCAGCCGCGACAAGATATGGCGGCAGAAGCGTTGGAAGAATTAGCGGAATCCATTCGCGCGCAAGGCATCATTCAACCGATTCTCGTGCGTCAAGTAGGTGAAAATAAATATGAAATTATTGCTGGCGAACGACGATGGCGCGCAGCGCAATTAGCCGAATATTTAGAAGTTCCGGTGATCATCAGAGAGTTGTCCGACGAAACGGCCATGGCGATGGCGTTGATTGAAAATATTCAGCGCGAAGATTTGAATCCGATGGAAAAAGCGCACGCGTTAAAACGGTTGTTGGATGAATGTGGTTTGCGTCACGAAGATTTAGCTCGCACGGTTGGCAAGTCACGCGCGACCGTGACAAATTTATTACGTTTGTTAAATTTAAACCTTGATGTTAAAACAATGTTAGAGCGCGGCGATTTAGAAATGGGTCACGCACGCACATTATTAGCATTAGAAGGTGAACGTCAAAGTCAAGCGGCCAGAACAGTTGTTGAGCGTGAATTATCGGTGCGTGAAACAGAAATTTTAGTGAGACGCATTTTAAATGGAACGGTCATCAAAAAGGCGATACGTCCAGCGGATCCTGATGTGTTGAATTTGCAAAACGAATTATCCGACAAGCTTGGCGCAACGGTCACGATTTTGCACAATCCAAAAGGGAAGGGCAAACTCATCATTCCATATAATAGTCTCGAAGAATTTGAAGGCATTATGTCGCATATTAATTAACTGTTTTTATAAATGTCATAGGAGAATACAATGGACAAATCAGTAGAAGGTGTATTTAAATTTAATAATTTGATTGGTTATCAATCTGGATCTATTGTGAGTAAAGAGATTCTTAAAACAGAAAAAGGAACGATTACGTTATTTGCAATCGATGCGGGGCAGGGGATTAGCGAACATTCAGCACCGTTTGACGTGTTGGTTCAAGTCATTGATGGGGAAGCGCAGATTATAATTAGTGGAAAACCGCATACAGTTAAATCAGGCGAATCACTGATTATGCCGGCCGACAAGCCACATGCATTAAAAGCCGAAAAACAGTTTAAGATGCTGTTGGTGATGATTCGGCGGAGTTAACTCAAAAATTTTTTTATTGCTTAAGCAACCGTTTTTCTTTTGGGATGACATAAAAGTCCGTATTTTTTTTCATCTTAGCATTTGATGACAGTAGTTCTTCATAGTCAAGCTTGCGTTTCGTGTTGATGACGTCCCCGCCGCGCATGACTGTTTGATAAGCGTGATAGCTGAAATATCCGAGCGTACCAAAAAGAATGGTGTAAAAAAACAAACGAGATAAGCGCATTTTCCTCTCCTTAAAATGCTGTGCCAGTAAACGCGATGCAACTGCGTTTTTTAAAATTATACCATCTTGCTGTTAATATTTCATTTTTAAACCCTCTGAGCTGAGACCAGTCTGTTCGCCGTTGTCATTTCGACGACACCCATCAGGAAAAATAAAGTTACGAGCTATTTACGATGCTTGTCTTTTGCTCAATTTCGATTAAACTGTTTGTCTATGATTAAATCAGCGTATGAACATTTTGCTCGGGCTTGCGGGTATCGCGCCTTGGTCATCCAATTGATCATTGTCGGGATCATTTCAGGGTTGTGGATAATATTTTCTTATCCGCAAGCGGCCGTTTCAGCGTTGCTTGGCGGAACGGTTTGGTTTTTTCCAACGATGTTGTTTGTATTGATATTCATGCTGCGCCGAAAAGAACGCTCACCGATTCAAATTTTGATCGATTTTTACATAGGGGAGTTCGTCAAACTCCTGGTTAGTTTTATTTTAATTATTTTGGTCATTAAACTTTATAAATTATCGATATTCCCATTTCTTTCTGGCTATTTGGCCGCCGTGTTGTCAATTTGGATTCTTATGTTTTTTGAGTTGGCGGCAGAGAAAAGCGGGGATAGATAGCAGATTTAGTAACAATTCTTTAATAGTTCAGCGCGCGTTAACGATTGCTTTTGTCGATGATCATAATCATGAATAATTTTTCCTTCGCGAATTGCTAATAATCGGTTTCCAAATCGAAGCGCATAATCTAAATTATGTGTAGTCATGACACAAGTTATACCGCGCTCAAAAATAGCTTGATAAGTTTTTTCCATAATTAATTCAGATGTTTTTGGATCCAGCGCGCTGGTGTGCTCATCTAACAAAATTAATTTGGGGGAATAACGAAGACCCATAGCTAAAACCAATATCTGTTTTTCTCCACCAGATAAATTACCAACAGAAACGGATAAATTTTCGGCTAATTTTTGATTAAAGCCCATCAGATATTTTTTAATATCGAGCGCGCGCGCCTTGTGACCTTTGAAATCAAAAAAAGATTTTGATCTCATCTCGAGTAAAATCATATTTTCAAGGATACTCATATCAGTGAATAGACTATCATTCACATTTTGAGTCATAGTGATGACCTCTTTTGAAAAAAACTTATTGTTATATTTAAATAATGATTTCTCCTGTAACATTATGTTACCGGTCGTAACAGGATAAGTTCGATTGATTAATTTAATAAGCGAACTTTTCCCGGAGCCATTGCTGCCTACTAGCACTACAAAGTCGCCTGTTTGAATAGCAAAGGATGCCCCATCAACAATCGGTTGATTTCTAAAGGGTATTTTAAAGCTTACCTGGTTTAATTTAAGAATCGTGTTGTTCATATAATTCCCTATGTCTGGAATATTTTGCTGTGCCTAAGAAGAGAATAAGAACCAAGCCCAACACTAATTTTAAATTAACGGGATTGATGCCGATAAGAAGAAAATAATTAACAAGAGTAAAATACAAGTAAGTTCCTAAAAAACAGCTTAAGCAATCAATGAAGGGATTAAACTTGTTTTTTTTGTAAAATAATTTTTGCATCAAGTGTTGCCCTATCACAACTGATCCAATGGCCGTTAACGCCATGCCCATTCCCATATTCAAGTCAGCATAACCATTTATTTGCGCGTTGATAACGCCACAAAATGCAGCTAATGCGTTGCTAAGTGATAAGCCAATAATCAAAAATAACAGCGGAGATTTTCCAATACTTCTTAATAGCTTTATATTGCTGCCATAGGCTCTTAATAGAAGACCTGCGCGACTATATAAAAAAATGCAGAGCATCAATATAAGCACTGCGATAATGCTCAACATAATAATTAGCAACATAGTATTATTGGCAATTTGTAATTGTCCAAGAGTAGTATGGGTATCTAGCAAACTTATGTTGGGTTTTTGCATAATCTGAAAGTTGATGCTATACAGCATAAACACAGCCAAAATACTTGCGATGAGAGAATTGATTTTCACGACATGTTGCATGATTGCAACCAAGAGGCCGATTAAAGCGCCCGCCACAATAGCAACGATGATGCTTGTTGGTTGATTAAATCCAAGAGTGATAAGTCGAGCAAAAACCGCAGCCCCCAAAACAAAGGTAGCATCAACCGTTAAATCAGTTACCGCTAAAATGCGGTAACTGAGATAAACACCTATTGTCAGCGGGATAAAAAATAGCGTTTGAAGTAATGCGGTCATTAAAGTTGCCATTATTTTTTCTCTAATTCGTCTGTAGCTATTGTTGTATAATTTGCCTTCTTTGCTGCGGCCTGAATGTCAGTAATATTTAACCCTTGTTGTTTGGCAGCATTTTTGTTTAGAAAAACTAACAGGTGATCGAGTGTCTTAAAAGGAACTTGACCGGCATCTTTTCCTTTCAATATTTCTGCTGCTAATTTTCCGCCTTCTGTTCCAATTTGATGTTCAGAAACACCCACAGCAAAAGCTGCGCCATTTTGTACGGTGCCATCATCTGAAGTAATGACTGGAATATGTAATTTGTTTGCTTGATTGATTAAAGTTTGTATGCCGCTTGCTACCAAAATATCTTTTAAGATAAAAATAGCTTGGCTTTTTTGAGGAATGTGCTGGCTAATCGTATAAAGATCAGATAATTGCTGAACCATCAGTGATTGAACGCGTATTCCATACGTTTTGCCGGCATGAACAGCTTCTTTCACTTCAGGCAAAATTTTATCTGAGGGGCTATGTACCAAAGTAATTTCGGTAATATTGGGTAATGCAGAATGAATAAATTGCATTTGTTTCGTTACCGACAGTGAGTCATCAACAAGCGTGAAGTTTCGCTTTCTTTGATGATCGTTTTTTTGCGAGTATTCCGCTGCAATTCCAACAACGGGTTTTGAGGTTATTAGCGCTAACGTCATTTGTGTGGTCTGTGTCCCGATGGGCGCATAAAGGTCAATACTTTTTTGTTTGAAACTTTGCAAAATTGAACGCTGTAAGTTGATATCACCCTCAGCGTTTTTTACTAAAAATGTTATTTTTCCAGGATAACGTTGTGTTAATGTTTCTTTGAATCCCGCAACAATTTCATCCATAGCTCTATGTTCCATAGGAACTAAAATACCAACGGTGACAGGCGGATAAGAAATGTTTTTTGCATATGCATTCATTAATAAAGATGTAAGCGCTAAACAAGCAATAATTTTTTTAATAATAGATAACATGATATTCTCCTACAATAAATTTGTTTGTCGTTTTCAATGTAATGTTGTAATGATACACCATTACGCGCGTGCTCGCAAGTTTTTTTGATAAAAATTTGTACTTAGTGAGTGCAGGAATCAAAATGCTTGCTATTTTGGCTATGACGACTATAATGGTCATTATGGTCAAAAAGAACAAAGAAACCAGGATGGGGAGCGTAAATGAAAAAATTAGCAGCAGCAGAGGCCAAAAACAAGTTTGGCCAACTGCTTGATATGGCACAGCGTGCTCCCGTGACGATCGAGAAGAAAGGTCGTCCGGTTGCGGTCATCATGTCGCTCGAAGATTATAAGCATTTCGAGCGATTTGAAGATCAAATTTGGGCAGCAAAAGCAAAGGGAGCGGAAGAAGAAGGATTCTTAAGCGTAGAAGAAAGCGAAAATTTTCTGAATGAAAGGGAAAAATAAATCATTTACGGAACAAAAGAATGCTAAAGATCCAATTGTCAAAAAGAGCATATAAATTTTTTACTCATTTGCCCCCAAAACAAACACGACAATTAAAAGACAAAATTCAGTTACTTCGCGCAGACTCTTTACCTCCTGATTCAAAACAATTGGTTGGATATTCGACATATCATCGCGTAGATGTAGGCGAATATCGTATTATTTATAAGGTTGAATCAGAAGTATTAATGATTATTTTAATCGGCAAACGGAACGATTCCGATATATACAGGCGCATGAAGAGGTTATTAAAACATTGACCCGCATAAAATGGCGCTAAATTGATCAATTTTTAACCCATTCTGATCTCAAAAAATTTTTCAATTAAATTCTATCTGGTTATTGTCTTACCGATTATTTCTGGTTATATTGTCGCCATCTTGTCGATTTTAGGGCATAACAGACCCTTAGCCTGGCGCTCATACTTATTGAGCCATAAAAAAGAGGATATGATGGGAACCGCAGCTGTTAAACAATCGGGTGGTTTTGTTCAAGAGCATTTATATCACTTGCAGCTAAATTTACACACCATGAAAATTGGTGACGGTGGTTTTTGGACACTTAATTTAGATACAATAGCTGTTTCACTGATTATCGGGTTTATTTTTTTAGGGCTCTTCTGGTATGCCGCCTTGCATGTAACGTCAGATAAACCCGGCAAATTACAAAATCTTGTCGAAATTATGCTATCGTTCGTTCAAGATTGCGTCAAAGAAGCATTTCAAGGAAAAAGCGCGCTCATTGGTCCGTTGGCGCTTACTATATTTATATGGGCATTCTTATTGAATTGCATGGATTTGTTGCCGGTTGATTTTATTCCCAGTATTTTGCACCTTTTTGGCATTGAATATTTTAGATCAGTCCCGACGGATGATCCTAATTTAACGTTTGCGATGTCATTGAGCGTGACGCTCTTAATTATTATTTATAATTTTGTTTCCAAAGGATTGATTGGATTAGGCAAAGAAGTTTTCTTTCAGCCGTTTGGCAAATGGTTCTTTCCCGTCAATGCAGCGTTTCGAATTATTGAAGAAGCGGTAAAACCCGTATCGTTGTCTTTGCGGTTGTTTGGTAATATGTTCGCGGGTGAAGTAATTTTTGTTTTGATTGCGTTAATACCGTGGTGGAGTCAGTGGCCACTGGGTTTTGCGTGGTCAGTATTTCATGTGCTGGTGATAACGATCCAAGCATATATTTTTATGATGTTAACCATTGTGTATTTAAGCATGGCGCATCAGTCTCATTAGTGCTGTCATCCCGCGGCTTGACCGCGGGATCCAGGTTTTTAAACAATAGAAAATAGGAGTGATTATGCAATTAGCTCAACTTATCGCAAACATTCAAGGGCTGACCATTATAGTCGTTGGGATGTTGATTGGTATTGCGGCGATTGGAACCGCCATTGGTTTTGGTATGTTAGGTGGTAAATTTATCGAAAGCATTGCCAGACAACCAGAATTATCATCGATGTTGATGGCCAGGATGTTCTTGGTTGCAGGATTGCTGGATGCATTCTCTGCCATCGCAACCGCCATTGGCTTGTTGTTATTGTTTGGCAGCAATCCATTGTTGCAAGCGGTCATGGCGGCAGCGAGCACAAAAGCTAGCTAATCAACATTGAGAAAGAGGTGTTATAGTGGAAATTAATTTTACACTCATTGGCGAGATGATTACATTTGCGCTGTTTGTTTGGTTTACGATGAAGTTCATTTGGCCGCCGGTGACAAAGGCGATGGCGGATCGGCAAAAGAAAATTGCTGACGGTCTCGAAGCGGCTGAGCATGGAAAAAATTCACTAGAAATCGCCAAGAAAAAAGCATCGCAAATGCTAACGGATACGCGCAAAGATTCTTCTCAGATTATTGATGAGGCCAATGCGCGTGCCTCTAAAATTGTGGATGAGGCAAAAGCACGTGCGACACAAGAAGGGCAACAGATCATCGTCAATGCACAGAGTGAAATTGATTTGCAAGTGGAGCGCACCAAGGAAGTGTTACGTAAAGAAGTGGTGGATATCGCCATGATGGGTGCTTCAAAAATTTTGAGCAAAGATGTTGATAAAACGACACATAAAAAATTATTAGATGAATTAATATCAGCAATATAACAGGCTAAATGCGATGGAATTAGTAACATTAGCAAGACCTTATGCAAAAGCTGCATTTGAATTTGCGAGAGAAAACGATCATTTAAAGGAATGGTCGCGCGCTTTACTGAACGCATCGCTGATTGCATCGGATGGGGATATGCAAAAATTATTTAACCATCCAAGCCTGTTGCCAGAACAAATATTAGATGTTTTTTTAGATGTGTTGAAAAAATCAAAAGACTCTAAATTTAGTAATTTTTTACGCATGTTAGCAGAATATCAGCGCTTCGATGCATTGCCTGAGATTTACAAAGGGTTTGAAGCATTACACTCAGAGCATCAGAAGCTTAAATGGGTGGATGTTACTTCTGCTTATGAATTAACGGACAGCGAAAAAGCCGAATTGACTTTGGCTTTGGAGAAACGCTTGAAATACAAAGTGGAATTAAACTGCCAAGTAGATTCGAGCATTTTAGGGGGCGCGATTATTCGTGCCGGTGATTTAGTAATTGATGGTTCTGGCCGAGCACAGTTGGTTAGATTAACGAAATTTTTGGAAGGAACAGCATTATGATGCAATTAACTTCTGCTGAAATCAGTGATGTTATAAAGAAACGTATTCAGCAATTTGATCTTAAGGCCGAAAGCCGCACCGAGGGCACGATTCTCAGTGTTGAAGATGGCATTGTGCGCATTCATGGGTTGGGCGATGTGATGCAGGGTGAAATGATCGAGTTTCCCGGTAACCGATATGGATTGGCGTTGAACTTAGAGCGCGATACTGTTGGTGCGGTTGTTTTAGGCGACTATGAAGATCTTACCGAAGGCGAAAAAGTACGCTGTACCGGCAGAATTTTAGAAGTGCCCGTCGGCGAAGCATTATTGGGTCGTGTGGTGGATGCCATGGGTAATCCTGTTGATGAAAAAGGGCCGATCGAAACGAAATTTACATCGCCCGTTGAAAAAATTGCGCCGGGTGTTATTTATCGTCAATCCGTTAGTCAGCCTGTACATACGGGATTAAAAGCGATTGACTCCATGGTACCGGTGGGTCGTGGACAACGTGAATTGATTATTGGTGATCGTCAAACCGGTAAAACAGCCATCGCGATTGACACGATTATTAACCAGAGAGAGTCAGGCGTTAAGTGTGTTTATGTTGCAATCGGACAAAAAGCGTCGACCATTGCAGCGGTCACACGTAAGTTAGAAGAATTTGATGCATTGAAACATACGATCATTGTCGATGCATCAGCCGCATTGCCGGCGTCCATGCAATATCTTGCACCCTATGCCGGTTGTTCAATGGGTGAATATTTTCGTGATCGCGGCGAAGATGCATTAATTATTTACGATGATTTGACCAAGCATGCATGGGCGTATCGACAAATTTCATTGTTGTTGCGACGCCCGCCAGGCCGTGAAGCGTATCCCGGTGATATTTTCTATTTACATTCACGCCTGTTAGAGCGCGCGTCACGCGTCGGCGCACATTACATCGAAGAGATTACAAAAGGTAAAATCAAAGGTAAAACAGGCTCTTTAACCGCGTTACCCATTGTGGAAACGCAAGCCGGTGACGTGTCAGCCTTTATTCCGACTAACGTCATTTCGATTACCGATGGACAAATTTTCTTAGAAACCGATTTATTCCATTCCGGTATTCGTCCGGCCATGAGCTCTGGTATTTCAGTGTCTCGTGTGGGTGGTGCTGCACAAACGAAACTGATTAAGAAATTATCGGGCGGTGTGCGTTTATCATTGGCGCAATATCGTGAATTAGAGGCATTCGCTCAGTTTTCATCAGATTTAGATGATTCGACGAAGAAACAATTGAATCGTGGAGAGCGCATGGTTGAAATCATGAAGCAAAAACAATACGCGCCACTTAACGTTGGCTTGATGGCCTTTTCATTGTTGGCGGCAGATCGTGGTTATTTAGATGATGTTGACGTTTCTGAAATTCCGCGTTTTGAAAAAGAATTACATGCTTATGTGGGGTTGAAGCATGCAGATTTCTTAAGATCATTGAATGAAAAACATGATTATAACGACACCATTGAAGCAGAAATGAAAAAGATCGTCGAAACATTCAAGGGAACGTCAAATTGGAAGCAGGCATAATATGGCAGGTTCGCGCGAGATACGCACAAAGATCGAGAGCGTAAAAAGCACAAAGAAGATTACCAAAGCGATGCAGATGGTGGCCTCGAGTAAAATGCGTAAAACACAAAACCGCATGGCGGCAACGCGCCCGTATGCTGAAAAGCTGTTAGATGTTATTGCACATTTGGCGCTGGCGAACCCAGAGTATAAAAATGCGTACATGAAGATACGGTCGACAGTTAAAAAAGTGGGTTATATTGTTATTACTACCGATCGTGGTTTATGCGGGGCATTAAATACCAATGTGTTGCGCGCAACATTAAAGGACATGCAGCGTTGGGAGAGCAAAGGCGTCGAAACCGATTTGAGTTTGGTGGGCAATAAAGCCGATGCTTTTTTTCGTCATTTTGGTGGGAATGTAGTGGCGAAAGGAAATCATATTGATGACAAAACACATCTTGAAGACGTCATCGGGATGGTGAAAATCATGATGGAGTCTTATCAAGATGCAAAAATCGACATGTTATTTGTTTGCTACAATAAATTCATTAGCACGATGAAGCAACAAGCGACCATTCAGCAGTTATTGCCGATTACGCCGCAGGAGGCTCATAAAAAAGCGCGTTGGGATTACATTTATGAGCCCGATCCAAAAAAATTATTGGATCATTTGATGAAACGTTATTTAGAAATGGAGGTTTATCAAAGCACAGTAGAAAATTTAGCGAGCGAGCAGTCGGCGCGCATGTTATCCATGATGAATGCGACCAATAATGCAGATGAATTGATTAAAGAATTACAATTGGTATATAACAAAGCGCGACAAGCAGCCATTACGCAAGAAATCTCCGAAATTGTCGGCGGCGCAGCGGCTATAAAATAAACTCAGCTCTTACAATCCTCAGCTCAGAGGTAAGCTGGTATTCATTGGTAGAACGGGATGAATGAGGAAGAAAACAGATTGTTTAGAATCAGATGAACGTGTTGCGTCCTCTGAGCTGAGACCGACTTATACCTCTGAACTGAGACATAAAACGAATTTATTGAAAGTTAGAAAAAGAGGCGAAAATGCATGAATACACAAACCGGAAAAATAGTTGAAGTCATTGGTGCAGTCGTTGACGTTGAGTTTCCTCGCGGCGCAACGCCAAAAGTAAACAGCGCATTGACGGTTGTTGGAACAAAGATCACGCTCGAAACACAACAACAATTGGGCGATGGCATCGTTCGAACATTGGCAATGGGTACAACCGATGGGTTGCGACGCGGCATTGATGTGATTGACACCAAAGCGCCGATCAGTATTCCGGTAGGGGATAAAACGTTGGGTCGCATCATGAATGTGTTAGGTGATCCCATTGATGAAATGGGTCCGATTGGTGAAGAAGAGCGTTGGCCGATTCACCGAAAGGCTCCTGAATTTGCGGATCAAACAGGCACACAAGAATTATTAGAAACCGGTATTAAGGTGATCGATTTAATTATTCCGTTTGCGAAAGGCGGTAAAATTGGTTTGTTCGGTGGTGCCGGTGTGGGCAAAACTGTGAACATGATGGAATTGATTCGAAACATCGCATTAGAACATGCGGGTTGTTCGGTGTTTGCCGGTGTTGGTGAACGAACACGAGAAGGCAACGATTTTTATCACGAAATGAAAGATTCAAACGTGTTGGATAAAGTAGCCTTGGTTTATGGTCAGATGAATGAGCCGCCGGGCAATCGTTTTCGCGTGGCGTTAACTGGTTTGACGGTATCAGAATATTTCCGCGACAAAGGAAAAGACGTATTGTTGTTTATCGATAATATTTATCGTTATACCTTGGCCGGCACTGAAGTGTCTGCATTGTTAGGCCGTATGCCATCTGCCGTGGGTTATCAACCGACATTGGCTGAAGAAATGGGTATTTTGCAAGAACGTATTACATCGACGAAAACAGGCTCCATCACATCAGTGCAGGCCGTGTATGTGCCGGCAGATGATTTGACCGATCCGTCGCCGGCAACAACGTTCTCACATTTAGATGCAACGGTGGTGTTATCACGGCAAATTGCAGAATTAGGTATTTATCCTGCGGTAGATCCATTGGATTCCAGCAGTCGCCAATTAGATCCACTGGTGTTGGGCGAAGAGCATTATAATGTGGCGCGTGGTGTGCAAATGACGTTGCAGCGCTATAAAGAATTGCGCGATATTATTGCTATTTTAGGTATGGATGAATTATCAGAGGAAGATAAATTAACGGTGTTACGTGCGCGTAAAATACAGAAATTCTTGTCACAACCATTCTTTGTGGCAGAAACATTTACGGGCATGAAAGGTAAATACGTATCATTAAAGGATACCATTCGCGGATTTAAGGCAATTTTGGATGGCGAGCATGATGATTTGCCAGAACAGGCGTTTTACATGGTCGGTACAATTGAAGAAGCGGTTGAGAAGGCGAAGCATATATAAATTCAGCTGGCGGGATTCGAAATGACAGGAAAAATAAACCGGCAACATTCGACATGATATTTTTTAAAAGAGATAGTACATATGCCAACCGAACGAGTACAGCACGAGTTTAAACATGAAGGCGTCGTTCGCGACTCCATGGAAGTCAATATCGTCAGCGCTGAAGAATCTATTTTTTCAGGTCGTGCACGCGTATTAATCGTGCCTGCTGAATTAGGTGAGATGGGTATTTATCCCGGTCATTCGCAATTGTTAACGATGTTGGTGCCGGGTGCGATTAACTTGTTTGGTATGGATGATATCGAGAGATCTTATTATGTGTCGGGCGGCATTATGGAAATTCAACCCCATTGCGTGACAATTTTAGCAGACACGGTCATTCGCGCTGAAGACATTGATTTACAGCGCGCCGAAGAAGCACGAGAAAGTGCCAAAAAAATATTAACAACCGGCAAAAAAATGGATGATTATACCGCTGTGTTGATCGAACTTGCGAATGCTATGGCTCAGCTCAAAGCCGCTAAAAAACGCCGCCGATAAGTTATACCCAATGGGCACAACCAAACACTCTTTTGATAACTGAACTTTCTTGTCGCCAAAAGTGACATCCGTCAGATAGAATCTCCTAATGTTCGGTTACTGAGGATCATCTTTATGAAGCTGGACATGGGCTTACTGCTAAATGTGACCCACTACCGCACGCGTTATATTCGGCTCTTGGGCTGGAGCACGCTCCTGTTACTAATATGGTTCTCGTAGAAGAAATATGACAAGTAAAGCGTTCAGGGATTGTCTTTACTTTTGCACAATTATCATTTATGTTATACGCTTGATTGCTGCAACTATATGGTTGAGCGTAGCTAATCTGAACCTCTGTTTCCCTGTTGCTTGTGACAGTGCGACTGTTGTCAGTAAATATACGCTCTACTGTTCCTGGGCTGACATCATTCATATACGCAATAATTGAATAATTTGTATTATTTCGTATGGTGATATTGAAAGCTAAGGTAGAAAATGAAGCCAAACTGGTTAGCAATCCAACCAAAATAATAACGATATTCCGCATAAAACCTCCTTTAGTTACGCCAGCAGGAAATCACCTGGATTCCACCAAAATCTAACATATTGCTATGACTATAGCAATACTGCAGTCGTATACAGTCGATTGCGCCATCCTCTATCGATCCATACCCGGCATATGATACAATCCCTTACCGAAACGATTTTATGAGCGTCTCAAAGCTCGACAAAAACTAGGAAAGGTTGCGATAACTGCCGTAGCACATAAATTATTGATCATCGTGAGAAGTGTCGCTCAACGTGGAATACCTTGGGTTGATAAATCGCCGAGATTCGAAATGACAGAAAAAATAAACCGGCAACATTCGACATGATATTTTTTAAAAGAGATAGCACATATGTCAACCGAACGAGTACAGCACGAGTTTAAACATGAAGGCGTCGTTCGCGACTCCATGGAAGTCAATATCGTCAGCGCTGAAGAATCTATTTTTTCAGGTCGTGCACGCGTATTAATCGTGCCTGCTGAATTAGGTGAGATGGGTATTTATCCCGGTCATTCGCACTGAACTAGCCGAGAGTGAGAAATTTCATGAATATAGCAGAAACCTCTTTTTTCGAAATTGGCAATACACCTCTTTTAATGCTAGAGGGCGTTTACGCCAAACTCGAGTGCACTAATCCCTGCGGTAGCATCAAAGATAGAATTGCTAAATATATTATTGAACAAAGCGAAGAACAGGGCTTATTAAAACCCGGCATGACCATCATCGAGGCAACGAGCGGCAACACCGGGATATCTTTTAGCTATTTTGCGCGAAAAAAAGGGTACCGCATTATTATTGTGATGCCTGAAAATATGACCGAAGAGCGCAAACAAATTATAAAAAATTTTGGCGGCGAGCTTATTGAATGTGCGGCGAATGATTTTCTGGGCGCCGTTGCTATTCGTGATAAACTTGCTCAAGAAAATGGTTATTTCAATCCCGATCAGTTTTCAAATCCATTGAATGTTGAATGTCATCGGCATACAACGGGGCAAGAAATTTTACGTCAAATCAAACCTTATGCCCAAAAAATCGATGCTCTTGTTGCCGGTGTTGGAACCGGCGGCACATTGATTGGCATTGGAAAAGCCTTAAAAGAAAAATATCCTAACATTCATATTGTTGCCGTCGAACCGTCAGAGTCAGCAGTGATGAGCGGTGGTAAACCAGGAGCTCATCGCATTGGGGGGATTGGTGACGGATTTATTCCTTCCATTGCGCAAGGCGACAATGGCAATATACATGAAATAATTCATGAAGTGGTTTGTATTTCTTCAGACGAAGCGCGACAGGCATCGCGTGAGCTCAAACAAAAACACGGTTATTGCGTCGGCATGTCATCCGGTGCAAATTTTTTGGCAGCAAAAAAATTGCATGAAAGATTTACAACGGTTGTCACCGTTTTTCCAGATGGTTATTATAAGTATCAATCGCTTGGCCTTGAAGCCAGCAAACGGCATCACTGCCAGTGCAAAAAGAGCCAGAGCTTGATTTGTTAAAATTTAACCCCAATCTCGGCGCGCTTTCATAAAAATCCCCGCTGCAAGCAGCATGGGTTTATACATAAGTTTATCATGATTTC
>JBBTCW010000047.1:0-19499 GCA_038043025.1 Pseudomonadota bacterium | reverse complement strand
CTGTCTCAGGAATCAATCACCTCAGTAAGGTGATTTTCACCAGTCCAGCTCAGAGCTGTGTAGGATTTTGCTGAGGGTATTATGGTACATATGCATACAGCACTACCGCAACACAATGATGGATCGATTGACATTGATAAATGGATTGATCGTCTAAATATTGATCCACAATCTCGGCCATTGATTCAAGATGCCTATCACCTGGCTCAGATCGCCGGTGAGGATAAATTAACACCCTTTAATATCAACTGTTTGGAGCAAGGTTTGCAAACCGCTGATATTTTAGCTCAACTGCAATTTGATCCAGAATCCATCGCAACGGCGATCATTTATAATGCATTTACCTGCACGGATCTCGAATTAGATGAAATCACGGAACAGCTCGGCTCCAATGTCGCCAAACTGACACAAAATGCTGCTCAGATGAATGCGATTGATAAATCGCGCCATACAGTTGCAACAGAACATCTGGAGCAAATCGATAACATCCGAAAAATGCTACTCGCCATGGTTCAAGATGTCCGCGCCATCGTCATCAAACTCGCTGATCGACTTGTCACCATGCGCATGATTCGCCACGAACCGACTCGCATAAAAAAACAGGCAGCGCAAGAAACCTTGAACATTTTTGCACCGCTCGCGAATCGTTTAGGCTTACACCAAATCAAATGGGAGCTCGAAGATTTATCCTATTTTTACTTGGCGCCAAAAGAATATTTAGAAATTGCTAAAAACATAAAAGAACGCCGTACTGACCGTAACAATCGCGTCGACGAGTTCGTCGCTATATTACAAACGGCACTAAAAGAGGCGAATATATCCGCCAAAATTTATGGTCGTGCAAAACACATTTATAGCATTAAACGAAAAATGCAACGCAAAAAATTACCCATCACTGAAATCTATGATATTCATGCGGTGCGCATATTGGTATCGACGGTCGATGAATGTTATAAAGTTTTAAGCATTGTGGACGGTCTCTTTACCTCTATTCCTAAAGAATTCGATGACTATGTCGCCCATCCAAAACCCAACGGTTATCGCTCCATTCATACGGCGGTTTTAGGTCCTGATGGAAAAAACTTCGAGATTCAAATTCGCACCGAGCAAATGGACAAAGAAGCTGAAATGGGCTTGGCAGCGCACTGGATCTATAAAGAAGGCACAAAACAGAAACCCACCTATGAAGATAAAATTACCTGGTTACGTTATTTATTGGATTGGCAAAAAGGGCTGGCGCATGATAAAAATCTGCCAAAAGAAATGGAAAAAAAGATATTAGAAGACCGTGTTTATGTTTTCACGCCTGCGGGCGATATTATCGACTTGCCGATTGGCAGCACGCCATTAGATTTTGCTTATCACATTCACACAGATATTGGCCACCGTTGCCGCGGCGCAAAAATCAACAAAAAAATTGTGCCACTTCCTCAGCCTTTAAAAACCGGCGATCAAATCGAAATTTTAACGACTAAAAAAGGCGGACCAAGCCGTGACTGGTTATCCGTTCAACGCGGCTACTTAAAAACTTCGACAGCGCGCGCCAAAGTGTTGCAATGGTTTAAACAACAAAATCATGATACGCATGTCGCCGAAGGCAAAGCCATGCTAGATCGCGAATTACAACGATTAAATATCGACAATTTAAATTTAAATGAAATCGCACATAAACTAAATTATAAATCATCTGATCAAATGCTCGCCGGCTTGGGGAATGGGCAACTGCGACTATCGCGTTTGACCAACATGGTACCCAGCGACCTCGTTGATCATATCTCGCAGAAATCGTCTGAGTTGCCGGCCATAAAACCACGCGCGCGCACAACAAAATCCAAAAAGAATATCATGATTTACGGTATCGGCGATTTGCTCTCACAAATCGCACAATGCTGTCGCCCACTTCCTGGCGATCCCATCATCGGTTATATCACCGCAGGCCATGGCGTCACCATTCATCATCGCGATTGCAAAAATATCGCCGCCACGGACAACGCGCATACCAACCGCCTTATTGAAGTTCATTGGGGCGATAAAACCGCCATCACCTATCCCGTTGATATTGAAATTTTAGCCTATGATCGTCCGAATTTATTGCGCGATATCACCGCCTCTATTGCAAATCAGGAAGTGAACATGTCGCAATTACAAACATTTATTAATAACAAAAAACATGAAGCTCGATTTATTATCACGATAGACATCGTACACCTTGATCGGTTAACGACAATACTCGACCATATTCAACAGATCCCCAACATTCACACGATTCGACGACTGCATCATGACTAGCAAAACGCCCCTCGAGCAAATAAAAATCCCCGCCATCAAAGAAGAACTCGCTGATTTATTATTATGGAAGAACTTTGGCAAAAAGCTAAAGATCACGTATAATATCTTATATGAGGGATCAAAATAACATCGTCGATTGGACGCTAGGCGAAAAACTTGCCAATGGAAATAGGGCGCTTGCCAAAGAATTATTCGACATGCTGCTTGAAACTCTACCCCAACATAAACAAGAAATTCAAACCGCTTATGACAAAAAAAATTTTACTCAACTCGCGCAAGCCGTTCACAAATTACATGGCGCCACCTGTTACGTTGGTACCGTTCGATTAAAGCAAGCGACTGAAGATTTAGAACACGCCGCAAAACAAAATCAAACTGATCAGATCGATATATTTTATAAAAAATTCTGCAAAGAACTTGAATTAGTCATGAATTATCAATAATGATCTGCGCCCGCCGCCCATGGCGTCCACTTACTCGCAAACGCAGTGGTTCCATTTGCAGATGTCACGACATTATTATTGTCATCAATATGCGATCGGGTACTCTCCGTAAACCCTTTTTTCCCCAACATATTATTCACAATGTAACGATACTCAAAAGCACCGCTACAGCCATTATCACTTAAATCGGCAGTGATATCTTGATGGCAAGCCGCACTATCCAAGTTCCCTTGCGGAATTAATGTCTTCGTAACAGGCTGGAATAAGCCACCGTTCTGCGAACTAATTCCTTGCAAGGAACGACCATAGGCGGGTATACCAATCACAATTTGACTGGAATCATACTCCGCTCCCAACGCGTGCATCAATGCCTCCACGGATGTCTCAACACTAAATTGAGGATCATAACCGTTTTGCACGCCATCATTCGCCCCCGGAAGGTACAAGTTCGTTAGAAAACCCGTCAACCCTGAGCCATCAGGCGCATAATCAAATGCCCCGTGAAAATCATAAGTCATTAAATCGATATGCTTGACGGCCTTGGAAATATCCGTCAACGTACCCGGGGAAAATCCTAGCGTATAATTATTTTTTGTGCCCATAATATATGCGGGAGAAGCTAAAATTGTCACGGTAATATTATCCTTGCCAACTGCAGTGCTTAGTTGTTTCACCAAAGCAGCAAAACTAATTGACTGTCGATAGGTCATATTTGGATTTTCATAATCCAAACAAACTCCATCTAAATGTTGCTTCCCATTTTTAAATTTCGTCATCAATGCAACGATCGAATTAACAAAATTATCCGAGTAAGTTTGATTATTAAAAGTTACTTCAAATGTTGCATCATGGCCATACCCACCAATCGAAATAACTTTCTTTAATGACCCCAACGGATTACTTGTTTTTTGGTGCTTTAAATTTAAAAAGGCATTAAAATTTCCCATCTGACCGGCTTGCTCAATGGGTGTGTTTCTGGAAATCGGCACATACCAACAAATATCTTGATGCGCTGCACAAAATGCATCTTGATCGCTATTTCTGCCCTGCGCATATAAATCCGACCACGGATCAAAGAAATACAATGTACCAGGATGCGACCCTGTCGTCGGCTCCCCTTCTAAAAAGGCATATGTAATGACATTTAAGCCTTCTAATTTTTTAGTCAAATCGGGATTATTACTGTTTTGCACGTTTGTCGCGCCTGGAATCGGATATGGCACTGCATCTGGGATCGCTTTTCCATGCGGTCCATCGCTGTTACTATACGGAGACCAATCAGACCAATATCCCATCACAAGCGGTGCTGTTTTATTCTGATATTTATTGGACAATGTTTTTAATAATGACGGCGTCGCACTATCATAAGGGGTATCGCCTTTCGCCTCCCACATAATATAGCCGCCCAATTTATTTGCCATCGCATAATCCGCCATCGCAGCAACATCGGACGGCGTATAATACGCAATAAACATATTAGTATAACTTGACTGGCTCGCATAAACCGAACCACATGCTAACAACGCTAAAATAGAAAATATTTTTTTCATAGCTATACCCTCTCTTGGTTTTTTAATGCCTGAATAATCGCATCCGTAAATGCCCCACGGCTATAACCCGACAAGCCTGTTGAATAGGCTAATTCAGTGCCGGATTGATCACGCGAAACACCCCAGGTCATCACGCTTCCATATCTTAAATATATATTGCTTGCTTCTTATTCCATCAAGAGTATTCAATATGATTCGATTATAGAAGGGCGAAACAGGAACAAAAACTGTCATTTATACCAGGTTTGCATAAAAATCGGGCAAATATTTATAGAGTTTTCATCTCTCCTGCGCTAACTGCCTCATTACAGAGTCAACAGCCCTTCTTCTAAAGCCTTTAAGACGGATTGGTATTTGTTTTTTGTACCGAGTTTTTTATTAATATTTTGAGCATGAAAGTTGACGGTGCGCTCTGTAATATCGAGTTGTTTGGAAATCTCTTTGTTTGAATAATTTTGCGCCAACAGCACAAGACATTGCATCTCACGCTTACTCAGATTATAGGGACGATCAACCATGTTTGTTTTTAACAAATGTTGGCATACAAAATGATAATAGTAATGCGCAGCAATAAAACACTCATGTTGCAGCGCCTCTCGATTTTCTAAACAAGTTTGCCCTTGCAACTGTTCAATCATAAGCACAGCAAAATCATCATGCGCCCCATGGATCGGAAAGGTAATGCCCTTATCCGCACCAAATTTTAACGAATCTTCACGCATCTTTTTTTCGCGCTGATTTTTGGCTGTTTTTAATTGCACTTGAATATCCCAAAAAATCGGCAAATTATCTCTGTAGGCCTCACTTAATGTCGAATCAATGTCATTATAATTTTCTTCAACATAATGATGGTGCCAATATTTAAAATTATCAGAACAAAATTCATATTTTAATTTATGTTTTGATTTAGGATGATACGCATAATAGGTGAAAGCAAAAGTCTCAATATCTAGCATTTTTAGATATTTTTTTAATGCATGATTAACCGCATTGAGATCTTTTGCTTGTTTCAAATCCGTTAAAAATACAGATAATGACATAAAATCATCTCCATAAAAAACCACGGGGAAAAATAAATCTCCATCACGATTATGACACGGACTTCACCGAACACACAAGCCAAACACTTACAAAACTTTAATCCACCCAGCTCTGAGCTGCGGAAAGCGAGGTACAGCAAGCATTTCAGCACCCCTCATTCTCCCAGCTCTGAGCTGCAGCATGTAATAAAAACACATCCCCAGTACCGCCAAAAGCAAAGTCGAGCCAAATAAATGATATATCAGGACATTCTTTTTCTAATAACTCTCGATTCTCGCCGACTTCGACTACCAAAATACCATCATCGGCTAAATATCCTGGTGCATCGTGCAAAATGGTTTTCACAATATCTAATGCATGTTTCTTGGTTTCGAGCGCCATCACCGGCTCATGTTGATATTCTCTTGGAAATTCTTTTGCTTCGCCGCGATTGACGTACGGCGGATTACTGATAATGATATCGTATTTTTTTTTCGGCACCTGTTCAAAAACATTCGATAAAATTAAATTCACACGATCTTCTACTTCAAACTTTTTACAATTAATTTTCGCAACAACCAACGCATCCTTTGAAAGATCAACCGCATCCACTATTGCGTCGGGAAACATAAGCGCAGCAGCAATCGCCATACAACCACTGCCTGTGCCAATATCTAAAATTGACTTGACAGACTCCGGCTGAATCCATGGTTGAAATTGATTTGCGATCAACTCGCCAAAGGGCGAACGTGGAATTAATACACGCTCATCTACATAAAATGGTAACCCAACAAAATATGCCGTATTCGTTAAGTACGATAATGGCTTTCGCGTTTGAATGCGTTTATCAGCCAATACAGTAATTTTTTGTTCTTCCTTCTCAGACAGATCACGATCTAAAATCGCCTCATCAAATGGTAAATCCAATGCCATACACACGAGCGCAAACGCTTCATCATCGGGATTATCGGTGCCATGACCATAGTATAAATTCGCTTGTTGAAACCGATTTGAAACATCTTGCATGATTTCTTCTATACGCATATTGATCCTCTGTTATAGCCAATATCCTACAAAAAATTAATCCACCCAGCTCTGAGCTGCTGCAGAAATTGGTTATATAAATAACTCGCGGGTTTTGATGGGTTTGTCGCCCAACAAAGGCGATAAAGCTAATCGCATCAGCCGTTTCGCATCTTTTAAAACCTGCGAATCGGAATAATCATCCCGCGCAATCGCTAATAATGATCGCCCCGCAAAAAATAATCCCTGATCATCCTTCATTTCTGCGCGCATGAACCCAATCTCTGCCGAAAAACGGTAACAACCCTCTTCAACAATCGGCTGACGATCAACGGCTTCACATTTTAATGGAATAGCATAGCCCAATTCTTGTAATAAATATTTTTCAAATAAACGCAATGCCACTTCATGTTTTTGGTTGCTCAACCGATGTAATGTTGCTTGATACAAATCAAAAACATATTCGCACGCATCATGTCGGTGTAACACGCGCATCAACAATTCATTTAAATATATTGCGCTAATTAAAATGCTCGATGAAAAACGAAACGGTTCGCTCAATAATTCGACCGAACGCAAATAAGGCAAATCGCCTTTCCCTTTCCAGCTAATCATGAGCGGCATAAAAGGCTGCAGCAACCCCGATTGCGATTTTTTCCCGCCGCGCACGCCTTTTGCCAACACGCACACACGACCCGATTTTTGTGTCAATAGTTCAACCAGCAAACTCGTTTCACGATATTGCCGTGTGTGTAAAACAAAAGATGGCTGGTGTTCATCGATCATAAAAATTAATTTGAGTCTCTTGTAGCTAATATAAGTACTGTTGAAAAGTTTTTAAGTCAATTTGATAAATCTCATGACCATTGGTGGCATAAGCAATGCGACATTGCAAGCGCTCGGCATAGTCTTTGGCTTGGCGAACGCCTTCGGTATACAATAAGCTTTCTTTTTTAGCTTCAATAACCGCTAGTTTTTTATTGCGATAAATTAACACATAATCACAAGCTAGATTTTTACCACGCATGCCGCCAGGAATGATGCGACCAGGGCAAATAACTTCGCGTCTAATATAGCTCTCCTCTATCTGGCTCCAACCAACGGCTGCAAGTTTTGGATCAATCAAATTTGCTCTTGTATCTGCTTCATTCATCTGCGCACACCCTCTCTAAATCAAGAACCAATCAAGAAAAACAACGAGCATAACCCATTGTTTTTAATGTAATTTTTATGAAACTCGCACTAAAAATCCTCTAAAAATCAAGAACCAATCAAGAAATTTAAGCCCACCACGGTATATACCCAGTTCTTGGCCTGTCTATTTCTGCCGGTTTAATCAAACCCGTCTGTTGAGCACTTTTTATAACCCCAGTTGCTTGGGCTGCATTTTGCTTATCAATACCAAAGCGCTTACATAAGCTCAAATTCTTCATACGTTCTCCAGCTAAGTATTTTAACACAGCATGTTGATAACACGCTCTAACCCGTTCATCGGAAGTCATTTGCGCAAATGTCCTCGGCGCATAAAGAATGACTTGCATGGCATTGTCACTCTCACGAAACAAAGGTGGAGGCAATTGAAATAGTTCGACTTGTAATATCACTTTATCTAAACCACTACCTTGTTCTTCACATAACCCCATACGCCGCATTAATGATGCAAGCATTTCGTTACGGGATCTCGGCGGCAAATCAATCATTCGAGTCGCCCGCTTTCATTGAGAACCCGAGATACGCAATGTCCCTCACGGCAAGCCTCGGGGATTTCTCACTTCAACAAGTATACAAAGTATATCTGTCTGTATATGTTTCGGCGATGGATGGATACAATTTTTTTAATCATCTCTGCGCATTAATTCCATGAGCAAAAATGTAAGCTATATCTTATAGCCTGTAATCCATCGAGCTCTGAGCTGCGGAAAGCGAGGCGCAGAAAGGGTTTCAAGATTGCATATTTCGACAGCTCTGAGCTGCTGCGCCAATCACATCAACCGCCCAATAACACTCTCATCATCCGACCAGCCGGTTTCAACCTTGACCCATAATCCCAAAAAAACTTTACAATTAAATACTTTTTCTAAATCAAGTCGCGCGGTTGTACCGATTTCTTTTAGCTTAGCGCCTTGTTTACCAATAATTATCGCTTTTTGCCCTTTGCGTTCCACAAAAATATTCGCCTGAATATGCAAAATATTTTTTTCCATCTTCATGGATTCCACTTTGACCGCCGCCTTATGCGGCACCTCTTGTCCGGTTAAACGCAGAATTTTTTCACGTATAATTTCTGAGATAATAAATTCATCACTATTATCCGTCACCTGGTCTGCTGCAAAAAGATGTGCCGCAACGGGCAAATGTTGGCTAATGCTTTTCTCGAGATGCTCTAAATTATCGCCCGTCAAGGCAGAGATTGGAATAATTTCTTGTCCCGGATGTTTCTCATGTAATGCATCAATCAATGGCAGTAATCTTGCTTTATCCTTTATCAAATCCACTTTATTCAACAATAAAATAATGGGGCATTGAACATTTTCAAGTTTTTGCCAAACAAAATCATCTTGCTCCGTCCAGCCCTGCGCCTCCACTAAGAAAATAATAACATTCACATCAAACAAAGTAGACAATGCCGCACGATTCATTATTTTATTTAGCGCTTGTTTCGAATGATCATGAATCCCGGGCGTATCAATATAAATCGTTTGAATATTGTCTTTCGTCTTAATCCCTAATATACGATTGCGAGTTGTTTGCGGCTTGCGCGACGTAATACTCACCTTTTGCCCTAATAACTTATTTAATAGCGTTGATTTACCCATATTCGGCCGACCGATAATGGCAACATAACCACAATGCAAATCATTTGGCATTATTTAATTCCTCTAACACATGCTGTGCCGCATCTTGTTCCGCTCGACGTCGACTCGTGCCTTCGCCTGTCACTAAATGATCTAATAATTCAACACAACATTGCACCACAAATGTTTGCGCATGTTCCGCACCGGTTACCGAGACTAATTCATATTCAGGCAATGGAAATTGCTGCGCTTGTGCTAATTCCTGCAACTGCGATTTAGGATCTTTGTGCACATCCTCCAATGAGATGGACTCTAGTCGATCTTGATACCAAGTCACCACCGCCTGATAAGAAACATCCATTCCACTATCAAGATAAATGGCGCCAATAATCGCCTCGACCGTATCGGCTAAAATTGATGAACGCATCGCACCACCTGAGCGCCGCTCTCCATCACCCAATGAAATGATAGCGCTGAGATTAAATGCTTGTGCGATATCGGTTAAACAATCGCTATTGACCAAATTAGCGCGTAACCGACTTAATTCTCCCTCCGTTGCCGCCGGAAGACGCTTAAATAATTCCGACGCAATAATAAAATTAAGAATGGAATCACCCAAAAATTCTAAGCGTTCATTATGAGGCTTACCCGCACTGCGATGACGCAATGATTCTTCCAATAAACTCATATTTTTAAATTGATAGTTGATCGCTTTCATTAATGTTTGTAACTTTTCCATTTTATTACCTTTACTGTTGCGCCGTAATCGGCCATCTCTTTTTCAAACCTTTGTGAGGCCTGGATGGCCGAACATAGAGCGTACAGGGACGTATTAACAGCGTGTTTGAAAAAGAGATGGCCAATTACGGCGCACCACTTTATATCCGCCTCCCTATCCTCGACCACTTCACCCAATGTTTTTGTTTATCCCAACTCATCCAAATAAAAAACGCTTTGCCAATTAAATCCCTTTCAGGCACAAAACCCCAAAAACGACTGTCTTCACTGCCATCGCGATTATCGCCCATCATAAAATACTGACCTTTCGGCACCGTCACATCATAAACAGATGAATCTTTTTTTGATGGATTGAGCTGAATATGATGGACAACACCCTCTAAATTTTCTTGCATAATAGTCACGGGGAATGTCATGGTCGGCGGCTCATAATCAATACCGTCGCTTACCCATGTCTGTTTCATCTCTTGACCATTAATATATAACGTTTTATTTTTATAAACGAGATGATCGCCTGGTAATCCAACCACGCGTTTAACAAAATCCACGCGAGTATTCGCTGGAAACTCAAATACCACAATATCACCACGCTTGGGATTGCTGACTGGCACGATCTTTTTATTAATGACGGGCAAACGCAGCCCATATACAAATTGATTCACCGCCAAAAAATCACCCGGCTGCACCGTTGGCTCTAAGGAACCCGTGGGTACGGTAAAGGGCTGAATGATAAACGAACGAATCACGAGCACCGCCAATAATACCGGAAAAAATGAACGCGAATAATCAACATACCAAGGCTCTTCTTTTCCCATGTCTTTGCGCGCATACGCAAAAAACATTTTATCCACAGCCCAAATCACACCGCTTAATAGCGTTAAAATAACTAATACCAACGGAAAATAAAAATTCATCTCACTTTTTCTCCACTTTTAAAATTGCTAAAAAGGCTTCTTGCGGCAATTCGACTTTGCCGACACGCTTCATACGTTTTTTACCCGCTTTTTGTTTTTTTAATAGCTTTTGTTTTCGACTGATATCCCCACCATAACATTTTGCCAACACATTTTTACGCAACGCTTTGACGGTTGTGCGCGCAATAATCTGGCCGCCAATCGCTGCCTGAATAGCCACTTCAAACATCTGGCGCGGAATAATTTCTTTTAATGACCGCGTTAACTCTTGACCGCGATGATACGCACCCTCGCGATGCACGATGGATGCCAGCGCATCAACCTTTTCACCATTCACTAAAATTTCTAACTTAATCAAATCGGCTAACTGAAAGCGCGTGAATGCATAATCCAACGAAGCATAGCCGCGACTGATTGATTTTAGTCGATCAAAAAAATCTAGTACTACTTCACTCATCGGTAATTCATAGCTAATCGCCACATGATTTCCGTGGTACACCATGCTTTTTTGTACACCGCGTCGCTCCATGCATAACGTAATGACATCCCCTAAATATTCTTGCGGCACCAAAATATTTGCCATCACAATCGGCTCACGAATTTCTTGGATCATATTTGCAACCGGTAATTTAGACGGATTATCAATATGCAATGTTTCACCTTGCAACGTGAACACTTCATAAATAACACTCGGCGCTGTCGTAATTAAATTTAAATCGTATTCTCTCTCTAAACGCTCTTGCACAATTTCCATGTGCAACATTCCCAAAAACCCGCAACGAAATCCAAACCCTAATGCTTCTGACGTCTCCGGCTCATACACTAACGATGCATCGTTTAAACTTAATTTTTCTAATGCATCGCGAAAGGACTCGTAGTCATCGGAATCCACTGGAAACAAACCCGCAAATACTTGTGGCCGCACTTTTTTAAACCCCGGCAATGCCTTATCCGCCGGATGATGCAAATGTGTCAACGTATCGCCAACCGGCGCACCATGCAAATCTTTAACACCGGCAACCACATAACCCACTTCGCCGGCAGATAATGTTTCCTTGGGTTGTCGCTTGGGTGTAAATACACCCAACTCATCAACCTGTTGTGATTTTTTCACCGACATCGCAATCACTTTATCTTTCACGCGCAACGTACCTTGCATCACGCGCACAAGCGACACCACGCCCAAATAATTATCAAACCAAGAATCAATAATCAGCGCTTGTAACGGCGCATCTGCATCACCCTTTGGCGGCGGCACACGAAGAATGAGCTCCTCTAAAATATCTTCGACGCCGGTACCTTGTTTTGCGCTCACACGAATTGCATTTTTGGCATCGAGCCCAATAATTTCTTCAATTTCTGAAATCACGCGCTCAGGTTCAATTTGTGGCAAATCAATTTTATTTAAAACCGGAATCACTTCCAAACCCTGTTCAATCGCCATATAACACACCGCGACCGTCTGCGCTTCAACACCTTGCGCCGCATCCACCACCAACAGCGCTCCTTCACAAGCCGATAACGATCGTGACACTTCATACGCAAAATCCACATGCCCCGGCGTATCAATAAAATTAAGCTGATAGGTTTGGCCATCTTTCGCTTTGTAATTCAATGCAACACTTTGTGCTTTAATCGTAATACCGCGCTCACGCTCAATATCCATCGAATCGAGCACTTGCGATTCCATCTCACGATCAGATAACCCGCCACATAATTGAATAAATCGATCGGCCAATGTCGATTTACCATGATCGATATGGGCGATAATTGAAAAGTTGCGAATATTTTCTTGCGTCATTAAATACAATCTTCCGATAATTTGTCGATCTGCCCCCTCCCAAAGATCATTTTGACCGGGTTCCAATATTCAAAATTCAGCATCTCAAGCTTCCTAATGGTAATAAAGATGGCACAGTATAAGGGATTATAGTCATCTTGGCCATATATCTACCTTTTCCCAAGATAAATTAACCGTTTTTATCATATTTCTCATTTGCAACTGACGGTACTTTTTCGTACAATGCTGACCTGATAATAAATAAGGAATCATTATGGTAATTATACGTCTAGCACGCAGAGGCGGCAAAAAGCAGCCATTCTACGATATCGTCGTCGCAGACAGCCGAAATGCACGAGATGGCCGATTTATTGAAAAATTGGGTTATTTCAACCCGATCGCCAAAGGAGAGAGCGCACGACTACATTTAGATCCTGCACGCGTACAGCGCTGGCTTACACAAGGCGCCCAGCTCTCTGAACGAGTCCAAACATTGGTAAAGGATTACGACAAATCGTCTGCGGCATAAGCCAAACAATAAATCATGAACGAAGAAAATATCGACCAATATGTCAAGATTGGCACATTTGGTCGTCCTTACAGTATCCATGGATGGTTGAAGGTACATTCTGTCACGCAACCACCCAAGGCTATTATCCAATATCAGCCTTGGTACATCCAAAATAACAAAGATGAATGGGAATTGCTTCAAATCGATAATCTGCGTTTTCATAACAACAATCTGATCGTCCACATTGAAAATATCGACGATCCTGAAATGACAAAAGATTATGTCAACAAAGTCATCAGCATTCCCTACAGCCAACTACCGCAATTGCCCAAAGGGCAGTTTTATTGGGCTGATATGATCGGTATGACCGTACTTAACAAAGATAAAATAAACCTAGGCATCGTCGATCATTTACTGGAAACACCCGCTAACGATGTTTTAGTGGTTATCGGTAAAAAACGCCATTTGATCCCTTTTTTACGCAATCACACCATCAAAGAAATTGATATGGAAAATAAAATTGTTCATGTCGATTGGGATGCGGATTTTTAATGATTGATTTTGGCATTATCACACTCTTTCCGGAAATGTTTAGCGCCCTCGAATTAGGGATTACGGGACAAGCTATTGCGCACGAGCTTATCCGCATCAAAACCTGGAATCCTCGAACATATACCCACAACAAACATCGCACCGTCGATGACCGACCGTATGGCGGCGGACCCGGCATGGTCATGCAAGCACAACCGCTCTGTGATGCTATCCATGTGGCCAAAGCAGATTTTCCCCCCGCAAAAGTTATTTATGTTTCACCGAAAGGAAAGCCATTTAATCAACAGATTGCACAAGAATGCTCGACTCGCTCTTCAATAATTTTTGTGGCCGGGCGCTATGAAGGCATCGACGAACGACTCCTTCTGACCGAGATCGATGAAGAATGGTCCATCGGTGATTATGTCTTAACCGGCGGTGAATTACCGATCATGGTGATAATCGACGCCATCACTCGTTTACTGCCAGGCGCTCTCGGCGATGCCGACTCGGCTGATCAAGATTCATTCGTTCATGGGCTATTGGATCATCCTCATTACACCCGACCCGAAATATGGGCGGATTTGAAGGTTCCTGAGGTACTTTTAGGCGGCGACCACAAAGCCATTGGTGAGTGGCGTTTGAAGCAATCTTTGGGTCAAACCTGGCTAAAACGACCCGATTTACTCAAAAATCGCCACTTATCGACCCTTGAGCAAAATTTATTGAAAGAATTTATTAACGAATGCCAAAAAATCTAATATAATGATGCCCTTTTGAGGATTCTGGATATCCTTCCTCATACGGGCAAAAACTAGGAAATATAACATGAACAAGATTATTCACGCTGTTGAGCAAGAGCAGCTAAAAACCAACATTCCTGAATTCAAAACCGGAGACACCGTCGTCGTGCAAGTGCGTATTAAAGAAGGCACGCGCGAACGTCTGCAAGCATTTGAAGGCATTGTTATTGGAAAACGCAACCGTGGATTAAACTCAAGTTTTATCGTACGTAAAATTTCTCACGGCGAAGGCGTTGAGCGCACATTTCAAACACATAGCCCAGCCATTGGCAGCATCGAACTCAAACGTCGCGGCGATGTACGCAAAGCTAAGTTATATCACTTGCGTGACTTAACGGGTCGCGCTGCGCGCATCAAAGAAAAGATTACCGCTAAAACATCGGATGAAGGGTTAGATACAGAAAAAGAAGAATCAGTTAGTGACATATAACTTCTCTGCTATCATTCAAACCCCTCTTTCAAACATTGGCTTTATTACCTGTAACGATAAATTACAAGCCGTTCAGTTTGTTTCACAGAAACCAATCGCGCCCAAAACCACCTTCGACAAATGCGTTGCGCGTCAGCTCACGCAGTATTTCAAACGCGCCACCCTGGAATTTAATTTACCTCTACAATTAATCGGCACACCCTTTCAACAACGCGTCTGGCGCGCATTACAACAAATTAAACCCGGTGAAACAGCGACATACGGCGCGCTCGCCAAACGCTTAAAAACTAGCCCACGCGCAATCGGCAATGCGTGTCGAGCAAATCCGATCACGCTCATCGTCCCCTGCCATCGCGTCGTAGCCAAACATCATGACGGCGGTTATTCGGGACAAACGACGGGAAAATTAATGGAGATGAAAAGGTGGTTGTTGAATTACGAACGCCGAGACTGAAAAAAAGTTGATAGCAATTCACTGCACGCTTCCGCCAGCACACCCCCTTCGACAATGACCCGATGATTTAAGGCTTTTTCGTCAAAAATATTTAATACACTGCCCGCTGCACCCGATTTTTTATCGTACGCACCAAAAACACAGCGCCTCACGCGCGCATGAATCATCGCGCCCGCACACATCACACAAGGTTCTAAGGTGACATATAACGTCGCCTGGGGTAATCGATAATTTTTGAACTTGAGAGCCGCGCGACGTAACACAATCATTTCCGCATGCGCGCTGGGATCGTGGGTACTGATCGGACAATTAAATCCTTCTGCCACGATTTCGTCATCCAAAACAATAATCGCACCGACGGGCACTTCGCCTTTATCTTGCGCCGCTCGCGCCAACGCGAGGGCTCGCTGCATGTATTGTTGATCGTTTACCATCTTTAAACCCTGCCACAAACTCTGCGCCAGCTTCCCGCAACTGCCCACGCACTATCGGCTGCGCGAGCAGTGCCACGGTTTGCATAGCCATACTCGTTGCTGTTGGAAAACCCAAAAAAGGTAACATATATTTGCAAACAGTTGAACCACCATATTTTGCAGCCAATTGCGATCCCAACACGCGAAACAAACCCACCTCTGCCGTTGACGTGATGGAATCGGTTATACTCAATCGAGCAAGCGGCATATCCACTGTCGGCACTTTTTTGCCTTGCCAGAACAACCGATGCCACACAATCAATACCTCGATTGAATCCACTATTGCGCGATTTTGCGCAAAATGCCCGACCAATCCATCCATCGACATCATGGCATTGCAAACCATTGCCTCAGTCACATCGATACCGCTAAAAAGCATGCGCTGCAACTGCTCCGCCCCGCGTTCAAATAACGCACTCATCATAAAATAACCCATCACAAATTGATACGGATGTTCATCATCAAATGTAGACGAAAGCTGAAAGATAACACTTCCTATTTCGGGCACAATGCGCGTGATATTTTTACAAAACTGTGCCACTTTACATTGCGCACGACGCGTTAATCGTGTTTCAACTTCTGCAAACATACTATCTAACGCACCGACTAATTGCTGTCGCACATCATCCGGCTCTGCCAATAAAATATCTAAGACATATTGTTTAAACTCAGGATATGTTTTTGGATGAATCGGATTTTTTGCTAAAAGTTTATCGGCTCGATCGTTATCAAGATCAATCCATTTCTTAAAAGCTTGATCTTTGCCGGGTTGGCAACGATCATGAATATCGGCCATTTCGCGCACTAATTGACGATAATCTGCGTCGATTGTTTCTTCACACTCGGCTAAAACAGCTTGCGTCATCTGACATAACTGACGCGCCGCAACTTGATGTTGCTTCGGCGTCAGATGTCCGGTACATTTTAATTTCGCAAGTGAAGCGCGAATACGGCGACAACGAACAACTGCGATTTGTAATTGTTGGCGTGTGTGCATAATTTATCGTTTTTATTTTTCTTAGCAATGCAATTAAACGCCTCACTCTCCAGAGCCAAGGGTCATTCCTAGCGCACTATGAGTAGCACCATAGCCAGCACCAACCTCAGCATCAACCTTAGCATCAGTCTCTTCATACGTAACAGACACACCACCACCTATGCTTTGATAACCTCTGCATGCTGCGCATGCCGATGCAAACAAACCTCCAACCCACTTGCCAGCACTATAGATACGCCCGGGTGCTTTAACGATAGCATCCCGCTCTGGACCCAATGCCATACTCGCTCCATATAATGCCGTGGCTGTTCTTAATTCACCAAACATCGTCGCTTTTTCCCACGCCGGGTTACCTTCTACATGCCTACTCAAATGATCAAATTCTGGAATTAATGCCGCCGCTATCATGAGCGTTGATACGCCTTGTACTATCGTACTCAACCAACTACATAATTTCTCTACTATCGTTTGATCCTCTGCCTTCCACGCTGCTTTTCCACGTCCATAAGTAATACCTATAAAGGCAATGGTAAATAACGCACCATTCGCCGGCATCAATTTTTGTTGATACATTGATCCAATCATCGCGGTTAATGCGGCCGCAGGCCCCCCTAAACGTAATGACGCATCGATCATCCATTTTGCTATGCTCGGCTCTAAAGGTGTTCCGGCTGCTTGCATTAATTCTTCCACTAAGCGCTTCGTATCAGCCTGTGATAATTGCACCCTATCGGCATCACCCTGTTGTACGGTCTCTGCATATTGATTTCTCTCGTCCATTTCCCGGCCAACAGCGCCCATTGTCGGTGTAACTGGTTCTCCCCTTTCGCCTTGTAGTATATCATCTAATTTTATTCGTAATGCCACTTTATCTGGCGCCACTTCAGCGCGTAACGCGCCCAATTGAAATAAAAACTGTAATCCTGCCGTGATAATCAATGGAATCAAACCGCCCTCTTTAGGCAACCAGGGCGCAATATATTCATCCGGATTCTCAATGATTTTGTTTAACCATTCTTCTTTACAAAACGCAATTAAAGTCGCTAAAACTACATAGCCCTCGACTCGACTAACAATCTTCGCCCATTTCTGCATTGTTTTTGGATTCATTGATTTATTCCTTTTATTAAAAAAATTAACGCAAACGAAACGCAAAGATATCAGACAAATCTTAAGAAAGCCTTAAGAAATTTCTAATAATAAAAATTTATTTTTATGACTTGATCAAAATGAAAACAAAATTTAATTAATGAATTAAAATCCGAATTCAGTATGATACAGACATGCTATCAACCACACCTCAAGATGAACATATTTTTACCATCGCAGAATTTACGCGCATGGTGCGAAATTTATTGGAAACGCATTTTTCAACTATCTGGATTGAAGGCGAAATTTCTAATTTTATTTGTCCTCGGTCGGGACACTGGTATTTTTCACTCAAAGATGAAACCGCACAAATTCGTTGCGCCATGTTTCAATCCTGCAATCAACGCATTAAATTTCAACCTGAAGATGGCATGCATGTGCTCGTGCGCGCTAAAACAACACTGTACGAAGCGCGTGGTGATTTTCAATTGGTCGTGAGCCATATAGAAGAAATGGGGATCGGCGCATTGCAGCGCGCGTTCGAACAACTCAAACAAAAACTCGAAAAAGCGGGTCTTTTTGATGAAAAGCACAAAAAACCACTGCCGGCGTTTCCACATTGCGTCGGCGTCATCACATCATCGACAGGTGCGGCGATTCGCGATATTTTGCATGTATTTAAACGCCGCTTTCCTGCATTACCCATTATTATTTATCCGACATTGGTGCAGGGGGATCTGGCCGCGCAACAAATCGTTAAAGCGATTGAAATCGCCAATGATCGCAACGAATGCGATGTATTATTGTTATCACGCGGCGGTGGCTCGCTCGAAGACTTATGGCCGTTTAACGAAGAAATCGTTGCACATGCTATTTTTAATAGTCGAATCCCCATCGTCTCGGGCGTTGGTCATGAAATTGATTTTACCATTGCCGATTTTGTTGCTGATTTGCGTGCACCAACGCCATCAGCGGCCGCTGAAATGATCAGTCCCCATCAAATTGAAATCTTGAATCAATTAGACAAACATCAACATTATCTCGTGCGTGCATTAACGCAACGACTCGAACAATTAAAATTATCATTCGCCGGATTAAAAAAACGCTTAACGCAATGTCATCCCATCGTGCAAATTGAACAACAAACTCAACGTTGTGATCAATTCGAACAACGTTTGATGCGTGCGCAAAAAAATCAATTCGAACGCTATCAACATCGATTACAATTGCTCTCACGCGCGTTAAATGCTGTGAATCCATTGGCAACGCTTGACCGCGGGTTTGCCATCGTCACCCATCAATCAAATAAAGTCGTTACCGACGAAAAACAAGTTCAAGCAGGCGAAATAATCACGACGCAATTGGCGAAGGGAAAAATTAAAAGCGTTGTGGAAAAATGACTACACATTAAACGAATCTCAGCTCAGAGGTAAGCGAAACGAAGTTTCGCGTCCTCTCCGCTTCGACCAGCCTGTTCGCATGCATAAATATATTTCAGCTCAGAGGTAAGCTGGTATTCATTTGTAGAATGGCATTTATCAGAAGTAATAATGAATTATTTAGAATCAGATGGACGTGTTGCGTCCTCTGAGGTGAGACGTGCTTGTTCGCAGAACGTTGTCATGCCGCGACTTGATCGCGGCATCCAGAAAATTTATA
>JBBTCW010000046.1:0-29318 GCA_038043025.1 Pseudomonadota bacterium | reverse complement strand
CGAAATTTTTGAGCAGGCAGAAATCCTAGTGCCTAATTTTTTGGGAATTTAGGAGCTCTGAGCTGCTGTAAGGCAGGCTATGACTGGATTAGCGCAGCTCAGAGCTGCGAGGAGGCATTAATCGGGCTCAAAAAACATCAAAAGTAGCAAAATAAAAACACCGATACAGATGGCGCTATCAGCGACGTTGAAAGCTGGCCAGTGCCAGGTTTTAACATAGACATCGATAAAATCAACCACAGACCCAAGCCGAATGCGATCCAGAACATTACTCACGGCGCCACCCATAATAAGCGCAAGCGCAACAGGCAACAGATGCTCATTGTTATGTGAACGCAACAACCAAATTAATGCGAGCACCGCGACCGACAAAGCAATGCCAATAAAGAGCCAACGCTGCCAACCCGATGCTGCATCTAAAAAACTAAATGCCGCACCGGTGTTATAGGCTAACGTAAAATTTAAAAATGGCATAATCGGGCGAGCGATATACATGTCTAAATATTTTAGCGCTATTAATTTTGTCCATTGGTCTAACACCAAAACAAAAGCGCTGATGAAAAGCCAGTTGAGTTTTTTTAGGTTCATTGTCATTATCCTATTTAATCAAAGCTGTTCTAACTCATGCGAACAGGCTGGTCTCAGCTCAGAGGACGCAGCTTCTCCACACTCATGCGAACAGGTCGGTCTCAGCTCAGAGGACGCAACACGTTCATCTGATTCTAAAAAATCTATTTTCTTCCTCGCTCATTCCATTCTTCCAATGAATACCAGCTTACCTCTGAGCTGAGGATCAATATAAAGAATACCAGCTTACCTCTGAGCTGAGATTTATATATAACGCCGCTCTTCCCCTTTCCCATCAACATTCGTCACACAACGCTCACATAATTCCGGGTGCTTCGCATTTTTTCCCACCTCCGCACGACGATGCCAACAACGTACGCATTTTTTATGTTGGGATGCGCTCACTTTTAACTTTAATCCCGTTAAGGTTGTGTGCACAGCATCATCGGGCGCTTTTTTAATGTTTTCAACTGTGGCGCGCGAAGTAATCAATACAAAACGTAATTCATCGTCCAATACCACTAATTTTTTTTGTAAATCGGCATCAACATATAACGTCACTTCTGCTTCCAAAGCAGACCCCAAAACATTATCACCACGCAATCGTTCAATTTCTTTATTCACCACATCGCGCACCGTACGAATCTTTTCCCAATAATCACGATTCATGGTTTCTTTATCCGACAAAGCAATTAAACCTTCATACCAAGTCGTTAAAAACACCGACTCCTCTCGCACACCCGGTATATATTGCCAAATCTCATCGGCGGTAAAGCTTAAAATCGGCGCCATCCATCGCGCCATCGCTTCCATGATATGATACATCGCAGTTTGCGTTGACCGACGCGCTAAACTATTTGCTTGCGTCGTGTATTGTCGATCTTTAATGACATCTAAATAAAAACTCCCCAGATCAATCGAACAAAAGTAATGAATCTTTTGATACACAACATGCAAGTCATAATGCGCGTATGCCGCACAAATCTCCTCTTGCACCTGCCGCGCACAATCAATCGCCCAACGATCTAACATCAATAATTTCTTTTCAGGCACCAAATCTTTTTTAGGGTCAAAACCGTGCAAATTTGACAATAAAAACTTGGCGGTATTTCGAATACGGCGATATACGTCGGACGTGCGTTGTAAAATTTGATCGGACACCGGCACGTCAGTTTGATAATCAATCGAAGCAATCCAAAGCCGCAAAATATCGGCGCCCAGCTCTTTCATGACCGTATCCGGCGATACAACATTCCCTAACGACTTTGACATTTTATGTCCCTGTTCATCGACGATAAATCCATGCGTCACGACTTCGTGATAGGGTGCAACTTCATGAATCGCACAAGACGTCAATAACGAGGATTGAAACCATCCGCGATATTGATCTGATCCTTCTAAATAAAGGTTCGCCGGAAACTTTAATTCCGGACGCTTCGACAACACCGCCGCATGGCTCACTCCTGAATCAAACCAAACATCGAGCGTATCCGTTGTTTTTTCATAAATTTCAGCATCATCACCCAATAATTCTTCGACATTTAATTGATGCCATGCTTCAATGCCTTCTTTTTCAACGCGATCCGCAATTTTTAACATGAATGGCACTGTGTGCGGATGTAAGTCGCCCGTTTCTTTATGAATAAAAAATGGTATCGGCACACCCCACGTCCGCTGCCGCGAAATACACCAATCCGGACGCTGCGCGACCATGTTCGCAATGCGCACTTGTCCCCAATGCGGCACCCATTTTGTTTTTGCAATTTCATCCAATGCCACATCGCGCAAACGCGATTTATCTAATTGAACAAACCATTGCGGCGTCGCCCGAAAGATCAGTGGCGTTTTATGTCGCCAACAACACGGATAACTATGTTGAATCGTTTCTTTATGCAAAAGCGCATTTTTTTCTTTTAATATTTCCACGACATGATCATTGGCTTTAAACACATGTTCGCCGGCAAACAATAATGTCTCTGGCAAGAAACAACCATTTGACCCAACGGGATTATCAATCAGCAACCCATATTGCTGCCCCGCCATATAATCGTCTTGACCGTGACCGGGCGCAGTATGCACAGCGCCCGTGCCTGTTTCAACCGTCACATGCTGACCTAAAATTATTGGAACAGTGCGATCATAAAACGGATGATGCAATAAAAGATTTTCTAATGCTTGACCTGAACATCGGCCCATCATTTGGTAATCGCTTATGCCATAACGCTGCATCACCGCGCCCAACAATGCTTCGACAACCAACAAATATTCCACCTGATCGTCAACCGAACATTTGACTAACATATAGTCTAAATGCGGATTGAGCGCAACCGCCTGATTCGCGGGCAATGTCCACGGCGTCGTTGTCCAAATCGGCACAAAAATTTCGGGACTATCAATCGTTTCATTTAAGTGACGAAATCGTTTTAAAAAAGCTTTTGCATCGACCACCTTAAATCGAACATCAATCGCTGGCGACGCATGATCATGATATTCCACTTCGGCCTCTGCCAACGCCGAACGACAATCGATACACCAATGCACCGGTTTAAATCCACGCGCAACATGTCCTCCCTCAACCATGTTAGCCAAACTGCGAATGATTTCTGCTTCGTATGCATAATCCATCGTTAAATAGGGATGATCCCAATCACCCAAAACACCTAAACGTTCAAACGCAATGCGTTGCCTTTGAACCTGCTCTGCCGCATAAACTTGACATGCCTGGCGAAACTCCGCCGCAGAAATTTTTTGCCCCGGTTTACCTTTTTTCTTTTCGACATTTAATTCAATCGGCAAGCCATGGCAATCCCATCCCGGCACATACGGCGCATCAAATCCCGCCATTGTTTTTGACTTCAGCACAATATCTTTTAACACTTTATTGAGCGCATGACCCATGTGAATATCACCATTGGCGTAGGGCGGACCATCATGCAAAATAAATTTCTGTTGAGACTGACGTGCCGTGCGTATTTTTTTATATAAATCCATTTGCGTCCAACGCTTCAACATCTCAGGCTCGCGTTGCGATAAATTCGCCTTCATCGGAAAATCCGTGTTGGGTAAATTCAACGTATCTTTGTAAATATCTGTCATAAACTCTTACTCCAGAAAAAAATCTTTTGTCATTTGTATATC
Organism: Pseudomonadota bacterium; assembly: GCA_038043025.1. Classification (GTDB taxonomy): domain Bacteria; phylum Pseudomonadota; class Gammaproteobacteria; order UBA12402; family UBA12402; genus O2-02-FULL-42-9. The sequence continues at coordinate 25,613 of JBBTCW010000046.1, read as the reverse complement.
TTGTTCAATTTGTTTTTTAAGCGCCTTGACTGAAGAAAATTCCACCTCATCACGCAATTTCTTAAAGAAATTAACCCGCATGCGACAATCATAGATATCCTGCTTAAAATCAAATAAATGTACTTCAAATTGAGTCTGATGTCCACCCATGGTAGGGCGCGTGCCAATATTGGCCACGCCAAAAATGGCTTTGGGCGTAATTCCCTCAACTTTGACCGCATACACGCCGCGTACGCTCAAACCTCCCGGCGGAATATGTACATTAGCCGTTGGATACCCGATTTTACGACCACGACCATCCCCTTTGACAACGCGACCACAAACGCGATACGGATGACCCAATAATTCTTCTACCGCATGTAATTGATTGGCCTGCAAACTTTCGCGAATCAACGTGCTACTCACGCGCTGCTTGCGCCAAACAATCGATTCCGGAACCTCCAGCGAAAAGTGATATTGTTTTGCCATCTGCTCTAAATAGTCAATGTTGCCTTTGCGATCCGCGCCAAAATGAAAATCATCACCCACCACCAAATGATCCAATTTCAAATATTTTACTAAAATATTCTGCACAAAATCTTCTGCGGTTAATGTCGCCAACTGAGCATTAAAAGGCAATATCAATAAACGATCGACTTCGTAATCCATAAAATCGATCGCTTTATCGCGCAACGTACTCAATCGTGTAAAATATTTTCGGCGCAGAAAAAACTCTTGTGGTTGTGGCTCAAACACAATCACTAACGCTTTCTTTTTATGCCTAAACGATAAATATTTAACCTGTTTTAATAACGCCTGATGCCCGCGGTGAACGCCATCAAAATTACCAATGGTAACGACCGCATGCTGATCGGCGGCGGTGATTCCTTGTATCCCTCTAATAAGCTGCATAATGTATCCTCAAATAATCAATTATAAACGTAACCGGTGGCCTACGTTAAAAAAACTACCGAAATAAATAATCACCGCTCCTAGCAATAAAATAGTCAAATACTCAATGCGCCAAAACCGTTCGTGCGAAAACCAAACACTCATATTACCTTTCACAAAAAATAAAAATAGCCCCATCAACATATTTGCAATCAATAAACGTAAAAAATACACACTCCAGCCTGATTGCGGTTGATAAAGTTTTCGTCGCAACAAAAAAATCAACAATAATGCTACATTAAAAAACGCTGACAACGATGTCGACAATGCCAACCCCACATGTTTGAGCGGAAAAATTAAAATTAAATTTAAAATTACTTTAAGCGTGACAGCGGCAACCGCTATTCTAACGGGTGTCGCAATATCTTGTTTCGCATAAAACGCAGAAGCCAATACTTTTATCAACATAAACGCCGCAATACCCAAAGAAAATGCAATTAAACTTTGTTGCGTCATTAATACATCATTCACATCAAATCGCCCTGTTTTAAACAAGGTCACCAACAAAGGTCCTGACAGTATCCATAACCCGAGCGTTGAAGGTAGCGCGATTAACAACAAAACACGCAATGCCCAATCTAATGTAACAGAAAAAGACGCATTGTCTTTTGCATTATGTTGCCGCGCCAGCTTCGGCAAAATAACCGTTGCAATCGCGACGCCAAATACCCCGAGTGGAAAATTCATTAAGCGTGATGAATAGTAAAGCCACGATACGCTGCCCACAGGTAAAAAAGAAGCAAACAGTGTATCCAACAACAAACTTAACTGCACGACCGACACCCCCACAATCGCTGGCGCCATTAATTTCAACACCCTTCTAACGCCCGGATCTTTAAAGCTAATCGATAACCGTGGCAACACTCGTTTATGAAACAAAAAGGGCAACTGAAATAATACTTGCGCGACACCGGCTATTAAAACACCCCACGCCAACGCATAGATCGGCGTAGCAAAATGTGAGGCGGCAAAAATCGTCATCACAATTAAAATAATATTTAACAGAACAGGCGTAAATGCCGGCACACCAAAACTATCATACGTATTTAATATTCCACTGCATAAAGCAGTCACCGATATTAATAACACATAAGGAAACATGACGCGCAACATATGCGTCGCTAAAACAAATCGAACGGGATCTTTCAAAAAACCCGGCGCAAAAATAGCAATAACAAAAGAAGCAAATACAACGCCAAGGACTGTAACAATTGTCAAAACCGCCGCAAGATCACCCATCACCCGATCAATAAAGACGCGGGTATCTTCATGCGATTTTGTCTGACGATATTTCGCCAACACGGGAATGAATGCTTGCGAAAACGCACCTTCGGCAAATAATGCCCTCATAAAATTGGGAATACGGAAGGCTACAAAAAAAGCATCGGCACTCATCGATGCACCAAAATAATGCGCAATGACAATATCTCGCACAAAACCCAAAATACGAGAAAAAAATGTATTAGCAGATACTAAAGTTGTTCGACGAAAAAGCTGGCGTGACATAAATTTCCTATATTAATCAGGCGGCTAAACCCATTCAACAAAAAAGGTCCCTTACTATACCGAAAATCGCTTGACATTATAACGAGTTACGGGCATATTTTCGCCATTCTTATATATTTAATGGGAGAATTTCTGTGGCAAACACCAAACAAGCAAAAAAACGTGCGCGTCAGGCCGAGACTCATCGCGAGCGCAATGCGGGCCAACGCTCCATGTTGCGCACCTTGATCAAAAAAGTTCGTCATGGAATTGCCAATAAAGATCAAAAAAACGCCGCATCCGCCTACCAAGAGGCCGCGCCTATCATCGACCGATTAGCCAGCAAGAAAATTATTCATAAGAACGCCGCCGCTCGTTATAAAGCGCACATGAATAAAGAGATTAAGCTGCTCGGAAAATAAGTTGCCTAACAACAGATTATTGATTCAAAAAATCACTCAACGCATAAATCAATTTATCGAGATTCAATTTCTGCAATGCTGAAATTTCAAAAACAGGACCCCGCCAACTTAATCCTTGTATGATTTTCTTGCAGACAGCAGCGCGCTCCTCTTCGGGTAGTAAATCAATCTTATTCAATACCAACCAACGCGTCTTGGCCGCCAACTCAGGATTAAATTTTTCAAGTTCTTTACTGATTTTCTGTGCTGTTTCGACAGGATCATCTCCATCCAGCGGCATAACATCCACAAAATGCAATAACAAACTCGTGCGAGAAATATGTTTTAGAAATTGCAATCCAAGCCCGGCGCCTTCTGCAGCGCCTTCGATAATGCCTGGAATATCCGCCACAACAAAACTGTGCTCCTCGTCCACACGTACAACGCCTAAATGCGGCTGCAGCGTCGTAAATGGATAGTCGGCTACTTTGGGTCGTGCGGCTGAAATCGAGCGAATAAACGTTGATTTGCCAGCATTAGGCATGCCGACCAAGCCCACATCAGCTAAGACTTTAAGCTCTAAACGTAACTGCCGCGTTTCTCCGAGAGTGCCTTTGGTCGATTGACGCGGGGTTCGATTGATGCTGCTTTTAAACCGAGTATTTCCCAAACCATGTACGCCACCTTGAGCGACTTTTAATTGCTGTCCCTGTTCAGTCAAATCGCCCAGCAATTCTTCAGTTTCTTCATCATAAACCAACGTACCGCACGGCACAGAGACAAATAAATCCTCGCCGCTTTTGCCCGTACATTGGTTACCCATTCCATACTGACCTGATTCTGCTTTAAATCGAGATTCATAGCGAAAATTAACGAGCGTATTTAACCCTTCCTCCGCTACCAAAAAAACACTACCGCCATTACCGCCATCACCGCCGTTAGGCCCGCCTTTGGGAATAAATTTTTCGCGACGAAAACCTACACAACCATCGCCGCCTTTGCCGGCTTGTACCACAATATGTGCTTCGTCGATGAATTTCATGAGTTTTTCCTAAACCATGCAGCATACCTGCAGCACCTAACAACAAAAAAATAAGGCCGAGGTTTTCAACGAACCTCGGCCTTTATATAATCACTATAACTTATTAGCTTGCTTTTTCTTCAGCCTGCCCCTGCCCTATAGCTTTCGCCTTTTTAGCAGCAACCATTTCAACACTGACAGTTCTGCGTTTGCTAGGACCTTTCACAGCAAAGGTCACACGACCATCGATCAATGCAAACAATGTATCATCTTTACCGATGCCTACATTGGTGCCCGGATGGTATGATGTACCCCGTTGGCGAATTAAAATATTACCTGCGCGAACAATCTCTCCACCAAAACGTTTAACGCCCAGTCGCTGCGCTTGTGAATCGCGACCGTTTCGTGTACTACCGCCTGCTTTTTTATGTGCCATGAGAAACCCCTCTTAAGCCGTTTTAATTTCCAAAATCTTGATCTGTGTAAAATATTGACGATGCCCCTGCTTTTTCATATGGTGCTTACGTCGATTGAATTTCAGGATATGCACCTTTTTGGCGCGCGCCTGATCCATCACTTCAGCAATCACTTTGACACCTTTAACGAAAGGATTTCCGATTTTGACATCTTTGCCAACCCCCACCAACAACACTTCATCGAATTCAACTTTGGCGCCTGTATCCGCCTCGAGTTTTTCGATCTTTAAAATCTCACCCACTTCGACTTTATGCTGCTTACCGCCTGTTTTTATTACCGCAATCATCGCATTACTCCGCTAATTCATTTAAAACTCCAGAAAAGGCGGGAAATGTTACACCATGCTTGACAAAATGACAAGTAATCATGCTTTGCAGCTCTGAGCTGCCAAAACCCTTGCTGTGACTACATTTCCCAAGCTCAGAGCTGCAGATTGCTATTCGCGCCCAATTATCGGTATAATCCCCGGCGTCGGAGTGTAGCTCAGTTTGGTAGAGTACTGCGTTCGGGACGCAGGGGTCGAAGGTTCGAATCCTTTCACTCCGACCATTGTAAGTTATTTTTCGATCGAAGAACGTCCAAAGGTGCCTGTCAGATGGGATGCTAAATGTATCACTTATTCCCAATTACAATTACAAACCAAAGACGCAAACATATGCTTCAACATGAAGTCAAACAAAATCCTTCTCAAAAATATCCAAATATTTTCGATACACATAAATACGAGCATAGGTTTTCGAGCGATCTTTAATTTCTAAAATTCCGGCTCTAATAAAGCGGTCAATAAGCCCTTGCGCTCCGGCATTTGTTGTAAACCCCGCCCATTTCCGAATAATTTTAACATCGACTAGCGGCTGAGCAAAAAGCTGTGGTAACACTTTCATAGCACTTTCAGAAGATGTTTTATTCATCGTGCTAATTTTTGCAATATCATGTTCTCTTAATGCAGTGATTTTTTGAACCGTTACAATCGCAGATTCTGCTATCTCAATAATACCATCGAGAAAGAACCCTATCCATTTCTCTACCTGGCCTTCACGATAATCCATCAAACGTTGATAATATATTTTTTTATACTTCTTGAAAAAAGAAGATAAATACAAAACAGGCTTTTCTAAAAGCTGCTCCTGACAAAGATAAAAAGGAACAAGCATACGCCCAGCTCTACCATTTCCATCCAAAAACGGATGAATCGTTTCAAATTGTGCATGAATCAACGCCGTTTTTATCAACGGAGGGATAGCATCGACAGCATGTATAAACTTTTCAAAATCATGTAAGGCAGATTTCATCGCATCCACGGGCGGCGGAACAAATTCAGCATCCGCAGGACTTCTGCCATTAATCCAATTCTGACTTTTTCGAAACGCACCCGGATCAGAAAAATGAGTGGATCGTGCACTCGCCATCAACTTATGATGTATCTCACAAATAAAACGTAATGAAAGTGGTAGCTGCTTTAAACGATTCATTCCATAGCTCAATGCCTCAAGATAATGCAAAATATCATCCACATCCTCAGGTAAATTATTTTCAATTTTAACCCCCGCCTCAAGCGCATCCATCATCGTTGCCTTCGTCCCTTCAATCTGACTAGAGGCAGCTGCATCTTTTTTTAAATACATATAAATAAAAAAATTACTATCTGGGAGCAAATGAGTAATTCCATCAAGCTTTCCTAAGAGCCGAGAAGCATTGGCATCTTTTTTAATAATTTGGGGTGAATAAGTAAATAAGCCCTTGTGTGGAAAGGAATCAGGGATAAATGCCTTAAACCCATGGGGTTGCCGTCTATTTGTGCCAATCATGAAAACAGTATACTTCTTAACAATGAATATATACAGTTTATATCAAACTATATATATTTGCAAGATAAAAATATACTGTTTGTATAAAACAATATGTATTTGGCGTTCTAACGGCGAAACAATTGGCATCTTCGCGACGCCCATGATCGCTGAAACGCGAAATCATTCCCCTTCTTCATGTCCGCTAAAAACTTTTTGATAATTTCCGCTCTGTTTTTCTGTGATTTCTTCTAAATTTTTGCAATCAACACACAAGGTTGCGGTGGGTCGAATTTCTAGTCTCGCCAGTCCTATTTCATCGCCACAACTCTCACAATATCCATAATCACCCGCCGCAAGCTGCGCTAAAGAATAGTTTATTTTCTCAATCAATTTAGCCTCGCGTGTCCGCGCTAAAATTTCCGATGCTAAAAGCTCTTCTTTAGTCGCCATATCTGATTCATCAGCACAACCGCCCGCATTCGATTTAAAGTTATCCAGCGTTTTGTGAGCCTCGTCGATCAATGCATTTTTTAAATCGAGCAATCTGTCCTTAAAAAATCCCTTCATGCGCATGCTCATATATTTTTCCGCTTTCTTTTGCAGATATTTTTTTTCTGTCATCCATCGTCCTCCTCTCGACCTCAATTACAATAAAAAAGCTTCATTCTTAGCCAAACAATCCATTAATTTAGCATAGACTTTTCTTAAATTATCATGAGAATAATCATCATTCAATGCCCCTAATATTCTTTCTGACAAATTACCTTGATGTAAAATCGAGTGTATAATGTCATAGTGCGCCATTGAATCAACATCATATTCACCTATCGCCGAAAAAAGAATATGTCTCAACAACGTCTTAACGGTACAGGGACCCTCCGTATAATCAAACACCGATAAATATTTTTCGTCCTCAATGTAAGCTGACATACCGTCGCGCATCGTATTCAATAAAATTGACAAGAGACTTTTTTCAGAAAATGATTTTTGTTCTTCCAAATCACTCCACACTTCCTTCACTAACCCTTTAATAACAGCGACAATAAAAAACAGAATGGCCAAGTCAACTTGAGGACATTCCTGAATATCGATCAGCCTGATTTCAATCGTTTGTCTCTCGGCTCTTAAAATCGCACCTCTGGAATTTAACCAATCATACTTTAATAATCCTTGCTCATCATACGGCGCAATTGCCTTATAGATTTTCTGCAAGATCAACCGCTTATAATCTTGTAAATTAAAAACGGCCTCGGGAATAACACTGCCGGCAATCAACGGAATTTTTTTCTGATTCGCCATATAATACTGCAATCTTGCGTCCAACAATCCCGTCATTTTTCCATCAAAGATGGGCGAGCTTGCTGCTATCGCAGGAATAAGAGGCAAAACCAATCTTATCGCCGCGTGTAATTTGCCAAACTCCCTGTCATCATAAAAGGGCAAATTCAAATGAACGCTTTGCAAATTCATCCAGCCATGTGTTTTGCAATTAAAAATCTGATCATACTGGTTGTATATTTCTTGATTCTCGTGCGGCCATATACTCGACTCATTAACCGGGTTCATCCAGGGATGGCATGCCGTCGACATCAAAGCAGTATTAAATGCCGCCAACTGCCCATTGATGTGTTTAATGTTTCGATGAAATAAATCCGAAAATTTAACAAAGTCATTAAGCTTAATGGGATAGGTCGTCTTGAATTCGATGATGTGTTTTGCCAACTCATTCGATATGCTCACCTCATCAAAAGTCAGTTCCGAACGATAATCTCCGCATAACGAATGAATCAAATCATCGACAACGGGATTAACGTTTAGCTGCGTCTTGTCCACCAGCGCATATTCTAGCTCTATCCCAATGCCATCAAACAAATGCAAAAATGATTTTTTCACTGCCGTAATTTCTTCTTTTCTAGCTTATCCAAAAAATATCGCATAATGTTAAAATATAATTCTTCCCCCAGGATTTCATCCTCGACGCCATAATCCACATTGGGATTATCGTTAATTTCAATCAAATATGCCTTATGATTAATCTCTTTCAGATCAATGCCATAAAAACCATCACCTATTAAATTCGCCCCTTTTAACGCTGTTTTTAAGACAAAATCGGGAACCTGATTAATCGGCACCGCTTCTGCGTCTCCCGCATATAAGTGATTCGGCTGATCCCATTTATAAATTTGCCAATGTTTTTTGACCATATAATATTTGCATGCGAAAATCGGCTCCCTATTAAGCACGCCGATTCGCCAATCAAAATCAGTCGGCATAAACGCCTGCGCGATCAACAAATCCGATCGCAAAAAATATTGATTCAACGTCTCTTTGAGATGCACATCATCTTCCACCTTTACCACAGACTGCGAAAACGAACCATCCGGTAACTTTAAAATACAGGGAAACCCTAATTCGACATTAATAATATGTTTGTTTTCTTTATGAATAATACAGGTTTTAGGACGCGATAATTTTGTTTTAGAAAAAATTTCTGCTAAGTATACTTTGTTAGCACATTGTATAATGGAGGCGGGATCATCCACAACCACCAACCCTTCAGACGCGGCTCTTCTCGCGAATCGATAGGTATAATGATTGACGCTCGTTGTTTCTCTGATAAACAACGCATCAAAAAATGAAATCTTATTAAAATCTGACCGACCAATCAGCTGAGGTCTAAATCCAACTTTATCGGCAGCCTTTAAAAACTGTTTAATTCCCTTTTGATTCGAGGGCGAAAATTTTTCATTAGGGTTATATAAAATGGCCAGATCATACAACGGTTGATTTTTTTTTCGTTTTTTATAGTGCGCTCTAGCAAGATATTGATTGGCAAATATAACTAAATCTTCGCAATGATGTTCAGGCACGTCTTTTAATGCGATGGTAGAAACACTCTGCAATAACCATTTTTTATTAAAAATAAATTTTACTCTCAAGAGCGGAGATTCAAATAAATTATATAGCCGCAACGCTAGCTTTTCATGCTGCTTCGCCACATTTTTACCAAAATAAATGCTTAAATCAAACTCAATGGATTTTATCTTCGCTAAACTTTTTTGGATGAGCTGGTCAAGATCATCTGAAACGGCTCTCACAATCGTTTGAGATCTCAAATCCTGGATGGTTTTAACACTGGGAAAGACGCGGTGCCCTCTGGCCTCCGCCAACAAAGAAACATAATACCCCAAACATTGATATTTATAAGATTGGCATAAATTCAGCAAACGAATTTGCTTCATATCCGAATAAACCGGACTCATCAAATAATCTTTGGAGGAAATAACTTTTACATTGTCAACATTGAAACGCCAATGATCCGTATGATCAACCACAACAAAATTTTGCATGTGCCCTCGAAAATATTGACGCCCCTGTACGATGAGCGAATATTCCATCCTTTATGTCAAAAAAACTATCAAAATATCTTATGTTAAAAAAATTATTTTATTTGCTAATTCAAAAAAACGGGATTATGATTATCCACTTTTTTTGTCGAACAATGGCAGCGTCCCGAAAGACGACCTCCCTGATCACACTCGCTGCAGCCGCACCCCCCGTGATCTCCACTTATAACAAGGCTTTGATCGATGTGTCATTATTCATTTCTTCATGCTACAATTTGCCCTTATTTTTTTAAGCAAATGATGAAATAATTAATGAGTAACAGGTTCTCGACACATCGATATATGAGCTACTTAACCGTTGTCTTCCTCAACGCATTTGTCGACATCGGCCATAAAATACTAATCCAAGACATCTTCTATCAAACGGCCACGCCGAAGATATATACCATCATGTCGGCACTTATTAATGCGATGATATTATTGCCGTTCGTATTATTTTTTACCCCGTCGGGCTATTTATCGGATAAATTTTCGAAAACCAAGGTGATGCGTTGGACTGCACTCGCGGCTATACCACTTACCATTTTCATTACCCTATTTTATTATGCGGGCTATTTTTGGCTCGCGTTTACCATGACGTTTTTATTATCGGTTCAAGCAACCATTAATTCGCCCGCCAAATACGGTTATATCAAAGAATTGTTCGGCAAAGAAAAACTCGCCGAAGCCAATGCTTACGTACAAACCATTGCAATTATTTCCATCTTAGCCGGCACCGTTGTGTTCACTATCTTTTTTCAGATGCTCATCTCACATTACGGCGCTGCCGCATTGACCTCAAAAACCGAGATCATGAAAATCATCGCACCCTCGGGTTTTATATTAATTTTGATGAGCAGCTTGGAATACGTTTTGACACTATTCTTAAATGTAAAACCGGCAGCGGATCCACAATCTACATTTAAATTTAAACAATATATTCATGGCGATTACATTCGCGCCAATATGAATTCTATTTACACGAACAAAGTCATCTTTGGCTGTATTATCGCATTGGGATTTTTCTGGGGCATTAATCAGGTTATTCTCGCAAACTATGGCGCCTATCTAAAAATATACATTCATCATGCCTCCGCCATGTTTGCCCAAGGATCGCTCGCCCTCGGCGGCGTGGGCATTTTATTGGGGGCACTGGTGGCCGGCAGATCCTCTAAACATTTCATCGAAAGCGGCATCATTCCCATCGCCACGCTGGGCATGACGGTCGGTTTATTCTTTATGCCCATTATCAATAATAAAACATTAGTGCTCTTGGTTTTTTTCATGTATGGCTTTTTTGGCGGCATGCTCATCGTCCCGCTTAATGCGCTCATTCAATTTAACTCGCCGAATCACAAATTGGGTAAAATTCTAGCCGCCAATAATTTTGTCCAAAATGTCTTTATGATTGTACTCTTGGTCATGACGGCGGCAACTGCACTCATGAATTTTAACCCCGTTGTCTGCTTTAAATTTTTATTCCTCATTGGCATTATCGCGACCATTTACGCCATCATCAGCTTGCCGCAATCGATGGTTCGCTATTTGACTTACTCCGTACTTTCAAAAATTTATACCGTCTCGGCAAGTGGCATCGATAATATTCCATCCGATGGCGGTGTTTTATTACTCGGAAATCACGTCAGCTATATCGATTGGGCCATCATACAAATCACTTGCCCGCGCGCGATTCGATTCGTGATGGAAAGAGAATACTATAACCAATGGCCTATTAAATGGATTTTGAAAATATTTAATACCATCCCCATTTCAAATGCAGGCAGCAAAAATTCTATTCAAAGCATTAATGATGCCTTAAAAAAAGGCGACGTCGTCGCCTTATTTCCTGAAGGCTTTGTCAGCCGCAATGGACAGCTCGGAAAATTTCATCGTGGATTTGAACGTGCCATCAAAAACACCGACGCCGTCATTGTACCCCTTTATATTCGCGGTTTATGGGGCAGTATGGGTTCACTCTCCACCAACTATTATCGAAAAATTTCAAAACATATTAAACGAAACATTACGGTCTGTTATGGCAATCAGCTCCCCGCAGATATTAACGCCAGCGAATTAAAATCAAAAATATTCGATTTAGGTACGAAAGCATGGATCGATCACGCCAACACATTATCATCGATCCCTGCGGAATGGCTATATCGCGCGCAACAACAGGGCGATCAAGTCATTGCAATTGATGGCGACAAAAAAATGACCGGCTACCAAATGGTGATTGGCTTTATTCGCGTGCGGCAGCTTTTACAATCCATGATGAGCAAACACGAAAAACATGTCGGGGTCATGTTACCACCGAGCATTATGGGAACCCTCTCAAACCTCGCAGCACTCGCTTTAAATAAGGTCGTTGTTAATATTAATTACACCGCAAACAAAGAAGCACTCTCACATTCAATCGATATTACCCACATAAAAACCGTCATCACGTCGCGCATCTTTATGGAACGCTTAGAAAAACGCGGATTTAATGTCGCCGTCATTTCCAAACAGTGCAACATTATTTATTTAGAAGACTACAAAGATAAATTATTAGCCCCAACGAACTGGATTTATTATTTAGCCGCCGCCATCATTCCTAACTTCATCCTCAAACATGTTTATATCGATCGCATCAATCCTGACAATACCGCCGTCATTTACTTCACCAGTGGTAGCGAAGGATTGCCGAAAGGGGCTGAACTATCTCACCGCAATATTTTAATTAACGCCAAACAAACCTCCAGCATCATGAACATACGCCAAACAGATTCTGTCTTAAGCTGTTTGCCGCTCTTTCATGCGTTTGGATTAACCGGCACAACGCTCATGCCGCTGATTGAGGGTATTCCACTTGTGTTCCATCCTGATCCGATGGATGCCGCCGGCGTTGCCAAAGCCATCGCGCTAAATGAAATCACTGTACTATGCAGTACCGCCACGTTTTTAAATCTTTATATACGCCACCCTCGCGTCGAAGCCATCATGTTTAGAACATTGCGGCTCGTGGCCTCTGGCGCAGAAAAATTGCCGGCAATCATTGAAAAACAATTTTATGATAAATTTGGACTTCATGTTTTAGAAGGTTATGGCACCACCGAAACGGCGCCCGTTGTCTCCATTAGTTTGCCCGATATTTTAATTCCAAAATATTGTCACGTACAGCAAGGTTACAAACCCGGCACGGTCGGTTTGCCCGTACCCGGCACATCCATTCATATCGTCGACCCACAAACATTTGAAAAATTACCCAATGGCGAATCCGGTTTAATCATTATCGCCGGCCCACAGCTGATGAAAGGTTACTTTAAACAACCTGACCAAACAAAAGAGGTCATCATTCATAAAAACAATACCCGCTGGTATAACTCCGGCGATCAAGGATTTTTAGATGAGGATGGTTATCTTACTATTACCGATCGTTATTCACGCTTTGCAAAAATCGCAGGCGAAATGGTCAGCTTATCGAATGTTGAAAATACCGTTGCACCCTTATTACCCGAAAACACCGATTACGCTGCCGTCGCTATCTCCGATGATAAAAAAGGCGAAAAAATTGTTTTACTCGTCACAAAATTAAACGAAACACCTGCCGATTTTAAAAAACGCTGTGTTGAAGCCAAGATTAAAGCCTTACTCATCCCGAGCGAGATCCACATCGTCAAAGATATCCCTAAACTGGGAACCGGCAAAACAGATTTTTCAAAAACAAAAGCCCTTGCTGTTGACATATAATACCGATCTGGTACTATATTGGAAATCATTGGAGATTCCAGATGCTTCGTTTAAACCGACTCACCGATTATGCCTGCACGCTCATGCAGTATCTCGCGCGCCAGCAAGAGATACAAAAGGCGGCTGACATTGCTCAAACGATGCAACTCAATCTGCCCACTGTCAATAAAATACTAAAACAACTCGTAAAAGCCGGGCTCGTCCAATCGCAGCAAGGCGCCAATGGCGGCTATGCCTTAGCAAGACCAGCGACCCAGATTACCCTCATGGACATCATCAACGCAACAGAAGACTCCTTTGGGCTCACCTGCTGCACACGCGATGAATCCTGCGAACGACAAACGATTTGTGACATGAAACAAAATTGGAATCAAACGAATCAACTGATTAGCAAGATGCTGAAAAATATCCGATTGGCGGATTGGGAGAGACATTCTAAACACTAAGAGGAAACACACATGACCATTTTAATCACACAACCTGCCCCTGACTTTACTGCACCTGCTGTATTGGGCACCGGCGAAATCATTGAAAACTTTTCGTTATCAAAAACAATCAAAAATAAATACGCGCTCGTGTTTTTTTATCCACTCGACTTTACGTTCGTCTGCCCATCTGAACTCATTGCCCTCGATCATCGTATGACAGAATTTAAAAAACGCAACATCGAGGTCATTGGGATATCGATCGATTCGCAATTCACACATCACGCCTGGCGCAAGACCAAAATCAATGAAGGCGGTATTGGTCCGGTAAAATTTACATTAGTGGCTGATATCAATCACCGTATTACAAAAAGCTATGGCGTAGAACATCCAGACGCGGGTGTCGCCTTTCGCGGTGCATTTATGATTGACAAAAAAGGTGTGGTGCGTTCGCAAATCGTCAATGATTTGCCGATCGGCCGTAATGCAGATGAAATCATCCGAATTTTTGATGCCATTGATTTTTGTGAAACACATGGCGAAGTCTGTCCGGCAAACTGGAAACCTGGCGACAAGGGCATGAAAGCCTCGCCTGATGGTGTAGCGGGTTATTTGGCCTCACACGCAGAGACTTTATAAAGCATTTGATCAAAATAAAGAAAAATAGTGATCGAAAAAACCCCCGCGATATTTTTGTGCTTGGCAACAATATTCGCCGAAATATTTGCTATAAGTAGAATTTATCGGTACCTTACCGCCCATAAAGCCCCACTAACTCCGCTTGCGCCAAGATATGCGGCTGCATCTCATGCAATAACTCCTGCCGCGTATTTTGATTGCTGAGAATAGGCGAGGTATCTAACGCATAGGCATCAAACGCATAATGATGCCACTGTCCTGACGGCGGACAAGGCCCACCATAACCGGTTTGCGCGAAACTATTCATGCCGGTTACTGCTCCTTTTGGCATCTCATTTTCCGCAATCTGCTGTGTTGCGCCAGGAATATCCCACAACGTCCAATGCGTCCAATCACCGGCAGGCGCATCGGGATCATGCGCGATCAATACTAAACTTTGTGTGTTTTTGGGTACATCAACAAAACTAACAGGCGGATGGGTATTCTGACCATCGCAGGTATATTGAACGGGAATAGTTGCTCCATTTTCAAAAGCACTACTTGCAAGTTGCATCGCCTCTGCGCTTGCAAAGAAAGCGGATAGTCCTAAAGAAAAAAATACAATAAAGAAAGCGAGAATTTTGCTATTCCTCATTATGCCATCCTTGTGATATGTAATTACCGCGAAACTACTCGGCTGCGTTTAACGCATCCGACAAATCAATCGGTTCGCCGGGCAATACGGTTGATATCGCATGACGATAAACCATCTGCGTAATTTCTTTGCCGGCTAATAAAATAACATCGCAATCAAAATGACGCACTTGCCCTTTCAATTGAATGCCATTTTTTAAAAAAATAGAAACCGGTATATGCTTACTGCGCAACGCATTTAAAAAAACGTTTTGTAAAATATTTTCTGCAGTCATATCCATTCCCATAAGTTAATAAGATAAAAAAACCGCATCACCTCGCACGCCCTTCCATCGGCGTATTCAAATCCCCTTAAAGACAAGTGATTTGTATTGGCCACTATACTGGCATGTATAAAAAACACCCAGTCTAAAATACCTGAAAAATGTGTAAGATAAAGCTTAAAACACTATGGACAATATCCTTCAAAATATGATTAAGCTTGTTTTAATACTAATGGGCGTAAAAATAATCGATTGAACCTTTATGCCGCAAACAAATACACTTTCAGCCGTCTAAAAACATCTTTATGTAAACTATCCGGCATTAATATCAATGATCGTCGTTTGCCTGTCTTCTGTATTTTAAAATTCAACACGATTACAATAATGGAAGCAAATGTTTCACCCAACAAGTCCGCTTCAAAACTTTTTCCTGCGCGATTTTCTACAAACCAAGATTCATCCACTAAATAACAGGCAATAATAGCATTTTTTGCGCGCATAAAAGTAACGCGCCAACAAAGATAATATGCGCTGATCACACATAAAATCGACAAACCAATTTTAATGGGCCAAGCAATCGTTAATAACCCAATCACGATTAATACTAAGATATGTAGGAGACTAAAAAATAAAAATAAGATTTTGGAAGGTTTGGGGGTGAGACGAAGTTGTTGTTGCATTACCCCTCCATCATTCCGAAATCGCTGCGCCATTGCGCAGCGATATCCGAAATCTACCGTCTCCTATTCCCTGGATTCCGGACATTGTTGCGCAACGGCGCAACAATTCCGGAATGACAGAAGCTGGATTTCGGAATGACGGATCATGCATTATTTCAACACAATCTCTGGTTTCACATACTTAAGATTTAAC
Source organism: Pseudomonadota bacterium (assembly GCA_038043025.1). Classification (GTDB taxonomy): domain Bacteria; phylum Pseudomonadota; class Gammaproteobacteria; order UBA12402; family UBA12402; genus O2-02-FULL-42-9. The sequence continues at coordinate 9,561 of JBBTCW010000046.1, read as the reverse complement.
GCTTGCGCAACCGGCTCGTTCGTTAAGCGACCGCAACAGACATTCAATCCGTTCAAGAAATGCGGGTCTGACAACAAGGCGGTTTTCGCGCCAAAATTAGCAAGCTTCAACGTAAACGGTAACGTCGCATTATTCAACGCAAATGTTGACGTACGTGGCACTGCGCCTGGCATATTCGCCACACAATAATGAATCACGCCATCCACAATATAAGTGGGTTTTTCATGCGTCGTTGGATGACTGGTTTCACAACAACCGCCTTGGTCAATCGCAATATCCACGATCACCGACCCAGCATGCATGGTTTTTAACATCTCTTTCGTAATCAATCGCGGCGCAGCAGCACCTGGAATTAACACAGCACCAATCACCAAATCAGCATGTTTTACATATTGAGCGACCGAACCATGTGTTGAAACCACCGTATTTAATTTAGAGCCAAATTCCGAATCCAATTCTCGCAAACGCGGTAATGATTTTTCTAATACCGTCACATGCGCACCCACGCCTGTCGCAATGCGAATAGCTGCTGTCCCTGCAACACCGCCACCCAAAACAAGCACCTCGGCTGCTTCAACGCCCGGCACACCACTTAATAATAATCCGCGACCACCATTGGCTTTTTCCAAATAATGCGCCCCTGCTTGAATCGACAAACGTCCAGCCACTTCACTCATCGGTAATAACAACGGTAATCGACCATGACGATCGGTAACGGTTTCATAAGCAATCGCCGTACAACCGGATGCTAATAATAATTCGGTTTGTTTTGGATCTGGCGCTAAATGTAAAAACGTAAATAATAGTTGGCCTTCGCGCAACATTTTACATTCAACCGGTTGCGGTTCTTTTACTTTGACAATTAAATCCGCCTTTGCAAATATCTCTGGCGCATTATCAACAATCGTTGCGCCCGCACAGCGATAATCATCATCACTAAAGCCAATGCCCGCACCCGCATTTGTTTGGACCGTCACATCATGACCATGATCTATTAATTCTTTCACGCTAAATGGAATTAAACCGACGCGATACTCATGATTTTTAATTTCTTTTGGAACACCAATTCGCATAAGAGTTGTCCTTTTAAGTTAAAAGCCACATTATACTTCAGGAAATAGGCGCTTTGCTAGGAAAACTGGCGCTTAAAATCAATGAGTTAAGCGCCAATCGGCTAGTTTTTAGACAGATCGAACAATAATGCATTCAAATGCTTCACAAATGTCGCCGGATCCTCCAGCTGGCCGCCTTCGGCCAAAACGGACTGATCAAACAAAATCTGAGTCCACTCGGCAAAACGCGCATCATCGGTTTCCGCATTTAAACGTTTTACTAATCCATGCTCTGGATTTAATTCAAAAATCGGTTTCGATTCCGGCATCGCTTGACCCAATGACTTTAAAATACGTTGCATATTCATGTTCACATCATTGGAATCAGCGACAATACACGCTGGCGAAGTCGTCAAACGATAAGTTAATCGCACTTCTTTCACTTTTTCACCCAGCACTTTAGCTACTTGCTTTAACAAGTTATCAAAGTCTTCTTTTTTCTTGTCGCGCGCTTCTTTTACTTCTGGACTCTCGAATTTACTTAAATCCAAATCGCCTTTTGTAATCGATTGCAATTTTTTACCCTCAAATTCCATCAAATGCATCAACACCCACTCGTCGATGCGATCATTGAGCAATAACACTTCGATGCCTTTTTGGCGAAACACTTCTAAATGCGGACTATTCTTCGCTGCCAAAAATGTATCCGCCGTAACGCAATAAATCACGTCTTGATCCGCTTTCATGCGACTGACGTAATCACTCAATGACACGTCTTGTTTTTCATTATCGGTGTGCGTCGAAGCAAAACGCATTAATTTGGCAATTTGATCTTTATTCACAAAATCTTCGGCCAACCCTTCTTTTAACACCTTACCAAACTCTGTCCAAATTTTTGCGTATTTATCTGCATCGGTTTTTATCACCTCTTCCAACATGCTTAAAATACGTTTTGTCAATGCGGCACGAATTTTATCGACCGTCGGATTATGTTGTAAAATTTCACGCGACACATTGAGCGGCAAATCATTACAATCCACCACGCCTTTCACAAAACGCAAATACGTCGGCAAAAACTGCTCCGCATCATCCAAAATGAATACCCGCTTCACATACAGCTTTAAACCACGATGCTGCCCAGTTTGCTGCCACAAATCAAACGGCGCGGTCGATGGAATATATAACAAGCTGGTATATTCCAACGTCCCTTCAACTTTATTATGACTCCATAAAATCGGATCAGAAAAATCATGTGAGATATTTTTATATAATTCTTTATATTCTTCGTCCTTAATTTTGCTTTTGGGTAATGTCCACAAAGCGGTTGCTTTATTCACTTGCTCCCATTCGATTTTATCTGATTTTTTCTCTTGGCCTTTTTCATCAAATTCAATTTTCTGCATAAAAATCGGCACCGTGATATGATCCGAATATTGCTTGATGATGCCGCGCAATCGATAGTCTTCTAAAAACTCATCGGCGTCTTTCTTCAGATGCAAAATGACTTCGGTGCCCAATGTTTTACGCGTGGCCGCTTCAATCGTATATTCGCCTTGGCCATTGGATTCCCAACGCACGCCGGCCTCTGATTTGACTTCGGCATGGCGTGTAAACACGATCACTTTATCCGCAACCATAAAGACTGAATAGAAGCCCACGCCAAACTGACCAATTAAATTCACCTCTTTGGCTTGATCATCAGATAATTTTTTAAAAAATTCTTCCGTACCCGACTTGGCAATCGTACCTAAGTTCGCGATGACCTCATCATGCGTCATACCGATACCATTATCACGCACGCTAATCGTCCTGGCTTTTTTATCGATATCAACAAAGATTTTTTGTTCAGCATTATCCGTAAATAGCTCCGGATTTGACATGGCCAAAATACGCGCCCGATCAAAGGCATCTGCACTATTCGAGATCAGTTCACGCAAAAAGATCTCTTTGCTGCTATAGAGCGAATGGATCATCAAATGCAGTAACTTATTGATTTCAGTGCTAAATTGTCGGGTTTCCGCAGTCATGTTTAGGCTCCTTTTTGGAATAATTAATGGATGCGTCTAATATAGGGGCGAATGGGAAGAATTCAAGAGATTTCTCGTTGGATAAGGTATGCAGACGACGTGAACATGCGTTAGTCAGAAATGCGGGATTGCTACAAGCCATTCGATGGCTGCTGCCGCACTCAGTTCGTCGGTCTATTTGCTCGGCAAATCTGAAAATGGGTGATAATTTACAAGTTCGCATTGGTTAATGCAATGAGATCGATCGCCTGATCGAACTCTGCTACACTCAAGTAATTTAATTGAACACATGCCTCGCGCAAGCTTAAATTATTTTTCTGCGCGTATTGCGCTAATTTCGCCGCCTTATCATAACCGATATGTGGCGTTAACGCCGTCACTAACATTAACGATTGCTCGACATAATGTTTCAGCTGTGCTTCATTCGCTTTCAAATCTTTGATGACATGCTCAGAAAAACTTTCACATGCGTCCGACAACAATCGAATCGCACGCAAAAGATTAAAAATAATAATCGGCTTAAATACATTTAACTCTAATTCTCCATTCGCCGCCGCCCATATAATCGTCGCATCACAACCAATGACTTCAGCACACACCATGCGCATCACTTCGCATTGCGATGGATTGACTTTGCCTGGCATGATCGAGGAACCCGGTTCGTTTTCCGGCAACAATAATTCGCCCAAACCACAACGCGGCCCGGAGCCCAACAAACGCATGTCATTCGCGATTTTATTCAATGATATCGCCAACACTTTTAACGCGCCACTCACCGACGCAAACACATCATGTGCCGCCATCAAGGCAAACTTGTTTTTAGCCACAACAAAGGGGAAATGTGTAGCCTGTTTGATTTCTTTTACCGCTAATTTAGCAAAGTCAGGATGCGCATTCATGCCTGTCCCCACCGCTGTTCCACCCATCGGCAAGGCATATAACTCTTTCGAACAAGCATTAATTCGCGCAATATTATCATCCACCTGCGCCACATAACCTGAAAACTCTTGTCCCAACGTCATCGGCACCGCATCTTGTAGATGCGTTCGCCCAACTTTAATGATTTTATCGAATGCTTTTTGTTTTGCGGCCAATGCATCACGCAATGTTTTAACGGCCGGCAATAAATTACCCGCCAATAATATCGCTGTCGAAAGATGCATGGCTGTTGGAAACACATCATTCGTCGATTGCGATAAATTCACATGATCATTCGGATGAATCGGATCTTTACTGCCTTTATGTCCGCCCGCTAATTCAATCGCGCGATTCGCAATCACTTCGTTCATATTCATATTGGTTTGCGTACCGCTGCCCGATTGAAAGAGCTTCAAAGGAAAGTGCGACAAGAGTTTGCCCAACATAACTTCATCGGCCGCTTTTATAATCCATTTCGCTTTTTGCGATGACAACAAACCTAACTCACCATTCGCAATAGCCGCCGATCGTTTAATCAAGCCTAATGCCCAAATCATTTCAAGCGGCATGGTATCAAAACCCACATTAAAATAGGCAAGCGCACGCTGCGTTTGCGCACCCCAATATCGATCATCGGGCACGGAAATTGCACCGAATGAATCTGTTTCTTGACGAGATTTTGTCATAATATTATCCTTACCATCATGCCGGAATGACAATCCTTTTAAGATTACGCAATGCTCTTGCTCACCAACTCATACACATTCTTCGATAGCTTATCCACCAACAAAATGCGCTCTAATTCCGCGCGCATCAATTTTTGTCGTTTACCATCATAACGTTTCCAATTAGTCAGTGGCGCCAAAATACGCGCGGACATGTGGGGATTTAATTTATCTAAACGAATAATCTGATTGGTCAACAATTCATATCCTTCACCCGACATATCATGAAAACGCACCGGATTAAATCGCGAGAAATTCACCAACAATGAACGCGTACGATTGGGATTTTTAATATTAAATGAGGGATGTTCTAATAATTTTTGGACGCGCGACAACGTATCTTTGGCCGTTGACAATGCTTGCACACGCAACCATTTGTCAATCATCAATGGATCCTGATGATACATATCATAAAACCGATCTAAAACAGCTGCTTTTTCCGAACATTCAGAATTAACTAACGCCGTTAAAGCCGCAAATCGATCGGTCATGTTATCGGCCTCATCAAATTGCTGAACACATAATTTGATAACATCCGCCTCATCCAAACGCATTAAGTAGTGCAAACTCATATTTTTTAAACTGCGCTGGCCCACCGCGGTAATCGCATATTCATACGGCTTTCTCTCCACATTGTATATTTGCATCAACAATGATTTTAATCTCTCTGCCAATGTCGTCACCATAAATTCACGTGCCGCAAAAATCGAATCTGGATCGACGACATCCATACATTCCGCTAAAAATGTCTCGGTCGGCAATTGCATCATTTGCGCGACGAGCGCTGCATCAATACCACTTTCTAATACCGATTTAAACGAAGAAACAAATGCCGCCGATAGCTCTAACGGCTTTTTGTTTTGCATCTTTTTAATTAAATCGAGCATTAAACGCACCGCATAACGCTGTCCAGCCTCCCAACGACCAAACGCATCGCTGTCATGCGCCATAATAAAAGCTAAGTTTTCATTGCTATAATCATAATCCAACTTAACCGGCGCAGAAAAACCACGCAGCAATGAAGGAATCGGTTTTTCAGATATATTCGCAAAAACAAAACTCTCTGTTTCTTCGCGAAGCGGTAATATATGCGTTAACGACGATTCTCCGTCTGCGCCTTTCAGCATCAAAGGAAGATCATGACCTTCTTTATTCAATAACCCAACGGCCAAGGGCATATGCATCGGTTTTTTATTCGATTGATTCGGTGTATCCGGGCAATGTTGCGTAACGCGTAAGGTATATTCTTTCGCAACCGCATCATAGGCATCTTCAATATGCAGCGCCGGTGTCCCCGCTTGCGAATACCATAATCGAAATTGTGAAAAATCAACTTTATTCGCATCTTCCATCGCTTTCACAAAATCATCACACGTCACTGCCTGGCCATCATGACGTTCAAAATATAAATCCATGCCGCGACGAAACCCCTCCAAACCCAACAGGACGCGCATCATGCGAATTACTTCCGCACCTTTTTCATAAATAGTCATCGTGTAAAAATTATCGATTTCCATGTAAGAATCTGGTCGAACAGAATGCGCAAGCGGCCCCGCGTCTTCTGGAAATTGCAGTTCTCTCAAACGCTGCACCTGTTCAATGCGCGAGACAGTCTGTGATGTCATATCTTCTGAAAACGTTTGATCCCGGAAGACCGTCAACCCTTCTTTTAACGACAATTGAAACCAATCGCGACAGGTCACACGATCGCCCGACCAGTTATGAAAATACTCATGTGCGACCACTACTGCTATACGCGCATATTCCGCATCCGTTGCCCTATCCGAGCGCGCAAAGACACAAGATGAATTAAAAATATTTAATCCCTTATTTTCCATCGCACCCACATTAAAATCATCAACGGCCAAAATCATAAACAAATCTAAATCATATTCACGTCCGTATTTTTCTTCATCCCAACGCATGGCTTGCTTTAACACATCCATCGCATGAAAACATTTGTCACGATTACCCTTCTCACAAAACAGACGCAAGATAATTTTACGATCGGAGCAAGTGACAAAATGATCTTCAATAAAATCTAAATCGCCCGCCACGGCCGCGAATAAGTAACAAGGTTTTAAAAACGGATCTTCCCATTTAATCCAATGTCGCCCCTCTGACAAATCACCTGAATCCACCAAATTACCATTAGACAATAAAATGGGATAAGTTTTTTTATCCGCCGCAATCGTCGTGGTAAATTTCGACAACACATCGGGACGATCGAGAAAATAAGTAATGCGGCGAAACCCTTCTGATTCGCACTGCGTACAATAAATGCCGCTGGACTTGTATAAGCCCATCAATACCGTATTATCTTGCGGTTTGATTTCGGTTGTAATCTCCAATTCGCAGCTGTCAGGAAAATCCACAATCGTTAATGTTTCATTCGTTATCTCATATCGCCGATCCAATATCGTTTGATTATTGATGTTGATCGACACTAATTTCTGTTCTTTCCCATCTAACACCAATATATCGCCACACTCAGAAGAAGCGGGATTTTTGCGAATATGCATCCGATTGGTCACCACCACCACCTCTTCATTTAAATCGAAATACAAATCGGTTGTATCAATGAGATGACTCGGGACTTTATAATCTTTTCTATATTTTATGGTTGGTTTTTGGTTTTGTTTCATGGGTTTCCTCTTCGTTAAAATACTCGTCGACAACATTATTCTTTGTTTAACATCTCTAAAAACGCCTCATGCGCATCCTGCTCTTCTTGGGTTGCTTTTACAACCGATAACGCGGGATGTTGCTCAACTTCACGCCGAAACGTTGTCGTACGTCGCCGCGACGAATGTGATTGCGCTTCCGCAAACAACACCGATTGACCACCCGTCATCGCTAAATACACAAACGCCAATAATTCCGCATCTAACAACGCACCGTGCAATGTTCGATTCGTTGCATCAATGCCATAACGCTTACATAAGGCATCTAAACTATTCCGCTGCCCAGGATGCAATTTTCGCGCCAACATCAACGTATCAAAAATCTCACAATGATTATTCAATTTGCCTAAAGCAGAACGCATCAACTTTAACTCATAATCAATAAACCCCACATCAAACGGCGCGTTATGAATAACCACTTCCGCATCTTTAACAAATTCACACAGCGATTCTGCCACCTCCGAAAATTTTGGCTTATCTCGTAAAAACTCACTCGTAATCCCATGCACTGCTAAAGCACCCAAATCACTTTCACGCTCAGGGTTCAAATAATAATGAAAATTATTTTGTGTCACGCGACGATCCACAATTTCGATACACCCGATTTCAATAATGCGATGACCATCGCTGGTGTTTAATCCTGTCGTTTCAATGTCGAGTGATATTTGTCGCATACTGTTCTCCTCTCAAGACTGTCATGCCGCGACTTGATCGCGGCATCCAGGAAAATTTATATTAAAGATTATAATAACGGAGTACCGTTATTATAATCACTGAATACCGGCTTTCGCCGGTATGACGAAAGTCTGGATCCCGCGGTCAAGCCGCGGGATGACAAAGTTTATATCTCTAATAATTCGTCTATAGCCTTGTTCGCCAACTCATCCGCCAACTCATTATATTTGTGTCCCGCATGTCCTTTGATCCAAGACCATTTTATTTCATGCCGCGTAACTTCTTCATCCAAACGTTGCCAAAGATCTATATTTTTTACCGGTTTTTTATTCGCCGTCTTAAAGCCGCGCTTCTTCCAATTCGCCAACCACTCTGTCATGCCATTTTTAACATATTTGGAATCTGTCGTCAGTTCAATTTTGCAAGCGCGCGTCAATGACGCCAACGCCTGAATCGCCGCCATCAATTCCATGCGATTATTGGTCGTATGCACTTCGGCACCATATAAATGCTTTTCGCGCCCCGCATAACATAAAACGGCTCCCCAACCACCGACGCCCGGATTCCCCCGACAGGCTCCATCTGTATAAATCTCAACAATCTTGCTCATGCTGCATGCCCCGCGTCATCGGCTTTACCAAACCATCTGGCATCACATCGGCTGCTGCAGACCATTGCACACGATCCGCATACATTCCAAACTGTTTCTTTTGCGCAATCAGTATATATACACCTCCAAATATTGGAAACAACATTTTTCCGATCAAATCTAAAACAGCATACACCGATCGCAAACGATGACCTTGAACCCTTGGTAAATAAAACACATGTTTTTCTTCAACAATATTAAAATTCAACAACTGCAACCAATCTTTAATGCGCCATGCAAAACGAAATTTACCCGACCATGGCGCCTGTTTCCGAGAAGTAAATAAACGGCGCAACCCTAATAAACTCAGCGGATTAAATCCCACTAAGACTACATAACCTTGGGGCGCCAGTGTCATTTCCGATTCTCTTAAAACCTGATAAGGATCTTTTGAAAATTCTAACACATGCGGCAACACAATGGTTTGCACACTATACGGCGAAATCGGTAACGCCTCATAATCCGCTTGGATACAATGATCATCTCTCTTGGCAGGATACGCTTGCGGCGACAAAAAAATACGATTCTTAATCTGACTGCCATAAATCAAACGCTCTGCAAGAGGATCGCCCAACATCAATAAATAATCGCCGCGCGCCGTCTGCCAAAATGAAACCAAATTCTGAGACTCAATGTTCGTCAATAAACGACCAAACTTTGATTGCCGCCAAGTGTCGATTTGCTCACCTTTGATCACTTTTATATTTTTCATACCCTATACTACCGTGAATTTAAACAAGAGACAAAAAGACATTGATGTCTAAAAATCAATCAGCTACCCAAATCCCGATATAGAAATTAAAATTAAGAATATTGAATCATATTTTGAGC
>JBBTCW010000045.1:0-40156 GCA_038043025.1 Pseudomonadota bacterium | reverse complement strand
GTCCCATTTTCCTTTAATTAATCAATGCACAAAAACTTTTTTGACGGGGTACTAGGAGGGAACCTAGCGGTGACATCCTCTACAATACTGGCATTTACTGGTTTCACAGCATAAATGTTAAAGCTTTTGAAAAAACAGACAAGAAAATAATTGTCGTTGAGCTGTTAGATGATACACATTGGAGTGGAAAAGAAATTATACAAGATGATTGCCTTGCTCAATTGTTGAGGGTAATAAATTATGCTCATGATTGTGGCGGTAAAAGAATTGTTCTTTTAAATAATACAAAATTCTCTGATACGGAAATGTTAAGCAAGATAAAGGATGGTATTCCAGAGCGCGAAAAAGAAAGAACGTTAGCTAGAATTGATGCATTATTATTGTCTCCTGAGCTAGAAATTTCTGAACAAGAAGAAGAAAAGGCAACCCCTGCAACGGAAGTGGCCAAACAACCATTGCTAACAAGCGTAGTAGTGGGCGTGAGTTCACATTATGCGTTATTTTTCTCTTGCAATACCACAATCAAAAACCTTCATAAGGCTTACTTAATTGAAAACAGACATAAATCCCCTGAATTGCAAAAAGAATATGACCGGCAATTTGGGCTTGTATGTAAGCGACGCAGGTTAGGCTAAACGAAATGTAGGTTGGCGCTCTCGCGCTCAGTCCAACCTACGAGCTTTTGAGGTGTTTTTAAATGGTTGAGTTTTTTTAAAATCCATTCAATCATAAGGACGTGATTCCAATCTGTAGTAGTATTTCATTGAGTTTATCTGGCATAGTACATTGGGGAATATGTGATGTTGTAAGTTCATAACAGCGCCATTTATTTGGATGGGTATTAATTTTTTCTTTTGCTAGATTAATTACCGAAGCAAACTCGCTCTCTGTGCAAAAAATAAAAATTTTGTATAATGTTTCTAGTTTTTTTGGATCATACCAAAGTTTTTCCATGTATGCTTTAGGTTCACCATCAACGGTTTTTTTAGGATCGAATCCCCCTAAATGCAATAGATCAAATAACGATTGTCCCGGTTCTGGTAAAGCGGCATCAAGATATATTAAGGAAGAAATTTTTTCTGGTATTTTGTTAGCGACACCGGTGATCACCATGCCACCATAACTGTGCCCTATTAAGTAAACATGTTTTAAATTGTTCTCAATAATCAGATCGCATATTTGTTGAATATGGTCAGATAAATTGTACTTATTTTCATCTTTAAGTGACGGCGTAAAAACAACGTGTCCTTTGCTTTTTAAATAAGCGGCTGTATTTTTCCAGATTTTTTCGCCTAAATTTTCTCCCGCAGGATAATCATTTCGCTGCGACAGTTTATTCCAAGTATCTGTGGAAATATTGCCACCATGTACCAATACATAATTGCTCATTACAAATAGTCTCCATTATTGCCCATAAATTCCATAATACAGCACTCTGTAGTGCCATCATATTGTTTGCGCATGACTTTAAAGCCTGCTTTTTCATAGCAACGGATCGCGCGCTTATTGGAACAAGCAGGATCAATAAGTATCTTTTTTGTTTTAAACTCTGTTAATAATTTATCAACAAAGCTTTTAACAATTTCTGTGCCATAACCTTTATTTAAATAATCTTCTTCTCCAATAAACAGATCAAAACAGAATGTGCCTGAGTCCTCATGAGTAAAAACGCCTTTAAGAGTGGGGCAGAGCGTTCTATAAGCATAAAGATCCGAAGCTTGAATGTAACCGATTGGTTTGTTGTCAAAGAAAATAATAAAGGGATAGTCAACTCCATTACCCGCTATTTTACTCTCATATTTATCGAGCGTTTCATAGCCCTCTTGAAACCATGTATTTTTTACATGTGGCTGTTTTGCCCATTCTTTAAATAAGGGCATATCGTTTTTGGTTAACTTTTTAAATTCTATTTTATTCATAAAAGTGCCCCTACAGCTTCTTAAATCCTTGTGGACTTGGTGTGGTTTCTATCAATGCAATAATTTTGGTTCCGTTGCAAAAATCGCGCATTTATTTCAATTAAGCGTATAATATCACAAAATCCGGCGGAGTAGCGAGGATAGTGTTTTTTTAAATTGACAAATTATTTGCAACGGAACCCACGGGAGTATGATTGTTCATGAGAACTTATTACGTCGCCACACGACCGGAAACAGTGCTCAGCATGGTCAAGCGTGGTTGCTTTCCAACGCTGTGTCCCGCTTATGTTAACCCGAAAAAAATACTCTTTTCTGCTGACATTAACACTTGTGTGCGCACCAGTCAGGCGACTCATCAACAAACGTTTATTTTGGAACTGAACTGCCCCGCATCATTAGATGAAGACGCCTTGATTGGGGCAGGCGATGAGCAACCTTACGCGATCAGCCAGATCAGAACCGATTGGATTAAACAAATCATTGTCTATTCCGAAGCAAGTAAAAAATTACTGGAACGCTTATTTACTGAAGTCTGTCCATTGCCGATCGTCATCAATCCCGGATGTTATCCTCAACGACCCCCTGATGCGAGTCCGCGATTTTTTCAGCGAGATGAAAAAACTGAAAAAGATAAAAAACAGGTTCCTGATGATAGACCCTTGGTCACCCACTTGAGTCGCTTGAGCAGCCGAGAAGAACATGTCGATCTGTTGAAATTTGCGTTTCGTTCTGCCAAACACTCCATTTTATTAACCACCTATGGGATTGATGCGGAAACGTTAAGAATCGCCAACTTATATAAATTGATTTCAGAAGCCCATAGACGCGGGGTGAACATTTATATTTATTGTAATGATGCGAAAGAAATCGACGATGATCTGACCGACTTTTTTGGTCAATATGACGTATTATGTGACCAAGCATTTACGCATAGCAAAATATTAGCGGTGGACAAAGAATTAGTTGTGCTGGGGTCATTTAATTGGTTATCCCATCGTGATCCGCGATATCCTGAGAGTCTCGATGGATCGTTAGTCTGCCGTGGAGATATTTGTAATGTCTTAATCAGCGATCTTTGGCAGTATATTCGCTATTATCGACATCACCAGTTTGGTTACACACATCATGTGATGAAATTTGAAAGACAGGCAGATTATAAATCAACATTGTTATACGATATTGACGCTCATTCGTCCGTCGCTTACATCCCCACCTTAGAGCAACATCGAGATTATCTTCAGGAAATTTTTGAACGTGCGAGACAACGTATTGTCGTGTGTTCGCCTTTTATTTCATCCACGGATACTTTTCTTGAGGATTTTACGCCGCCTCGTTTGATCGCTACCGCAACACGTGGCGTGAAGATTGTGTTTGTGTGTTCGATGCACGATCCCTGTTTAACGAATTTTCAAGAATACATCCGTCAATTGCAATCCTCCAACATACAGATACTGGCCATAGAGCCCTTTCATCTCAAAACAATCGTTGTGGATGATAACGAAATTGCCGAAGGTTCCTTTAATTGGTTGTCGGCGATGAGAGATTGTCATAGTGAGTTTCACAATCACGAAGTGACCCTCCGGATTCAGGGCGATCGTGCCAAACCACTGATTGATCATTTTAATCAATCTAAAATCGGACAAATACTGATAAGTAGCGATCGACCCGAAAATAAAATGGGTGACGATCCCTCTGCGTCAAAAAAACGTCGTTTATTTGGAGGCGGTTTTTCCGCTCGACCATAAGAGTGAAGAGGGGGTTACATAAAGCATATTCCCAGTATGGTTATTAAAAATCAGTTGTGCGAATCAGGAAGGCTTGTATAATTCGATGGGTGATACAGTTTGTTAAGCGAATCCAAAATCTCAAAAAAAACTTATTGATAAGGATGCGAAAGAAAGAACAAAAAGGGCAGAAAGGGCAGAAAGGACAGAAAGAGCAGAAAGAAAAAGCGCGTCAAGAGACCACCACGCACTGAGAAATCTGAAAATGATTTTAATTTAAGAATAAGAATAATTTTGGAGAAACAAGCACAATGATTAACTAAACCATAGACGAGGTGTGCCATGACAAAACCGCGTATATTTATTTGCAACGAAACCCGGCGAACTAATTAGGGTGCTAATTGACATTGATGAGATTCAATTTTTCGTTAAAAATTAGTCGAGGAAATTTCTATGCCACAAACATCGATAATGCGTATCCACGCAGATCAAGCGGAATCAAACACACCCGCCGGTGATCTTTTAGGCGCAACGGCAGAAATGTTGCATCGCCTGCGCGGAGGAGTCAATCCGCGGGTTCAAGCTCAAATACAAGCTATTGCGGATGATATGGCGCAGCAGGGCAAACTTTCTTCTGTTCTCGATTTTCCGCCCGAGACTTCAGCATTGCTGGATATACCCGAAACACTTCAAGCCCGACAATTTCAACGCAAACAACAACAATCGTGGGGAGATTGGTTGTATGAAAAGACAGTGACCAAAGTTGCAGATTTGATGGGGAAATCACGCCCTTCGCAACGACAGATTGAGGATCAGCTGGATGAAACACTGGCAACATTAAATCGCAAATCTGGTCGTCAGAAGGAAAGCACGCACCCCCCAACTTTAGTGACTCAGCAGCCCATGGCAACTGATTTAACAAGACGTACAAATTATCCGCCTGTTATAATAAATCCAAGTCCGGATCAAGTGATTGAGCTGAATGTACCTTACACGTACTGCCTGAATACAGCGACAGATTTTCAAGATAGCAATGGGGATAGAATCTCTTTAACTGCAACATTATCGAATGGTTCGCCCCTGCCGGGTTGGCTACAATTTCAACTCAAACTCGTGGGCAGTCATGATACCCCAGGTTATGCTGATAATGTAGCTACTGATGGAAATTTCGCTTTTATTGCAGATGGGAGCTCAGGTCTACAAATTGTGGATATCTCCAATCCTGCCACACCCACAGTTGTTGCTAATTATATAAGTTCTTATGTTTATGATGTTCAGATACAAGGCACTATGGCTTTTCTAGCGACGAGTAATGGGTTGCGGATTATTGATATCTCCAATCCGACTGTACCTATTCAATTGGGAAGCGCAGCAACATATGCTGAGGCAGTAAGTATTGCTGTCAGTGATACGCGCGCGTTGATCATAAGCAATATGCCCGCTTATTTATATACGTTTGATATCACCACTCCGACTAATCCCTCTCTCCTCAGCAGTTATACATTATCGACGGATCTTGGAAGAGACGTCGCGATACGTGGTCAACTTGCTTTTACCATCAGTGGCCGAGGGCTAGACATTATTGATCTGATAGACCCGAACGATCCAGTCAGTGTTAGTATTTATTCCGATGTAAGGGATGGTAGTGGATTAACGGTTACCGAAAATCTAGTTTTGGTTGCTCGAGTAGATAACGGATTGGAATTTATTGATATTTCAGATCTGGCCAATCCAATTTCAGTAGGTAACTATAATCGGCCCGGGTGGACAGATTGGAGCATGGACGTTGTGGTCAATGAAAATTATGCGATGTTAGCGAGTGGCCCCATGGGATTGCAGGTGGTTGATTTTTCAAATCCAGCTAATGCGACCTTGGTCGGTACTTACGATACCCCCGATATGGCATGGGGAGTATCAGTGAGTGGCAACTTGGTATTCGTGGCTGATCAGGGATTCGTGGCTGATCAATCTTCAGGACTTCAAATTATTAATTGGGAACAGTATTGCTTTCAAGGAACTCCATTAGCTAACAATCTCGAGACGATTTCTATTCAAGTAATGGCGGATGACCGTCAAGGAGGAGTTGTTACAGATATTTTTCAATTACATGGCAATAATCCTCCCTCTGTCAATATTCCGCTAAATGACCAAAGCACTCATATCGATGAGATTTTTAAATTAGACATTCAACCTGATTCTACTTTTACCGATCCCGATGGGGATTATATAGCATTATCAGCTCAGCAAACTGATGGTGAAATGCTTCCACCGTGGTTAGATTTTTCTTTCTTAGATTTAATGGGATATTATGAAACAAACGCAGCAACTATCAAAACAACTCATAATGGTGACGTCGCTTTAATCGCTCATTGGAACACAGGTCTTCAAGCCATTGATATCTCTGATCCTGCCACTCCAACTCTGTTAGGTAGCTACGAGCCGATAATCACTAGCAGTCCGAAAGATATAGAGATAATTGAGGGCTTAGCTTTAGTAGCTTATGGTGAATTAGGTCTTCAAATTTTTAATATTACAGATCCGTCAGTGATCACATTTGTTGGTGAATACCAGCATCCTGGTTGGAATTGGGCGCAAGGTATTGCGGTCAGTGGTGATATTGCTTGTATTGCAGATGGGGGTGGTTATGGCTTAGTGATATTGAATATTTCTAATCCTGCTGTCCCCACTTTGTTGGTAAATTATAAGCCTTATTCTTGGTCATGGGCCACCGATATAGCGGTGACTGAACACTTGGCGCTAGTCGCAGCACCTCCTCTTGGTTTACAAATTCTTGATATCACTCATCCAGAAACGCCTATCTTTGTGGGTGGTTATCCGATGACGGATCCACAACGCATTATTGTCGATAACAATATAGTTTATGTTGCAGATGTCTCTGCTGGTTTGAAAATTATCGATATCACAAATCCTTCCAATCCATTTCTTGTGGGAAGTTACTCAAACTTGCTAAGTACTTTTGCTGTTCAGAATTCATTAGCTTATCTTGCCATTGACAATGAACTTCGAGTCCTTGATCTCTCTGATTTTTCAAATCCTGTTTTATTAGGTAGCTATGTGATTCAGGGTTTAGCGTCAGACATTGCTGTGACTGAAAATTTGGCACTGATAGCAGATTGGGATTATGGTATGTGGTTAATTCAAACTGATAATTGGATTCTCTCCGGTACACCCCATACCAATGACGCGGGTAATTATTTGATTGATGTCATTGCGACAGATAGTTGGGGAGAAAGCGGAACAGATACTTTTCAGCTTCGTGTGGAAGGGTCACCCATTCTCATTAGAGCGATTCCATCACAGATTGTCGCCACAGGTAGTGTGTATAATTTTAATGTGGCTCCTTATTTTTTAGATCCCAATGGAGATAGCATCGTTTATACAGCAACCCTAGAAAACACACAGCCTTTGCCTGATTGGATATTTTTTAATAGCGTGAGCGGCTTTTTTTCTGGCGAACCAACCCATAGCGATAATGCTGTCTTATCCATAGAACTTTCCGCATCCGATAGAATGAACGCCGCCACGCAGACAGTATTTACAATAATCGTGGATAATTTCCCCGAGGTGACTAATCCACTTTCTGATTATACGACTAGCGCAGGCAGTCATTTTGAATTTGCTGTTCCAGACAATACATTTACGGATAGGGATAATGATGTATTACGATATTCTGCCATGCTCAGTTATGGTGCGCCCTTGCCGACTTGGCTAACTTTTGATGTAGACTCAATGCGTTTTTCAGGGAATCCTCAAGATACCGATGTGGGTGCTATTGACGTTCGTTTATACGTAATAGATTCTTATGGGGGCAGTATATCAGATGATTTTAGGATTGGAGTAGAATCCAGAATAACAGCAATGTTAGCAGATTTGGGTACTGCGCTAAAATATTTCGGTATTGCTACGGCGTCATATGGATTTTATAAAAATCGTGCTCTGTTTTGGAACCGCCTTGGGGGGCATTGGTTTAATAAAAAGGCAGAAGTGGCTACTATTAATGAACCGTATTCGCGTCAACTTGGCATTGCCGAACCTAATATTCATCGTATACAGACTCAAATACCAAGAGATAATATGCCCTTTACATTCGGTGGACGTTTTTTTTGTGGACGTTGGCCGCTGCGTGATTATCCGAGTCGTCAATTACCCTCCTGGCTGGATTACGATCGAGATCGTAATGTATTACAAGGAACGGCAGCATCAAGAGATGTTGAAGAGATGTATATTCAAGTGCTCGGAAAAGGCGGAGTGATTCTAGAACAATTTAAATTGACCGTTATCCCGTCGTCATTTCCAACCGTTACCCCTAGACTACAATCAGAAATGGAATTACTTGAACATGAAGAAACAGGAGTTACAGCTGCTCACGCAATTTAATGTAACCCCCCAAAAACCGCAAAAAAGCCACACAAAAAAAAGCATTTTTCCAAAAACGAGCCTGTGTTAGACTCTCCCTTTCTTTTCGCGTTTTTACACAGAAGGAGTTTGATTATGCCTGGTAAATCAATTGTGCCTATTCCATCCCAAGCTTTGCAGCCGTCTGTAGCTAAAGATGCCTTGCCCAAAGGTGTCTTGCTTAGCGCAACCGCTCAGGTACTCACTCATCTGCGCGGAGGCATCAATCCCACAGTCGCACAGCAAGTACAACAGATTGAAGACGACTTAAGAGCACAAGGCCAGCAATCGTTGTTGGGTGATGCAGCATGGTCGCAGATCGAAGATACCGTATTTGACATAACACCCAAGAAACAAAGTTGGAGTGATTGGTTGTGGGAAAAAACAATCAGTAAAACAGCAAAAACGCTCGGTCAAGAGTGGCCGTCACAACGAGAAATAGAAGAACAGATAGCAGAGAGTTTCAAACAACAAGTAGAAGAACCAGATGCCGTTTTGGAGCGAGCCACCCAAGATGATAAAGGTAAAAAAAATACAGATGCTGATATTACAACAACTCATGACCGACAACGCCGAGCCGTACCTATTGTGATTAACCCAATTCCTGATCAGGAGATAGGGTGTTTAGATAGGTTTGATCTTACTATCAATCCAACTGAAGTTTTCTATGACGCAGATGGTGATCATCTTGAGTTGAATGCAACTTTATCTGATGGCTCTCCCTTACCCGATTTTTTTGACATATGGAAGGAAAAGATATCGCTGCCTTTACTTAGCTACTACCAAAATTCTGGAACACTGGTACAGGTGCTCAATAATATTGCCTACGTGGCTGCAGGAATTCATGATTTGCAGTTACTTGATGTCACAGATCCTACTGTGCCGAGATTACTGGGGTCTTATGATTCTAATCAGCCCAGATATGGAGGATACGTAAACGGAAACAACGGGGGATACATAAACGGACACGTAAGTAGTTTGCAAGTGATTGATGCTACTGCTTATATTGCGTATGCTGTGAACCCAAGCGATGATTTTTATGCCGTTGCCGCGGATTTACTCATCCTAGATGTCGCAAACCCAGCTACACCGACATTACTCGGTAGTTACGATCTCAAATATAGGAGAAATGGCATTGATCTAAGGGAAGCAATTGCAGTACAAACGATTGGTACTACCGCTTATGTGTTAGATCAATATGGAGATTTGCAGATGTTTGATGTTACGAATCCAGCCGTACCATTTTCATTTAGTTTATATTATAGAACTGGTAGAAATATGGATAGGGACGAGGTAAGAGGAATGTATATAAGTAACGACGTTGCTTATGTGGCAGATGGATTTTCTGGTTTATATATGGTTAATGTCTCTCGTCCAAGTGCGCCGTCTTTGCGTGGTAGCTATAGTCTGCCCTCAAATTCAAATGATGTTTGTGGCATACAAGTTATCAATAATATTGCCTATGTGGCAGACGGATCCTATGGGGTATGGATTCTTGATGTTTCAAATTTGAGCGATCTGATCGTACTAAGTGCATATACTACGCCTGACGGTACATATAACGCTCCTGCCCAAGCTTTAATGGTGCAGGTAATTAATAATATTGCTTATGTGGCAGATTATGGTGGATTATTGGTACTTAACGTCACGAATCCAGCGGAGCCAACTTTGTTTGGTCGTGGAGCCTTGTCCTCAGCGCTAGGATTGCAAGTAGTTGACCAAGTTGCTTATGTAGTCGGAGATGGATTGCAAATAGTACAGTTACCTATTTCTATCACCCAAGACTATGAGTATATATTGTCTTTTGCACCAGATAATTATTTTGAGCAACCCTTAGATATTCGTATTACAGCGAGTGATGGTCGTGGAGGTGAAGCCACGGATGAATTTAGACTTACCATGGAGTCATGTAACTACGATGATGGTGTAACAGCCCTTATTATAGCGATTAGTGCATTGATTGGTGGTTTGGCAGCATCTTATTTTTGTTTTAGTTTTTGTTTTAGTCACATAACTGCGATGATGGATTCTCGCAAGGATCATCCATTTGCTGATGAACTGCAAAAGTGTCTACGTTTGGCTGATGTCAGCGATTTTCGATCTCCCCATGGGCGTGCGTATCTGGAAGTCGTGGAAAAATTGCTAAGAGCATTTGAAACTAGAGGGATAAACATTAAGTCCATGATGATAGCAGAGCAAAAACAAGTCGCTGTCGATGTGGCTGAAGCGATACGCAGTCTTATTTCCAGCAGAATTGGTTTTTTTGGTTGTAGCAAATCGGATATTACCTTGTCAGCTATTCGGCAAATTGTCGGAACCGTGGCGGACAGGGTAAGAGATAAGCGAATGGGACATGCAAGACAAGAAGAGGCGCAAGAAAGAGAGTTAGGAGTTGTTCTTGCCCGTTAAAAAATCTTTAGCAAGGGTAGCTTGTATGAAGCGATTAGTCCATGATATTAACGTTTGAAAAATAGGAGATACTTATGACAATTGAAGAAGTTTTAGCCGCAGCAGTAGCCGCAAAAGAGTATAAAAAAATTGAAGAGTTATTGCGTACGGGTCGAGTTTCACCAAATATGGATGTTGAGTATTTTTTCCAGCGACAGCAATGTGCGAAAGGCAGACCCGAAGGTCAATCATATTATGTATATTACACGGGTTATACAGGTGTATTAGCAGAACAATTCAAACTTACAAATCTGGAGGTTGGGCGCGAAAAATTTCCTTTTATTTCCTTTGCTTATCGATTAAAAGATATAGATCTGTGTACTATTTTATTGCGTTATGGAGTAAAAAATGTTGATCAAACATTATTTAAGGCTGAAGAGGTTAAAACAAATGATTGTTTTCGGTTATTTTTGGATTATGGGCTCTATCAACCACGAGCAGATATTAATATTGCATCCGGGTTCGGTGATGAGGTAATGTCTTATTTTAGTTTTACACGTAAGCCTTTTACGTCTATGCCTGCACCATTAGAGGATGCGCTATCCACTAAAAATATTGCAAGTATAGAATTAAATGTAGGGAATGAATTAATTGCATTGACGTCCGTCTGTTTAATCGAAAGACACGCAGCAATGAAATTAGAACTGCTAAAGACACAGCCTGCTTGGAATCGCTTGAAACATTTTATTGATGATGATGATGAGACGCTAGAAATCGTAGCTGCAAACACGGGACTTTTTGCATCGCGCGAGGAGCTTGAAGATCAATTGAGTAAAATTGAAGCCACTGTATTAGTAGATAATGTTGATCGCTATGGGCGAAAAGATACGTCACCATTAAGTGTCTGGTATAAAAAAGCCCTCATGGAACGCGGTGCCATCGTCGATTGGGAAGGGCTCAATCAGCAAACGAATGAATATTTGGGTCGAGAAACGCTTTCTCATGCTGAGAGAAAATATGCGCGTCGAATCATTTATGGCTGGGAAGAAATTCTAGATGTTTGGCAAAAAGGAACGATGAAGTCTAGAGAAACGAAATGGGGAATTAACCAGTTGGCTAAAAAAGTATTACAAAAATACTCACGGAATACAGAACATTTTCCAAATATAGTTGCATTGTTTGAACGCGCTCAAGAAGAAATCCTCGGTCGATTGTTTGACCATTGGCAAGCGGGTAAATTACAACAGGATAAATCTATGCAGGCATTTGACGCTGCAATCAAAGAGCTGTTTAATCGAATTCAGCATCTTAAGCATGCACCCAATGCAGTGGTAAAAAAACAGATTGAAGCCAACATCGCAACAATACCAGGAGCTGCCGGTGCAGCAGCGAGTCCGCCACCGTTACCCAATCAATTGGTCGCAAAAGCTTTATTAGAGCATTTAGAAGGAAAGGCTGCAGCATTACCAAGTGCCCCAGCATTAATTGCACGCTTTCAACAAATTGTTGCCCAATTAATGCAAGGAAAATTAGTATTGGATATGCGCCCGTTGTATTTGCCAGCCGCAACGCGCCTGATAGACGATTGGCGTGCAGGTCAGGGTGGGATAACGCCGGCAGAAATAAGAGATCTGCAGATGATTGAGAAGCGATTAAGATCAGAGCAACCTACAGTGGGTGCGCTAGAAGAGCAGCTTGCACCTCAAGTTGGCGCGGCAGTTAAAATGCTTTATGAGCAATTTCAAAAAGGTGGTTTAGGAGCAGCATGTACCGCAGCACTTAAAAGTTATTTGTTAGACGCCCTGACAAAAGAGCCACCTCCCGTATTATTGGATATGACCGCTGCAAAATTAATACGCTATTTTGCAAGGCAACAAGCAGTAGAGGAAGCCTTACAAAAAGAGTGGCGCGCAATACAAAAAGAAGTAATGATGCCATTTCATGAAAAAGTAGCTGTACTTAAATCTCGATTAGACGTTGTTCCTAGAAGTGAATTCGAGCAATTAAAAGCGGAACATCTTAAATTACTGCAAGAGATGCGAGCGATAAAAGCACGTATTGGAATTGAAGATGAATTAAGCATGCCTGCAGCACCCAGAGGAGATGGTGGAGGAGGTGGTGCGGCGGCAGGATGTTCGATGAGGTTGTTTTATTAAATTGTCTCCATTCAGCTGTTTTTTATTTTATCCGGAACTCGCGTTTATAGGTAATGAGAGGTTGCTCCCAAATAAGCACCAACGGCTGATCCAACTACTGCGCCGGCAGACCCCGCGACAACATTTCCAATCGATTCTCCCACTATTGCGCTTAGCGCTGTTTTTCCAGCTTGAGTGAATGCAAAAAATCGGTTTGAATGAGTGGTGTGTTGTTCTTGAGATGTATGAACGCCTGCTCGGATGCCTGCAAATTCTTGCGCCCAGCCAGAAGGCAAAAAGAAACCCATGGCCGTACCCACCCCCGTATAAAGCAAAGAGCGAAAACTTTGCGGTGAACTCAAGCCAGACACTGCCTCGATAAGAGCGGGTATGACAGCTTCAAACGACAGAAATGCAAATTGTGGTGTAATGGATCTCTGTTTGAATACGGCAATAATAAGCGCGCTAATGACAGCTATTTTTGATCCCCAAGACCGTATCATTTCTTGCTCTAATTTTTCAAGATTTATTGTTTGAGCCTCTGGTTTTTCAATAGCGACTTTAAGGTCAACTTTTTTTCCTTCAATCAATAAATGCGTATCGCCTTTTATATATAATTGTCGTGTAATTTGAAGATGGGGGTGAGCGATAATATAGTCCAATGTATGGCGATTAAATTCTGCCCCATAAACTCGTCGGACGAAAGGCGCAAATATTTTTTGTTTTAAAAATGCAACCGTTTCTTTAGAATAAGCAATTTCTAACACTCGAAATTTACCGCCGGGTTTTAATACTCGCACCATCTGATCAAGCGCCGGAGGTTGTAAATGGTCTGGCATCACACAGTATAAAAATGTGGCCAGATACCAATCGAAATGATCGCTGGGAACTTCTCTTAACAGTGTTGCATCCGCTTGCATCAAGACAATTTTCAGAGTGACGGGTACCCGTGTTTTTGCAATCGCTAACATTTCAGGGGAGAGATCAACTGCTGTCACCTGAACATCCGTCCCGTAAAATGATAAATTCCGTCCTGTCCCAACGCCCACCTCCAAAACAGTGCCTACAAGATCTCCAATAATAACTGGCCTCATTTTTTGATATTGGCGCTCCCAATATGCATCCAACATATCATACCATCGGGATGTTTTGCGATATTTGTCCGCCAATTGCTGGTTTTCTTTGTTAACCTCTAATGTTTCTGGTTTTTTTCGTGGCATAACCATTTTCCTTGTGTCGTTGTTTGTAACACACATACAACTGGGGTAATTTTTACTAAAAAACAAATTATTTTTGTTTGATTTGGTTAAAAAGTCAATACTTTATCTGCCCAAGCAATCACCTCATATAAATCTTGCAGCGTTGATAGAGGACAAGTATCAGACCCCGAATCATTTCTCAGTTTTAAACAAGTTCCACACGCATAGATAGCGAATTTTGGATGTTGGGTCAATTTATCAATTTGTTGATTGATATTAAATTTCTCTGTGCCAGTTTTGGCATATTCCACCCCTTCTCCCATGAGAAATATTTTTATTTCATCTCCATTCACTAGAGAAAGATTCGCTAAACGTAGCGCATTCCAATTAGTTTCAGCACTATGAGATGTTAAGACAATACCTAGTTTCATACGATTACTCCCCTGAGTTCCGTTGTAAAAATCGAGCATTTATTTCAATTAAGCGTATAATATCACAAAACCCGGTGAAAAGGAGTCAAAAAAGATGTATACATTGAAAGACTTCAAATGGAAACATGTTGAACCAGAGATTATTTTGGGTGGAGTGCGGTAGGTTGGGCTAAACGAAATGTAGGTTGGTGCTCTCGCGGCGAAGGTGGCGAGATATTAAGGTAATAAGTATGTTATCAAGGGTGATTATTGTGGGCAATGCAGCCGGCGGGAAAACGCGGCTAGCAAAATCTCTTGCTGATCTTTTAGAGATATCGTGTGTGCATATTGATAAATTACAATGGGGCGCTGGTTGGACAAGAGCATCGGAAGGCGATTTCAAACGTCGACATGCTGACGTTCTCTCACAGAAAAAGTGGCTAATTGACGGGGTTGGTCCTGAAGAAGAGTTGTATGTTCGACTTCGGGCAGCGGATACGATTATATTTATAGACCTACCAGTTGCTGAGCATATTCGGTTAGCAACACATCGTTCGGCAGAGGATCCTGTCGTGCCGGCGCCAGAAGGTTGTTCATATGAGTCAAACTTGTCTGACGTAATGGAAATTATTAGACGATTGGATAGCACTTTAATACCTCAACTTCGTGTAGAGATTCCTCGCATAGTCGTTACGACTAAAGCTCAGCTTTATCACATTACACGGCTAGAAGAAAAGGAAGAGCTCTTAGCATCAGTTGGAAAGGTTTGTAAAGCTGGAAGCGCGGTAGGTTAGGCTAAACGAAATGTAGGTTGGCGCTGAGCGAAGTGAAGCCCAACATTGTTGAATAAAATTATTGGGCTTCACATGTGCGCTCAGCCCAACCTACGAGCTCACTAAATGAGATGTTATGTCAGTGAAATCACATGAGCGTCTAACATTCACGTTGGGAAAGTGTCGAGATTTAACCGCACCCATTACCCCCGATACTGTTGTATTTCCAGGAGATCCTCGTTTTTCATCAAGGGCTGTCGCAACCATCGGTGCACAGAGCCTGTGTGGGTTAAGCGAGATGAAAATGGGAAATCATCTGGGGACGCATATCGATTTTCCTGCGCATGTTTTTCCGCAGGGTAAAACAAGCAGCGACTATTCTCTACAACATTTAATGGGCCATGGTATTATTTTAGAGGTTCCTATTGAGTTTTCTTCTATTGGTAAAAATTTTGTTTCTCAGCAACCCATTTTGCAAAATGATTTTGTTTTTTTTAAAACATCTAATTCTGGTATCAACAAACAAGGCGGATTTTGTGAAAAATATGTTTATATAGAGCCTGATGCGGTTGATGCTTTGTTGGAGAAAAAAGTGCGTGTTGTTGGTATAGATTATATTAGTGTGGATGCGCTTCATGCAGAAGAATTGCCTGTACATAAAGCTTTATTGGAGCGCGATATTTTGATAGTAGAAAATCTAGAATTGCAAGGAGTTGATCCAGGGCGATGTTTTTTATTTGTGATGCCATTAAACGTTCCCGGAATGGATGGGCTTCCCGCTAGAGTATTGATGATGAGCGCGGTAGATTAGGCTGAACAAAATGTAGATTGGTGTTCTTGACCGCTTGCAGCCAAGTTGTTGAAACTTGGTCACGTCTATTGGCTCCAACTATACACGATGCCAAGCATCATTTGTAAGATAATGATTAACGATATGTGCTATTTTTTCAAGTGTTGGATGTTTCATCATGCCCGCGTGATCTGTATTAATGCTGATGGATATGAAATGATCTGCGACATGGTCCCATGAATTTGTTTTATCCTCTGGGTAATCTTGTTGTGCTTTTAAAAAAATAACTGGAATTCGGATTTTTTTTGCTTGATAGCTCGTTAATAAATATTCATCCGTATTGGCACATGCTACCCAATGTGCTTGTTCTTTTGGAGATAACTGCTTTACATAGCTGGTTACTTCATCAGATAGATCATTCATCAGTCTTTCAAGAGAATGTGGTAGCTGGGCGCGCATGTCTGCCAAACGCGATGGGGTTTGAATAGAATTTAGTAAATAAAGGTTTCTTACATTTTCTCCTTTCGCAAGTAATTGTTGCGCCATTTCAAACGCAATGACTCCTCCGACGCAAAATCCTCCTAAGTGATAAGGACCTTTGGGTAATATTTTTTGTAAATACTGAACATAGGTGCTCGCTAGTTCGGATACAGAATGTAGGGCGTTTTTTCCTGAGTTAAGATTATAAGAATCTATTGCATAAAAAGGATAATCATCCTGGAGTAAACGGGCAAATTCGGCATATGTTTCGGCGCCAGATAATCCAGAATGAACAAAAACTAAAGGAGTTTTTTCTTTACGGCCGCGTTTAAATTCAATGATGGGTTGATACAAGTCACCGGCCTCTGTTTTTTCTTGTAGTGCGGAGGCTTGTTGGGTGATAGTATTGTGCTGGAATATCCAAGCAATAGGGTGTTTTGTTTTGAATGCTCGATTAATATGTCCAGCCAATCGAGTGGCCAATAATGAATCGCCTCCCGCCTCAAAAAAATTATCGTGTATATGAATAGATTGAACATTCAAACAATCTTGCCATAGTTTGAGTAATCTAAACTCTATGACATTGCGCGGCGCAGCATGACATATTTTTGTTTGAAGTGAGGCATGGAGAGGGTGTTCTGCTTTTATTTTTTTACGATCTACTTTTCCGTTAGCGGTTAAAGGTAAATCTGAAATTTTAAAATATATATCGGGAATCATGTAATCGGGTAATTTTTGTTTTAATTTAGTTTTGACGTATAGGGGGAGTGAAGTTTCGGGATGCGCGTCTATATTTGCTTCAATATAATGTTGAGATTCTATATCTGTTTGAGATACGGTTCCGATTGCTATGGTGTGTAGCAACTTATCGCCTGATGTATATTGATCTAACTCATGGTTGTTCACGAGATATCCAATGGCACAACATCCAATATGATGTGCAATACATGAGTCCATCATGCGTTGTGTATATTCGCCAATGAAATAATGAGACGAGGCATTCTCTGTTCCAAAAAAGAAAATAATACATTGCGCATCTGATAAAATTGCGCCGTTTGCTCCAAGCTGGTCGAAGTTTTCGTTTTGGGGTTGCCAATTCTCTTGATATAAAAGTTGATTGTCGCGCCATTGATAGAGTCCCGCAGAGAGTTGATCAACGGCGTGTGGTTTAATATAGATTAAAATTTTAATAGCGACGTGAGGAGCAAAAACGAATGGATTTTCCTTTATTGTTTTAGTGGAAGAAAATTTTACGGTGATATGATAATGATCATGTGGAGATAAATTTAAATCGTGAGTTTGCGTAGGATTGATCAACGGCGTTATCCTATAGCCCAACTGTTTTGCTCGAGCCGCGATCAGTGCGATCATATAGCCTACTTCTAACTCACAGAATGCCATGCTGTATTCTTCATACAGAGGGGTAATGGCTTCTAAAGCGCTGACGAAATGCAATTGCAAATCAATGAATGAATGAAGTGAAATATGATCTTGCCTATTATCTATAGCCGTTAGTGTGTGCATGCTTGGATTATAATAATAATGTTCGATGTAAACTTGTACCGGATATAAGCTGCCCGCAGATGGATAATGGTATTTTGGTAATATCGTATGTTCATTTTTATAAGATCGTAATCCAGTCAACACAAAGCTGAGCCTATCTAAAAAATTATCTGTATTTTTTGGTTTGGGTTCACACCAACTGCTAGCGGCCTCTAGGCAGGCTCGTAATGAGACATAAGATATTTTTTGTTTGATAAATTGGCGATAAGATTTTCTCGCAAAATAATGTCTGATGATTTCTTCTTGCATCGGGGGCGATAATAACGAAATAGGTGTTGCACACAATCCTTCTGTTTTAATGTTGTGTTGTGCGCTTTTGAAAGCTAATTTTTCTGCCGAGGATAATTTATCTGCCGCTGACTCATAAGGCAATAAGTAAGCCACCATTTTTTTGTTACTAAAACGTTCTCCATGGACATCGACCATGGCATATTTTATGGGTGGTAATGCGGTTAGTGCTTTTTCAATTTCACCCAGTTCAATTCGATAACCCCCTATCTTTACTTGTGTATCTTCACGCCCTAGAAACTCAATATCACCGGAGGGGAGTAATCGTCCTTTGTCAGAGGCGCGATATAGTCGTTCTCCCGTTTTAGGATGCCAAATGAAGTGGCTATTTGTTTGTGCTGGATCATCTAAGTATCCTATTGCTAAGCCTTCCCCAGCAATATAAATATCGCCTTCTATGTGCTCAGGGCAGTATTCCAGATGAGTGTTGAGCACATAAATTTTTTGATTTCGCATGGCTTTGCCATAGGGAATGCTTTTCCAAGTTTTATCGATATGCTGAATAGGGTATAGTACTGACCATATGGATGTTTCGGTTGCGCCACCGAGACTAATAATCTGTGCATTGGGAAAAATGACCTTTATTTTCTCCGGGAGAGTTAATGGAATCCAATCGCCACTTAACAATATTAATCGCAATGTGTTGTAATGTTGATGGGCGGGTTGTTGTGCAATAGGTATAATATCTTCTATATAATCGACCAGCATTTGCATCAGCATAGGAACCGTATTCCAAATAGTAATCTTATGTGTTTCGAGTAACTCAAGCCAATGAAAAGGTTCTTTAATTTTATCTCGATCTGGAAAAACGATGCTGCCGCCTGCCGCTAACATACCGAATATGTCATAAACAGAAAGATCAAAGCTCAAGCTGGATAAAGCCAGTAATTTATCGCTGTCACAGATCTTAAAGCGATCATTCACATCATGAATCGTGTTTGCTGCGCTTCGATGTGTAATCATGACGCCTTTGGGTGTATCGGTCGAACCCGAAGTAAAGATGATGTAGGCTAATTTATCAAACATTGTTTTGCGAGAAAGATCACGAACCGCTCGTATTTTTTTCTCAACAAATACTAAATTGTAAAGGGTGCTATCAAACCCGGTCGATTGCAGTTTTTCTATTACGTCAGGCAGCGTGATCAGTGTGTGTGCGGCTGCACTTTTTAAAACGGCCGCAATTCTTGCGGATGGCCAGTCGATGCTGCAAGGTATATAAGCGGCGCCTGCACTTAAAATTCCTAAACAGGCGGCCACTTGCTCCCATCCTTTATCTAATAAAACTGCTATCGGCCGTGGATTCATGCCAATCAGTGTAATGATTCGATCTGCAATAAAGTTTGCTACACACCATAAATCATTATAGGACCATGACCCTTGCGTTGAGATGATCGCATTTTCTGTTTTATGGGTGTTAACCTGTCGGTCAAACATTTCGTATAAATCGAGAGGTGTTTGTGTTGTCTGTGGCGAGTGATTGTGATGAATTAAATCAAGCGTTTTAGATGAGAGAATATCGGGCAAGGGAATTGCCCAGTGATTTGCCTCGGCTAGAAAGAGGATTAATTCACAATAGCCACGATGCATATCCGCAATCATGTGATCTGGAAACAGTTCGGCAACATAATCCCATTCCACAATCAATCCGCCATGTCTTTCAAATACTTTATTGTCAATCCACACCTGAGGCGTTTGGGTAATGGTATATACTGTTTCTATCAATTCTTGAGACAAAAAACTTTCTTCTAAACTATTTTTAAAGTTCAACATGCTTGTGAAAACAACAGGGGCGTGTACTCCAAGTGACTTTTGATTTTTTTTTGATAGAGATCTTTGCGCCTCAATCGCATTAAATAATTTATGGTCTAGATCGTGCCATAAAAGATTTTGTAATGCTTGCACCCTTGTTAAAAAGTTCTCTTTTGTCTCTTCTTGAGTGGATGCGCCATATTCTAGTAAACTTAAAGAAGTGAAATCACCCATGATTTGATCAATCTTTGGATGTAATGGTAGCCGATTAAATAAGGTTAAATTAATAAGAAAATGAGAGTTTTTGCTATAACGCGCTAACACCTGTCCATAGAGCGTCAATAATACACTGGTCGGACTCAATTTATAGGTTTGTGCTTTATTTTTAAAAGCTTGCCATATTTCTTTATGCAGCGTTAAAGTGCATCTCACAAAGTGAGTTTTTTTAATTTCTTCGGGCTGTTTTGCTAAAGGTAATTCGGGTCCCGTAGGAAAACTGTCTAGTCTATTCAACCAATAATCGCGATCCTGTCGATAACGTTCGGTTTGTTTTATGCGATTATCCATCATGACATAATCTCGAAAGGTGATGTCTGGCAAAGGCCGGGGTAAATTTATATTTCTATAAATATTTTCCCATTCAGAAAAAAATTGCTGAAAACTCATGCCATCAAAAATTAACGCATCCGTGCTGATATGCAAACGATATCGATCAGGTAAATGGGATAGACGAAAATCAAATAAAGGGAATTGTGTCGTATTAAATACGCCGTGAGATAGTTGATCTCGCCAGGCTAATAATCGCTGATTGCTCTCATGTGTTGGACTGGTGCGCAAGTCTTGAATCAAAAAACAATAATAGGGTACGGCGGGTAATATTTGTTGTGTCGCATCGCTGTTGATAATGGCGCGCAACATATCATGACGAATAATTAGGGCGTTTAGGGCTTTTTCTAAGCGAGAGATATTTAATGCAGGTCGAAAATCCATTTCCGAATAAAAACGCGTGGAAACATCACCTAATGCGTACAGGTGTTGAGAACCTAGCCAATAGGCGTGTTGAACGGCAGTCAACGGGAAAGGGGCGTATCGGTTATCTAAATCTGGCTGGATAAGGGGTAAAAATTGATCCGCCATAGATGTTTTTCTTTTTTGTAGAAAAAGAATAAATTCGGTTATGGTTGGGTATTCGAAAACATGTCGTATGGATAGGGAAGTATGGAAGGCTTCTTCGAGCAGGGGTAACAATCGCATCGCCACTAAAGAATTACCCCCGAGCTCAAAAAAATTATTCTCCGCGTCAATTTCATTTATGCCTAAAACTTTTTTCCATATCGCCATCAGTTGTGCTTGTAATGGATTCTCGTGGTGTAGCATTTTTAGGGCAGGGTTCGTTTTTTCTGGTTTTAAAGAAAGCAATGCTTTTTTATCTATTTTACCACTGAAGGTTAATGGCATCTGTGGTAACTGAATGAGGGCGACGGGTACCATGTAATCAGGTAATTTCTGGGTCAAATAATCTTTCAATGCGATTTGGGAAAGAGGCGAATTTTTTGTTTTTTCTGTATAATAAGCAACGAGGTTATGCCCCCATGCATCACTCACCACGACCGCTGCTTGTTGAATGTCAGCATGATTTAATAATATACTTTCTATTTCTGCCGGCTCTATTCTAAAACCTCTAATTTTTATCTGTTCATCGATGCGACCCATGAATGCTAAATTATCATCAGGCAAGCAGCGAACGAGATCCCCTGTTTTATAGAGACGATTTTCGCCGAGAAGATGTTCGATAAATCTTTCTTTTGTTAATGCCGGAAGATTCAAATAACCGCGCGCTAATCCTAAACCACCTAAATATAATTCGCCTATGCTTCCTTTTTTAACGGGTCGTCGCTGTTCATCTAAAATATAAACTTTTACGTGCGGCAATGGTTTCCCAATAGTGGGTATGTTTTTTTCGTGCAAGCACGCATAGGTGCTCCATACTGTATTTTCGGTTGGGCCATATTCATTATATAATATTGCGCGCAACCCACTTTGATGATGATTCGATAACAAGAAGGGAGAACATATTTCACCGGCCACAATGATTACTTGTATTGCGCGAAAGCGCTTGCTATCGTGCATATGCTGTAGCAGTAGATGATAATAAGAGGGGACGCAAAGTAGATGTGTGATTTTTTCCTGAGCGATCACTTCAATGAGATATGTTATGTTTTCAATAAACGACGCGGGCGGAATGACTAAACAACCTCCCGAGAGTAGTGTCCAAAAAATTCCTGCGATGGAACTATCAAAAATAACAGGAGAAATTAATAAAAATTTTTGAGGTCTTTGTTTATATACCGTCATTCTAGCCGTGGTCGAATATAGTAAGCTGCGATGCTCAATCAGTACTCCCTTAGGATTGCCTGATGTGCCTGATGTGTAAATAACGTAGGCCAAATCGCGTTCGGTATTAATGATATTTGGGTTTTCCTCTGGCATGCGGCGAGCCATCTCTTGATAGTCTTTGGCATCGATACATATTAATGTGTAGGTTTTGTGCGGCGCTTTCAAAAAATTAAAATCGTTTTTTCTTAATAATATTTGTTGTGTCACTAAAATAGTGACGCCAGCATCATGTAGAATAAACTTATTTCTTTCGGCAGGGTAAGTCGGATCTAACGGTAGATAAGCGGCACCTGCTTTTAATATTCCTAAAATGCCCACAATAATATCCAGACTTTTTGTCATGCATAATCCGCATATCACGTCGCCACGTATTTCCGTGCCCATCATGTGTCGATAAGATTTGCGTATTATCCTGGCTAACTGATTCGCTCGAATATTTAATTCTCTATAAGTCAGACATTGATTGTCATAAGATATTGCGATGCGGTGTGGTGTTTTGGCTGCTTGTGCCTCGAATAATTGAATGACGGTAAGAGGAGAGGAGGTGCTGCCATGCCGATGTTCAGTATGTTGTGTTTCTAAGCTGCTCATAAGGATTCGTTTTATTACTCGATGATCATATTATTATTATTAAAAATCATCTCGCGTTTATATTGTCGAAGTTGAACGATCATGCTTCTCGCAAATGAATCTCTAAATCAGATTTTAAATCCTCAATATCTTCTATACCAACCGATAATCGAATGAGGTTATCCAAAATACCCAATTGTGTGCGCCGATTTTTTGATAAAAGAGAATGCGACATGGTGGCAGGATGTGCCATAGTGCTTTCGGTTCCGCCCAAACTGCTGGTAAACGTGAAAAGCTCACATGATGTCACAAAGCGTTTGACTTGTTCAATGCCCCCTTTAATTAATACGCTGATAACGCCGCCGTATAAGAACATTTGCTGGGCGGCTAACTTATGTTGTGGGTGAGAGGATAACCCGGGATAATAAACTTTATCAATACAGGGATGTTTTTCAAGCCACTGAGCGAGCTCTAAGGCATTTTCGCAATGACGCTCCATTCGCACTGCCAATGTTTTTATTCCACGCATAACAGAATAACAGTCAAATGGACTGGGTATGGCGCCGAGCCCAATTTGTAAATTCAATAATTTTTCAGCTAATATATCATTATCGCCGATAATCACTGCGCCATTAATAATATCCGAATGGCCATTCAAATATTTTGTGGCAGAATGTAGTACGATATCAAAGCCAAATTCTAAGGGTCGTTGTAAAAAAGGTGTGGCTAAGGTGTTGTCCATCACCGTTAAAATATTATTATCGCGTCCTATTTTAACAATTGCGGATAAATCCACTATCTGTAGCAAGGGATTAGTCGGTGATTCTACCCAGATCATGCGTGTATTCTCACGAACAGCAGATTGTATCAAAGAGATATCTGTCATGTCGATATAACTACAACTTAATCCGGCTGTTTTTTTGCGTATCGTGTCAAAGAGATATTGGTTGCCGCCGTATAAATTGTCAATAACGATAATGTGACTATTGACGTCCAACAATTCTAAAATAGTTGCGGCAGCAGACATTCCCGAGGCAAAAGAATATCCGTGTTTTCCAGATTCCAAATTTGTGAGGCATGTTTCGTAACTGTCTCTTGTGGGATTGCTGCAGCGCGAATATAAATATTTTTGTTTAGAATCAAATGTTTTTTTTTCAAAAATTGCCGAAGGATAAATCACGGGCATAATGGACCCTTTATCGTCATCTAATCGTTGGCTGGCATGAATGACGCGTGTGTTTATTTTTAAAGTATTATTGTTTTGCATAAAATTTCCTTATGGAGTGTGGGGAAGTAATTTGCGCATCATAAAAGCGAACGCCATCTTTGTGGCATTAAAACATAGTTTACATACGTTCTCAATAACGATACTTGATTTGTTGAAGATACCGTTAGGTTGGCGCTCTCGCGCATGCGAAGCGCAACCTACGCGCTGGCTTTTTCCAAAATTTAGACTATTATTATCTATGTTACCTATGAAATCAATAATGGAGCAAAGCCTGTGATTGAAGGAAACGAGGAAAAAGGTCTAGAAATCATCGATGGATTGATCATCGATGGATTGCCATCCCATTTATCCATCGATGGATCGCCCCCTAAAACCAAGCCATTAAAAGAGTGGATGAAAAACAATGCGTCAGCTGTTGGCTTAGCGGTTATTCATCAAGGTGAGATTGATTGTGTTGTGGCTTTTGGAAATCTTAGCGCTGAAGAATCACGTGAATTAACAACCCGGGATATTTTTGAAGCCGCATCTCTTGCAAAAGCGGTCACTGCTTATGGCGCCATTAAACTGCTTTCTGAAAAAGGCATCAATCTTGATGAGCGCATTGATCGTTGGTTGCCTGATCAAGATACTCCTTCACTCTTGGGCGATGAGTTTCTTGCAAATAAATTTGACGATGGCGCAGCATTCTCGAAATTTAAGGGGAAAGACATTACTTTTCGAAAATTGATGCAGCATATCTCTGGTATCCAAGATCCTAAAAAGCATGGACATTTAAAGCCAGGCGAAGAGTGGCTTGCGAAACAATTAATTGAACTAGCTGAACTAAAGACCTCCGGTATTTGGCGGTATTCAAATACTGGCTATACTCTTTTAGAGCTATTATTAGAAAATATTGCTCAGAAGCCATTTCCTCAAATTATGGATGAATACGCATTACAGCCCTTACAGATGGAGCACAGTACATTTTCTCAAACCGGCAAAAAGCTTGAAGCATTACAATGGGTCGTTGGTAAAAACTATGATGGCGTATTAACAACGCCCTATCAATATCCTAGAGCAGCAGGTGGATTAAGAACGACAGCAAGAGATTATTCAAAGTTCATGCAAGCTTTAATCCAAGCATACAATGAAAAGTCAGGCAATCCAGTCAAACAGATGTTTTACGCACTTGATGCAGAAGGAAATCCCTGTCATTATGGTTTGGGCATTGGGATTCATGGTTCTCCAGAAGATCCAGTGTTTGCGCATACCGGCGGCAATAACGGCTTCAGTACGCTTATGAGGATTATGCCAAAAAGAAAACAAGGCGCGGTGATCCTAACCAATTATGTGGACGGAGACACGCTACATAACAAACTTGCTGTAAGCATTAATAATGTTTACGAGTGGGATCAGCCACAATCACGTCGTACCTCGGTTTCTACCCCGGTGACTTCAATTCCAGAAGCAGATTTTAAACAATATCTTGGCAAATATGTTGTGACAGTTGCTGGCGGCGGAGAAACCGTTCAGATTGAAATATTAGAAGAAGGTGGCCAGCTTTTTCTTAAGCTGCCTTCTCCGACACCAACATCTCCGCTTGAAAAATTTCCCTTATTTCTCTCATCTGGTGATAAAAAGACATTATTTACTGAATTCAAAGATGAGCTTCTGCCGTTGAAAATTGGTTTAGAGGAGGGGGGCGCAAGAACAATTGAAGTTTACTTTGATGGCTGCCCAGAGCCTTCAAAAGGTAAATTAGCAGAGGGGGATGCTCCAGAATGCAAAATGCCTGGTCCGGCCTGAAGGGTAACAAATAAATAAACATAAACGCGGTAGGTTGGGCTAAAAAAACCAGGGTTAATCTTTACTCGGAATCAAAAATCATGTTAAAATTCCTCCTGTTCTCAGTTAATGGGGGTCATGATGATGCGAAAAATGCTATTGGGTTTAGGAATATTTTCTATCTCTTTTATGGTTTGCGCAGAACCACCACCGACCAATTTAGGATTGTTAAAAAAACAACTGAATGCGTATTGCACGTCTGGTCAGTATATGCAAGATATTGCCGATGCAATTCAGCCCGCTAAACTTTATTTGTCGGAGCGTATTCAAAGCAATCATCAAAATAAAAAGCTAGCGGTTGTGTTTGATGCGGATGAAACGATGATCAGCAGCGTTCAAGCAATGCAAAGCAATGATTTTGGTGAGCCGGCTGCTTATGTGATGAAAATATTACAAGGCGGAAAATCATCGGTGATCAAGCCGACGCTCGAATTATATCAGTTTGCGCAAAAAAATCATGTTGCTACGTTTATTGTCACCGGGCGTCCTGAAACGCTTCGAAAAATTACCGAGCAGAACTTGAAAAATGATGGTTACAAAAACTGGGCATATTTGTATATGTCTCCGGCGAATCCCGTTACAAAACCGCATTCTATCGTGCCGTATAAAACAGCGATGCGCAAAAAAATCACGCAAGCAGGTTATGATATTGTTTTAAACATCGGCGATCAGTATTCTGATTTGTTGGGTGGATACGCAGATCAAGATGTTAAGTTACCGAATCCGTTTTATTATTTACCATAAGGATTATATCGTTTTTCGGTTTCGCTGAGATCACTATAAAACATACAGGGTTTGTTGTGTTTTTTGGAGAAATACATAGCTTTATCGGCATCGTTTAATAATTCTTCAATATTGCTGCTGTCTTTGCCGAATTCGCTGATGCCGATACTGGTGTCGATATGAATCTTTTTTCCATTGATATGACAGGTTTTTTCTAATGTTTTATGAATGCGTGCGCATAGAGTGCTCGCATCTTTTTTTGGTTCAGAAACCAAGCTCGCAATAACAAACTCATCACCGCCGCAACGCGCAATTAAATCTGTTTGGCGCAATAATTTTTTTAAGCGAGTTACAAATTCGATCAAGACTTTATCCCCGATGAAATGTCCATAGATGTCATTAACCATTTTGAATTTATTAATGTCTAAAAAAAATAAAATCAGTTTGTATGTGCCAAAATGAGAATTTTCTTTTTTAGCGGTGGCGCGTTGAATGTTGCACGTGGTATCTTTTAAATGTTCTTGTAAAAGGGTTCGATTGGCGATTTGAGTGAGCGCGTCGTAATAAGATAGGTCGATGGCTTCGATGTTGCTACCCAGTGTATGCAATTCCGAAAACACAGCCAAGTAGTATGTTGTGTTTGTTTTGGGATTGATGATGCGTTGTATGGTTAAAATTTCGGGATAGGCTTCGCCGGTTTTGCGGCGATTCCAAATTTTAGATTCGAAATAGCCGATAGTTTTTATTTTTTCCCATAGATCATCATAAAATTTATTGTCGTGGTAAAACGAACGCAAAATATTAGGATTTTTGCCTATCGCCTCATTGTGTGTATAGCCGGTGACGGCGGAAAATGCTGGGTTCACCTCAAGAATAGTACCGTTTTCATCGGTGAGCGTCATGCCACTGCCGGCATGTTGGAAAACATGTTGAAAGGCGTTGTGTGTAAACTCTACGCTCTGTAGTAAGTCATCCAATTCTTGTAAGAGCCGCTTTTTCATATCATGATATCCTTATCTATTAATAATAATTAGTGTAGATCTTTAATTTTTCATCGGCAAATATTTTCCGTCTCGCCATAACTTCATTTGATCATCGTAGTGTCGGCTAAACGGATTGCCGGATTGTCCTAATGTTTGAATATAAACGCTGTTATTCAAATCACCCAAATCAATGATTTCCCGATAGGATGCCCCTTCGGTTTGATCTAAACTATCGCCTGGAAAAGAAGCGACATCGATTGTATATCGCCCGCCGGGTGTTGCGATGCTGCGATTGACCAGCCAACCTAAGGCTTTTGATGAGCCAATTCCTAAGTTTTTAAAGATGGCGTGATGGACGTTTTGCCATTGCCAATTTTGCATTTGGTCGCCAAATTGTTTCTGTAATTTTTTAATGGCATCGGCCAGCGTTTGGCTGAGTACTTCGGAGCATTCTATATGCATGCTGGTTTTGCAATAAGCGCCGTTATTTTTTAATTGCGCAACAATAAATAATGGATCAAATACTGGTTTTGCAGTGCGAATCGGCTCAGGTACTAGCAAACGTAATTCATTTGTCCAAGCAGAAAAAATAGTAGCGGCCGTACTGTTTAAACTCATGTCGCCATTCCAATTTTGTAATTGTTGCAAGGCTTCTTTGCTTGCGCTATTTAAAGGTTTTGTTGCAATCAAGGTAGTTTTTAAATCGCGCCAAAAATAATCTTGAACATCTTGTTGCATATTTTGCATATCTTGCATCGTGATATTATTTTTCAACGTTGCAATTAAATCGGCAATGCGTTCGGCGCGATAAGGCGGCTTAAACCATTGGAGCGCGATCGGATAAAGATAATTATCCGGGGCGACTTTATTGTTTGCGGTGACAATAAATCCTTTTTGAGGGTTGTATACATAAGGGAGTTGATCAAATGGAATGAATCCATCCCATTGATGTTCGCCGTCGGCTTTCACGGGTAAAACACCGGTCCAGCCACTTCGAATTGGAATGTGGCCTGCCATTTGATAACCAATGTTGCCATCTGTATCGGCATACACAAAATTTTGTGTGGGCGTGACAAAGAGGCTTAATGCCTTTCTAAAATCTTGCCAATTTTGCGCATAGTCGATCAGCATAAACGCTTCTGTACTGGTATCGTTTGGCATGAGTGACGTGCTTTTTAATGCAATGTTTGGGCCGATTTTTTTTGTGTCATTGATATTGCTGATGATGGGACCCTCGGGGCTAATTTTAATATCCAAGGATACGGATTTTTGTCCTTTTATTTTTATGGTGTCATGAATGATATTGAATGTCGCGTTTTGAGGTTCTATATAAAGATCTTGTGCATTTGGATTGACGTCGGTCACGCCCCATGCGATATGATCGTTATGACCAATGACGACCGCTGGGACGCCGGGGAGCGTCGCGCCAATGACATGCAAACCGGGACCTTGTAATTCCGCTAAATACCATACGGAAGGTGCGGAGAGTGATAAATGCGGATCATTGGCTAAAATCGGTTTGCCGGTTTTGGTTAATTTACCGGAAAATACCCAACTGTTTGAACCTTTTCCGGGGGCATCTTTTAGACCGAGCAATGTGCGCAGCTGTTGATCGGTTTCAATAATATTTTGAAAAGTTGAGAGAGTACTATTTTGATCGCTTTGCACTAAGTTATCTGCAGATGTTGTTTGCGGCAATTGTGATTGCTGTAAATCTTGCAGCGATAAAATCGTGGGGGCAGAATCAGGATAAGGCGGATTTAAAACGGAAATTTGATCTTCGCCCAATGTGTGCTTAATGAGGTAGTTCGTTAATTTTTGTTGCCAACTGTATTGTAAATTCCATGCCATTATTTTTTGCCAAGCGATACTGTCGATGTTTGTCCAGGGCGCGGGTTTAAAATTAAACACTAAAAATTCGATGGGCAAACGATGCGTGTCGATGTAAGCGTTAACGCCTGCCGTATAGCTGTTCACCATCGCTTGCAATGGGGGGCTAAATGAAAGCCACTCGGTTTGTGCCGCGCGATAAAACCCTAATGTGCGTAAAAATTTATCTTCTTTTAACGTAGTAGCTCCAAAGATTTCACTTAAGGTGCCTTGTGTGGCGCGTCGTTGTAATTCAATCTGCCAGAGACGGTCGCGCGCATGCATATAACCCAGTGCATAGTAGGCATCGTTATCATCTTTTAATGCGAGAATATGTGGTATGCCAAACGAATCACTCGTAATGATGACTTGTCCATTAGGTGCATCTAATGTCATTGTTTTAGGATCTGTAGGCCGATAATAAAAATAAAGTGAAGCCGCTAAAATAATGCCCAGTACAATGACCGTGCTAATAAAATAGGCAGTTATTTTCAATATCTTTTTCATAGTGATTCCTTTGGTGAAGTGTCACAGCGTACAACAAGGGGGGTTAAATTTCAATGCAAGCTCGCACCTCTTTACTTTTGTCTGATTAATATTTAGTATGCTTTGAGGGTCTGTGACAGACCCTGAATACCGGGGGAGCGCTTTTTTTGCGCTGAGAAGGCATTGCCTGACCCTTTGAACCTGAATCTAGATCATACTAGCGTAGGAAGGTAAATATGACACCGCATTCTCTCGGAGAGATCACTCTCTCATTTTCCACGTTCATTTATATCATTTGGTTGTTGCCGCAGCTTAAGCTTAATTTCAAACGTAAAAGCACGAAAGGCTTAAGCTTTTGGATGCATAGTTTATTATTTTTAGGCTATAGCGCCGACTTGACCTATGGCTTTGGCTTCTCTATGGAATGGCAATATCGTATGGTGACCATTGTTGGTTTGTTGAGCTTGTCGATTCAGCATTGGCAATTTGGTTATTATGAGCTTGGAAAATCATTGGATAAATTTCAATATTATATGGCGAGCATTGCACTATTTTCTTTGCTTGCTTTTTCAATTCATACGCTTGATTCTACGCGGCATTCGCGAGAGTTTTATAATTTTTTTGGGATGGTTTCTAACATTGCTTTTTTAATTTATCTGGTTCCGCAAATCGTTACAAATTATCTCAATCAATCGACAGAAGGATTAAGTCTGTGGTTCGTGATTTTCACGGTGTTTCTCGGCGTGTGTGATCTTATCTCGGCCTACACATTACAATGGTCTTGGCCAAGCTTATTTGGACCTTCGGTGGGCTTTCTTTTTAAAGCAGTGTTATTATTTCAAATCTATTATTATGGAAAGCGTTATGAGGCAGCAGAAAATTCATGAAGCGGTGATTCTTGCTAATGGAGAAGAGTTTGATGCCAGCAGGCTTGCGGCGTTAATACAGAATAGAATCCTTTTGGTGCTCGATGGTGCTTATCAATTTGCATATCAAATGGGGTTGCCCGTTGATTATTTAATGGGTGATTTTGATTCGATTGATCCGGGGCTTTTAAAAGAAGCGAGGGATCAAGGCGTGAAAGTGATCGATGCACCGGATCAGAATCTCACAGACTTAGAAAAAGGGATTCAATTTTTAGATAAGTTGAAGTTAAGTGTTGTGTATATCTGTGCAGCAACTGGTTTGCGATTAGATCATACGTTGCATAATCTTCGCCTGCTTAATCGCTATTATGATTCTAAGCGTAAGATTTATCTTTATACTAATACAGAAGTCGTTTTTGCGATGCACGATGAAGATTTAATTTACGAAGGTCATGAGGGCGATGGATTTGCTGCGCTTGGCGCGCCTCAATGCATCATGACAACGAGGGGATTGCAGTATGATATGAAAGATTATACGCTGTCATATGAAAAGCATAGCAGTGTTTGTAATCGAATGGAGCAAGATAGGGTTAGCTTGTCTGTTAAAGGATCAGCGCTGATTATTCACTCTCTAGGGGCGATTGATGGAAAATAACAGACATTACGACGTGATTATTGTCGGGGCTGGCGCTTCTGGGTTGATGTGTGCTCGGGAAGCGGGTCAACGTGGCAGGCGCGTATTAGTGATTGATCATGCGGATAAAGCAGGAAAGAAAATTCTTATTTCAGGCGGAGGTCGTTGTAATTTTACTAATAGCGAGGTGAGTGCGGCGCATTATCTTTCCGGTAATCAGCATTTTTGTAAATCGGCGCTTGCGCAATTTGATCAACATAAATTTATAGCGATGATGAAAGCGTATAAGATTAAATTTCACGAGCGCAATTTAGGGCGACAGTTTTGTGATGATTCAGCCAAACAAATTGTGGCGATGTTAAGAGAGGAGTGTGAAAAAAATAACGTTGAATTCAAGCTTAATACAAAAGTTCTCGAGGTTTCTCACGCTGAATTCTTTAGCTTAAAAACCAATGATGGCGTTTTTACTTCTGAAAGTTTAGTGATTGCCACAGGAGGGCTTTCTTATCCCGAGATAGGGGCGAGTGGTTTTGGGTATAAGATAGCGCGGCAATTTAATTTAGCCGTGACAGAGACGGTACCCGCACTTGTCCCGTTTGTTTTTGATAACGAAGATTTGGCGCGTTATAAAACGCTATCGGGGATTTCTTGTGAGGCGATGGTGCGCTGTGGTAAAGTTTCGTTCGAGGAAGAAATTCTTTTTACTCATCGAGGCCTGAGTGGTCCCGCTATATTACAGATTTCATCTTATTGGAAGCCCGGACAAGCGATCCATATTCATTTGTTGCCACAATTCAATTGGACTGAATTTTTGCGGATTAAGCGCATTGAAAATCCCAAACAAGAACTTAAAACAGTATTAAGCGAAAAGTTGGCGAAGCGTTTAGTGACGTGCTTCATCGATGCTGAAAAAATAAAAAACATACCGATGAGCCGTATGAATGATAAAGAGATTTTTGACTTAGTCGATTTTTTAACTGATTTTGTGATGACGCCTCATGACACAGAAGGCTATAATAAAGCAGAAATCACGTTAGGTGGGGTCGATACAAATGAGTTAAGTAGCAAAACCTTGGAATCACGAAAAATCTCTGGGTTGTATTTTATTGGTGAAGTGGTTGATGTGACAGGTCAGTTGGGTGGATATAATCTCCAATGGGCTTGGTCTTCGGGCGTCGCGGCTGGACGAGCGGTTTAGATAGTGGCCGCTGTATATTTTATTTGAAAAATAGTTAATATACATATATAATTAAATTGTATAATTTTAGATATAAACATATATTGGAAAATAGCCATGAACAGACGTAACTTATTGATTAAACAGTTAGATGAACAACTAATGCCCTTAGTCGCATGGACTCAGGGGAGGGACGGTTGTATGCCAAAAGGCGGGTGGGTTCGTTTGTGGCGTAAAGCATTGGGTATGACGTTGGCTCAGTTGGCGAAACGAGCAGGGATGCATCCTTCGCGTATTGTTCGTATTGAAGAAGATGAAGCCAAACAAGCGGTAACCTTGCGTACATTGCAATCGATGGCGAATGCAATGGGAGGGGAATTGGTTTATGCGATTGTGCCCAAGCAATCTGTGCGCGATATTGTAGAAAAACAAGCGTACAAGGTCGCACAACAGCAAATTGAGCGTGTAGCCCATTCCATGTCACTTGAAAATCAATCGACGACATCGGATCATTTGCGTGAACAAACGATCTCACATGCTGAAAAATTATTATCGCAATCCTCCAAACATTTATGGAATGAGAATTAATGAAAGTAGTATATCCAGAAGGCGCGACACCGATTGATCCTGATGAAATGATTGGGTTAATACCACCGCATGTTGTGGTACAACAGGAACTAAATGAATGGGAGCAAGAAAATATTTTAAAGGCAGAATGTTGGGTTCGAAACCAAAAATTCTTTATTGAAAAAATTTTAGACTTTATATTTTTAAAACGATTACATATTGAAATGTTTGGCCAAACGTGGCGTTGGGCAGGGCAATATCGCACAACAGATAAAAATATTGGTGTGGCATGGCAAAAAATTAACACGCAATTAAAGTTATTGTTTGATGATGTAAATTATCAATTGTCTCATCATGTGTATGATGCCGATGAAATATGTGCGCGTTTTCATCATCGTTTAGTTTGGATTCATCCATTCGTGAATGGTAATGGACGTCATGCAAGGTTAATGGCAGATGTTTTGTTAATTGCCTTGAAACAGCCTCGTTTTACTTGGGGTAGTCGCAGCTTGATTGCCATCGGCGAGGTAAGGGCTCAATACATGAAGGCGTTGCGTGCCGCCGATCGTGGTGATTATACGTTGTTGTTAAGGTTTGTCAGAAGTTAATCTGGTGCCCTGAAGAGGAGTCGAAAGCACTCGATTGCCAGCCGAGCGATCTCTAAAAGGGTCTGTGACAGACCTTTAGAATATCAAGAAGATAGTTGGTCAAAATAACGATGCCACAATAAGCTCTTTGAAAGCTCCGGATGAAATGTTGCTGCAAGGCAATGACCTTCTCGAACAAAAACTGGATGATCTTGATAAGTGGCAAGTACTTCAACATTGTCGCCCACGTTTAAAATTTTCGGCGCGCGAATAAACACCATCTCTTCTTCATCGCTACTTAATGATGTTTGTCCTTTTGCAATCATACTTTCCATTTGACGGCCATAACTATTGCGCTCAATCGTTATATTCATTAAGCCCAGGTTTTTTTGCGTGGGGTTTTTGACCGTCTTTGCTAATAAAATCGCTCCTGCACAGGTGCCAAAAATCGGTTTCTCTTTTTGAGCAAATTGGATCATCGCATCAAACAACCCATTTCTTGAAATAAAATGTAAAAGCGTTGTGCTTTCACCTCCGGGAATAATTAATGCACGACATGCATTTAATTGCGTGACCGTTTTGACGAAACAATAGGATACATGTAATTGCGCTAGCATTTTAGCATGTGCTTCATAATCGCCTTGTATTGCAAGTATACCAATCATACTATTCGTCGCGCGTTTGAAACTTTTCATGCTCTTCTAATTGATGAATATCAATCCCCGGTATCGCTTCACCTAAATGTTCAGACGCTTTTAAGATAACATTGGGGTCATCAAAATGAGTTGTCGCTTCGACGATTGCTCGCGCGCGCGCTTCTGGATCGGAGGATTTGAAAATACCAGAGCCTACAAAAACAGCTTCGGCGCCTAATTGTCGAATTAAGGCTGCATCGGCAGGAGTTGCAATACCTCCTGCAGAAAAGTTTGGCACGGGCAATTTTCCATGCTCAGCAACCCATTCCAATAAATCCAATGACACGCCCAAACGCTTTGCTTCACTGGGCAATTCCATGGAGGTTAACTGTGTTGCCTGTTTGATTTGATTAATGATCGTTCGCAGATGACGCACTGCTTCTACAATATTTCCTGAACCTGCTTCGCCTTTTGTACGAATCATCGTCGCACCTTCAGCAATTCGTCGTAACGCTTCGCCTAAATTTCGACAGCCGCAAACAAAGGGAATTTTAAAATGATGTTTATAAATATGATTGTCATCATCGGCCGGCGTTAATACTTCACTTTCATCGATAAAATCAACTTTGAGTGCTTCTAAGACTTGCGCTTCAGCGAAATGACCAATGCGCGCTTTTGCCATCACAGGAATTGAAACTGCTGCCATCACTTCTTTAATCATTTTAGGGGATGCCATTCGCGCAACGCCTCCTTCTTTGCGAA
This sequence comes from Pseudomonadota bacterium, assembly GCA_038043025.1. GTDB lineage: Bacteria > Pseudomonadota > Gammaproteobacteria > UBA12402 > UBA12402 > O2-02-FULL-42-9. The sequence continues at coordinate 5,014 of JBBTCW010000045.1, read as the reverse complement.
TGTCCGAAGGTACGCGCTCTAATGCCATTACGGCACAAGCCCCCGATTCTTCTGCAATCTTTGCTTGCTCAACGTTGGTAATATCCATAATGACACCGCCTTTTAGCATTTCTGCCAATCCAACTTTGATGCGCCATTGTTCTTGATTCATATATTGCATAATGAAGCCTCTTTTTTCTTTAATTCCCTAAGTGTTATTTTGGTGCCCTGAAGAGGAGTCGAACCTCTGACCTTTCCCTTAGGAGGGGAACGCTCTATCCGCCTGAGCTACCAGGGCTTATATTTATCATGTCTGATTTTAGAGTATTCGACAAGAATTGCACGATGATTTTTTTGTTATTATGTTTGCATGGCGACAATAAATCCTTTTAAATAATTTGTTTCAGGGATGCTAGGGTGAATCGGATGGTCGGGGGCTTGATGGCATTGTTCTAATACGATGGGCTGACGTCCCACTTTATGGCCTGCTTTTGCAAGGCATAAGAGTAAATCGTCAGCAGAGAGATGCATGGAGCAAGAAGCGGACAATAAAATACCGTGTGGGTTTAATAAACGCATCGCCGCTTCGTTGATATGTTGATAGGCTTTTAAACCGGCAGGGTAATCTTTTTTGCGTTTAATGAAGGCAGGAGGATCGAGAATAATGACGTCGAATTTTTTGCCGGCGTTGTTTAAATTTTCTAATTCTTGTTGCGCCTTGCCGGGGTGTGTGATGACATTCTTTAATGCATTGAGTTTGCAGTTTTCATCGAGTTGTGAGAGTGCCGTGCTTGAACTATCAATTGCGACCACTTGTTTTGCCACTTTTGCAGAGGGAAGGGTAAACGCGCCGGTGTAACAAAACACATCTAATATATCTTTATCGTTGCAATAGGTGGCGATGCGCGCACGATTAAATCGATGATCGTAAAACCATCCTGTTTTTTGGCCGTTTAACAAATCAATCATAAATTGACATTGATTTTCTTCGATGATACAGGGGTCAGGGAGTTGACCATAAGCGATTTCCGTGTATTTTTCCATCCCTTCATTCGCACGTTCACTGCTAGCATTTTTAATAATAATGCATTGGGCATGAGTTGTTTTTAATAATGCGGAAATGATTTCATTTTTTAATTTTTCTATGCCCGCAGTATTAATTTGAATCACAAATGCTTCTCCGAAGCGATCAATCACTAAACCCGGGAGTCCATCACTTTCGCCATAAATCAATCGATAGTAGGGTTGAGAAAAGAGTGTTTGGCGCAACATGAGTGCCTGGTGAAATCGTTTTTGAAAAAAAACCGTATCGATGGGTTCGGCAGGGTCTCGTGTCAGGAGTCGCGCGGCTAATAAATTATGCGGATTAATGTAACCCACGCCAAGATTATTTCCAAACGAATCATGAATATTGATGAGCTCCCCTGTTTCGAAGGATTTCAAAGGGGTTTTGAGATTATTGATTTCATTACTGTAAATCCATAGATGTCCGCGCTTTAATCTTATCTCTGCGGATGGATTTAATTGTATATGATTTAACACGTGGGTGACCTCGTTCTTGTTAGGCATTACAACATAAAAGTGGCTGAGGTGCCTGGACTCGAACCAGGATCGCTTGAGTCAGAGTCAAGAGTGCTGCCATTACACTACACCTCAAGTATTTGCACTTTTTTTGACAAGAAAAGAGAGCAGCGACGTTCGAAATGCATTATACACCTAAGGGTCTGTCACAGAATAAGTGATACATTTAGCATCCCATCTGACAGGCATCTTTGGACGTTCTTCAATCGAAAAATAACTTACATAGTCCCTGCTATGTGCGTTTTTTTTCTCAATCAGAACGTCCAAATCTGCCTATCAGCTGGGCGCTAACTGCACCACTTATTCTGTGACAGACCCTAAATGGTACCGAGAGTCGGAATCGAACCGACACGGTATTGCTACCACCAGATTTTGAGTCTGGCGCGTCTACCAGTTCCGCCATCCCGGCCCATATCAGAGTTCCGAAGTATAGCAGAGCTATTGATAGCGTCAAATTGTTTTGTATCGATCTCCGATCATGAAGACTGCTTCAGAAATGTCTAGTTCAGGCTCCTTAGTTAAATTCAAATAAAACTACCTGTCTATGCAGAGCTTACTTCTCTGTAGAGTTGTGGCGCATAAAACTACTAATTTTACAGTAGGTCTTTAAATTTCTGCTGGATCAGATAAATGGGGGCGTGTATATTTAATCGTGGGTTCTACTTTGATCGAAGTGCGAAGTATATCGATCCAATAAGACGCGTATCATTTGTTGGTATTTTGTATTTTGTTTTTTAGCTTCTTGTTTAAAGAAATCCACGCTGTTTTTTGTTAACGATAAAGTCACTTTGATGGTTTCATCTTTAAAGATCAAATTGTCAGGGGTTGGTAAAAAATCTTTAATAATTTTTATTTTACCCATCGGTTCTTTTTTTGTTTTCTTTTTCATAAATTTTTCTCCCTTTTCGCCAATAGCCCGCGCCAAAAATTCGTATTTTATTGTTTCGATAAGTAAATCGAACGGTTAAAATATTTTGTCTTACTTTTCCAAAACAATAATATCGTGTTTCGTTTAAGTTAGCATGTTCTAAATCTTGCGCAATCACACGATTAGGATCCAAAAAAGCGAGTTGTGCCTCGCTAAACGATATTCCACGTTTGCGTTGATTTATTCTATTTTTTAAATCATTCCATTCAAAATAAGCTTTCTGCATACAGTATACCTCATAACCATAATAAAAGCAATACAAATGACCATATAAATGTCCATATCTTTCGGGGTGGTAAGGTGGGGTAAGGAGAAGTTAATTATATCGCATGTTTCAGTTTAGTGGTATAGGTATGTCTAGGGGGCACAAGTCTAAATTATTTAGACTTAACCCCTTGGCTCAAAGGAGCATCGTGAAATATCCTGGTTAGGAACGTGCACGGAATAACTTTTACATCTAGCGCCCAGAAGGGGTGCAGATTTTTACGTTGCGATAGAAGAAAAGTGCGCGCATAGTTATTCTATGTAAGCGCTTTTCTGATTGAGCAACGTGAAAAGATGCGCCTCTTATGGGATGCTGGATGCGAAAGTTATTTCGTGCACGTTCCTTAGTATGCAGTATGCCGTTTTCAACACAACTCTCGTTTCTTATTCAGAAGTTTCGAAAACAGTGATCTTAAGTGTTGAGCTATTTCTTGTTTTTCACCCAGGAGCTCTAATACCTCTGCGATCGCTTCAATAGTAGATAAACACTCACGTCGTGGTTCTTTTCGCAATTCTTTGTATAGCGATTTATGTTGCGGCGTTAAAATAATGCGATGCAGCTTAAGTAGCCATGCATTACGCCACCATAAGGCTTTGGCTTGACTCCAACTACCATCTAAGACAAGAATTCCGTCAAGGTGTTTTGGGTTTTCGATGGGTGTTCCTTTTTTTGAAACAAACTGTAAGGGTTTTTTGCTGTTTGGGGTACCCTTAACGCCACTACCCAAATAGAGTACTGCCCAACGTTTTGGATCGAGTTCTTTTTTGTCAAGAATCGCGCTCAGGCTTCTCCAAGACAAACCAATTTTTAGTGTTGAATTGGGTAGTGCCAGATGAGCCAAGAGTGCGGTACCAATTTCATGATCAGGTTCTTGAGGATGTTGTAAAATTAATACATGCAGTTTAGTAGCGTGCTGACGAATTTCTGCGCAAATACAGAGTGCGAGAGATTTTTGGCATTTTTCGCAAAGCATGTGAGCACCTTAAATGTACCCTGCATACTACACGGGATGGACAAAAATCACTAGAGGTAACAGATCCTAAGCAGCTCTGAGCTGTGGAAACCTAGATGGAGCCTGGTTTTCCCCAGCTCAGAGCTGGACAGAGGGGCAGAGGTTTGATACGCTTGTTATTTTTTTGATCAACCGAGCCATAATGAAACTTTCTGATTTTGATTACATATTGCCGGATGAATTGATAGCGCGCTATCCAGCAAAAAATCGCAGCGGCAGCCGTTTGTTGTGTCTGGGAGATACGCTCACGCATCGCAAATTTATCGATATTTTAGAATTACTGCATCCGAATGATTTGTTGGTATTCAATGATACCAAAGTGATTCCGGCGCGATTATTTGGCTCGAAGTCAACGGGCGGGAAAGTAGAGTTATTAGTCGAACGTATTTTAGATAATAATCAAGTATTGGCGCATGTGCATGCCAACCGTTCGCCCAAAATTGGCAGTTGTTTTTATTTAGAAAATAATATCGAAATAAAAGTGATGGATCGCAAAGATGATTTATTTCAATTAGAATTTGTAACGGATGAGGCGGTTTTAGATATTTTAAATCAAATGGGTCACATACCGTTGCCGCCGTATATTGATCGCAACGATCAATTGTTAGATCGCGAGCGTTATCAAACGGTTTACGCTAAACACGATGGATCAGTTGCTGCGCCGACGGCAGGGTTGCATTTTGATAATGCATTAATACAAGCATTGCAAGACAAAGGCATTAAGATGGCGTTTTTAACGTTGCATGTGGGGGCGGGCACATTTTTGCCGGTGCGCGTTGAAAACATTCAAGAACATCATATGCATAGTGAATGGATCGATGTGCCGCAGGATATATGTGATTTGATTGTAAAAACAAAAGCGCAAGGTGGTCGCGTGATTGCTGTCGGAACAACGACGGTTCGCAGCTTAGAAACAGCGGCGAAAGAGGGTAGAATAAAGCCTTTTAAAGGCGAAACGAATATTTTTATTTATCCTGAATTTAAGTTTAAGGTGATCGACGCGATGATTACGAACTTTCATTTACCGAAGTCATCGTTATTAATGTTAGTGAGTGCATTTGTCGGGCATGAGAAAATGATGGCCGCGTATCAAGAAGCAATAAAAGAAAAATATCGATTTTTTAGTTATGGAGATGCGATGTATATACAATCCTCAGCTCAGAGGTGAGTGTTTTGTCATCCCGCGGCTCGACCCATGGGTTTATACATAAGTTTATCATGATTTCAATCCTGGAAGCACTTCCCAGGC